>NZ_JBEZHK010000037.1:0-61829 GCF_040650555.1 Streptomyces sp. NPDC048664 | reverse complement strand
TCGCGCAGTTCCCCGCGCCCCTGTCCCATGCCCCTGCGGGCACGCCGCCGACTGCGGACCGTGGTCGTCTCTCGCGCAGTTCCCCGCGCCCCTGTCCCATGCCCCTGCGGGCACGCCGCCGACTGCGGACCGTGGTCGTCTCTCGCGCAGTTCCCCGCGCCCCTGTCGGTGCCCCCGCTGCACGTCGTCGGCTGCGGGCCCGTCGGGGGTTTTGCGCAGTTCCCCGCGCCCCTGAAGAGCGCGCTCCGCGCGCATACCCTGGGCCGGTCGATAGGGGCGCGAGGAACTGCGCGAGGAGTGGCCACTGCCCGCGGACAACGACGCACCCCGAGACCGTCGGGGGCGCGGGGAACTGCGCGGGAAGCGGCCACAACCGCCGACAACCACGCACCCCAACCCCCACAGGGCCGCGGGGAACGGCGTTGCGGTCAGGGGTGGGTGACGTTCACTCGGGCCGCGATCGGCAGATGGTCGCTTCCGGTGCGCGGCAGTGTCCAGGAGCTGACCGGGTCGACCCCCTTGACCATGATCTGGTCGATCCGCGCCATCGGGAACGCCGCCGGCCAGCTGAAGCCGAACCCGCTGCCCGCCGCTCCCTGGGTGGACCGCATCTGCGCGGTGATGGCGTTGAGCGAACGGTCGTTCATGGTGCCGTTGAGGTCACCGAGCAGAATCACCTTGTCGAGCTTCTCGTTCTCGATGCTCTCGCCCAGCGCGTCCGCGCTGTTGTCCCGCTGCCGCGCCGTGAACCCGGACGCCATCTTGACCCGCACCGAGGGCATGTGGGCGACGTAGACCGCGACCTTCCCGTACGGCGTGGCCACCGTGGCGCGCATCGCACGGGTCCAGCCCATCTCGATGTTCACGGTCCGCACGTCGCTCAACGGGTACTTGCTCCACAGCCCGACCGTGTTCTGCACGGAGTGGTACTTGTACGTCGACTCGAGCGCCCGCTCGTACTCCGGGACCCGGGTCAGCTCCTCCAGGGCCAGCACGTCCGCCCCCGAGGCGGCCACGTCACGCGCCGTCCTGGCGGGGTCGGGGTTGCCCGCGTTGACGTTGTGCGTGGCCACGGTCAGGTTCCCGCCGGCGGCGGTCTTGTCGCCGATCAGCCCGCCGAAGAGGTTCAGCCACACCACGAGCGGCAGCAGCAGCGCGATCACCGCGGTCGCCGACCTGCGCAGCAGCCCCACGATCAGCAGCAGGGGGATGACCACCAGGCCGAACCAGGGCAGAAACGTCTCGGTGAGACTGCCGAGGTTGCCGACGGTGTTGGGGACCTGCGCGTGCAGCAGCATCACCAGTGCGAGGAGCACGGCGAGGACGGCCGTCACGATCCCCCGGCGCCAGACGCCGCGATCGGTGCGCAGGGTGTCGTACAGACGCCGGAGCAGGAACCGGGGGCCTCTGCGGTTCGGCCCCGTGCCGCCGCTGCCCGTCTCCGCCACATACGCCTGCGCCATACCGTCGCCTCACAACTTGCCGTGCACACCATCATCCCCCACGGTGACGACCCTAGGGGATGACCGGTGCGTTCCTGCCGCCGCGTGGCGGCCGTACGGGGACGAGGACGGCGTGTCCGGTACGGAGGGTTCCTCTTGTAACGAAACACTCATACTAAGACCGGACGGTAACGGCCTCCCCGGTGACGGGCTCCGAGCTGACGGTCGCTGAGCTGACGGGGCGTAGCCCTTCCAGGAGCGTGTCCACTATCCGCGCGGCCAGGTCCTCCTCCAGGGAGCTGTCGGGATGCAGCACGGTGCGGACGAGCATGGGGCCGACGACGATGTCGTTCATCAGCTCCAGGTCCAGGTCGGGCCGCAGCTCGCCGGTGCTCTGCCCGCGGCGCAGCACGTCGAGGGTGAGTCTGCGCCGGGGGACGACGACGGTCGCGTGGTAGGCGCTCCAGAGCTTGGGGCTGCTCTTCATCTGCGCGTACACGTTGTGCAGCAGGGCCGAGGACCGGCTGGCGAGGCCGCGCCGGCGCAGCGCCTCCAGGAGGACCACGAGGTCGTCACGGACGGACGTGCCGGGCAGCTGGGGGTCCTCCGGCTCGCCGGCCCGCAGGACGTCGACGAACAGGTCCTCCTTGTTGCTCCACCGGCGGTAGATCGTGGCCTTGCCGACCCCCGCCGTGCGGGCGATGCGCTCTATCGACAGGTCGGCGAGCGGGACGCCTTCCTCCAGGAGCCTCATCACGCCTTCGTGGATCGCCCGTTCGACCGCCTCGCTACGGGGGCGACCCCGTACGGGACAGTCCTGCTGGGTCCGGCTCTCGGCGAGGCTCACTGTCTGCTCCGTCCTTGCTGGGGTGGAAGGGGGACTTTCCCCCGGTCGTGTTCCCCCTATGCACATGAACGGGCACCCGGTCCCCCGTGTGCCCGGTCATGAACGTACGGTCAGTGATCGGCCGAGACCAGTGCCTGCTCCTTCTCGCCGGTCGGTGCGGCGCTCGCCTTCCCGGGCAGGAACAGCGCGACGACGATCGCGCCGAGCACCGCGACGCCGGCCCCGCACAGCGCCGTGACGTGCATGGCGTGCAGGAAGGCGTCGTTGGCCGGGGCTATGAGCGCCCTGCCGTTCGGGCCGATCCGGTCGGCGACGCCGAGGGTCGCCTCGATCGACTCGCCCGCGGTGTGGCGCAGGCCCGCCGGGAGAAGGGTGAGCTTGTCCTGGATGCCGTCACGGTAGGACGAGGACAGCACCGAGCCGAGGACCGCGATGCCGAGCGCGCCGCCGACCTGGCGGAAGGTGTTGCTGAGCGCGGACGCCGAGCCGGCCTTCTCCCGGGGCAGGGCCTGCATGATGACGACGCTGGTCGGGGTCATGATGTGCGACATGCCCGTGCCCATGAGGAAGAACACGACCTCGAGGATCCAGATCGGCGTGTCGGCCTTCAGCGTGGCGAAGGCGGCCAGCATGGCGGCGATGAGCAGCATGCCCGCGGTGGTGGTGGCCCGGTTGCCGAACCGGTCGACCAGCAGCCGGGCGCGCGGCGCGAAGATGATCTGCGCGGCGGCCAGGGGCAGCATCAGCAGACCGGTCTGCAGCGGGGTGTAGCCGCGCACGCTCTGGGTGTAGAAGACGGAGAAGAAGGTCACGCCCATCAGCGCGAAGAAGACCAGTGCGATGGCCGCGATGGCGGCGGAGAACACCTTGTTCTTGAAGTACGTGACGTCGATGGACGGGTGGGTGCTGCGCTTCTCGAACACGACGAAGCCGGCGAGGACGAGGAGGCCGGCGACGATCGTCCCCAGTGCCTTGGGGTCGGTGAAGTCGGCGAGCTGGCCGCCCTTGATGATGCCGTAGACGAGCAGCACCAGGCCGACGACGGACAGGACGACGCCGACGGGGTCGACCCGGCCCGGGTTCGGGTCGCGGGAGTCGGGGACGAGCCAGACCATCAGGGCCAGGGCGAGCAGCACGATCGGCACGTTGATCAGGAACACCGAGCCCCACCAGAAGTGGGCGAGGAGCACGCCTCCGGTGATCGGGCCGATCGCGATGGCGAGACCGACGCCGCCGGCCCAGATGCCGATGGCCTTGGGCTGCTCGTCGCGCTCGAAGACGTTCATGAGGATGGCGAGGGTGGCGGGCATCACGAAGGCCGCGCCGAAGCCCATGAGCGCACGGAACGCGATGAGCTGGGCGGGAGAGCCCGACTCCGCGGCGAGCGCGGAGCCCGCGCCGAACACCACGAGGCCCGCGAGCAGCGTCTTCTTGCGGCCCAGGCGGTCGCCGAGGAGGCCCGCGGTGAACAGGATGCCGGCGAACACCAGGGTGTAGGCGTTGATCGCCCATTCCAGCTGACTCTGGGAGGCGCCCAGACCGGTCGGCGCCGGGGAGGAGATGGTCTTGATGGCGACGTTCAGGATGGAGTTGTCGAGCACCACGATCAGCAGGCTGAGCATCAGTACACCGAGGATCGCCCACCGGCGACGGTGGATGGCCTCGGGGACCCGCCGCTCGACGGGGGCAGCAGGGGTAGTCATGACCAGCAGGCTAGACCCTTTTCGATACGGAACGGTCTCGTATCGAAATCCTTTACGGACCCGTTACCCCGGGATCGGCGCGGTCCCGCCCTAGCCGCTCCCGGCACGAGGTGCCACCATGGGCAGTGGTCCGGGGACGCCGTCAGGGCGCCTCGAGATGACAGAAGGAGCCGTTGACCATGACGCAGCTTTCCGCTGCCCAGGGGCAGCCCGACAGCAGCAAGGCGCTGTACGGGGGCAAGAGCACCCGCCGCATCACGGTCCGTGACATCACGGGCGCCAAGGAGCGCGGTGAGAAGTGGCCCATGCTCACCGCGTACGACGCGATGACCGCGTCCGTGTTCGACGAGGCCGGCATCCCGGTGATGCTCGTCGGCGACTCCATGGGCAACTGCCACCTCGGCTACGACACGACGGTCCCCGTCACCCTCGACGAGATGACCCTGCTCAGCGCGGCGGTCGTCCGCGGCACCCGGCGCGCCCTGATCGTCGGCGACCTGCCCTTCGGCTCCTACCAGGAGGGCCCGGTGCAGGCGCTGCGCTCGGCCACCCGCCTGGTGAAGGAGGCGGGCGTGGGCGCGGTGAAGCTGGAGGGCGGCGAGCGCTCGCACCGCCAGATCGAGCTGCTGGTGGAGTCCGGCATCCCGGTCATGGCGCACATCGGCCTGACCCCGCAGTCCGTGAACGCCATGGGCTACCGCGTGCAGGGCCGCGGCGAGGAGGCGGCCCAGCAGCTGCTGCGGGACGCCAAGGCGGTCCAGGACGCGGGCGCCTTCGCGGTCGTCCTGGAGCTGGTCCCGGCGGAACTGGCCGCCGAGGTCACCCGCACCCTGCACATCCCGACCGTCGGCATCGGCGCCGGCGCCGAGACGGATGCCCAGGTGCTCGTCTGGACCGACATGATGGGCCTGACCGACGGCCGGGTCCCGAAGTTCGTGAAGAAGTACGCCGACCTGCGTCAGGTCATGGGGGACGCTGCCCGGGCGTTCGCCGACGACGTGGTGGGCGGAACGTTCCCGCTCGAGGAGCACTCGGTGCACTGAGTGCCCCTTCCCCGCGCCCCCGCGGCGCCCGGCGGCCCGCCGATCTTCCCCCGTCGGCGGGCCGCCGCTCTTCGCTTCGGGCCGGCCGGGCCGGGGGGCACGGAAGCGTCGGGGATCTGTCGGCGGCGACGTGGGTCTGTCGGCCGGCTGTCGGCGGTTTGTCGGTGGTGGCTGACACAGTCCCTGTCATGACGCGAATCGACGACAACCCCAGCGACGCCGCCGCCGGCGCGGCCGTCACCGTACGGGGGCTGGTCAAGCACTACGGCGAGACCAAGGCACTGGACGGGGTCGACCTCGACGTGCGCGAGGGCACCGTCCTCGGTGTGCTCGGACCCAACGGCGCCGGCAAGACCACCCTCGTGCGCTGCCTGTCCACCCTGATCGCGCCGGACGCCGGCCGGGCCACGGTCGCCGGCTTCGACGTCGTCCGCCAGCCGCGGGCCACCCGGCGGGTGATCGGTCTGACCGGCCAGTACGCCTCGGTGGACGAGAAGCTCTCCGGCTTCGAGAACCTCTACATGATCGGCCGGCTCCTGGACCTGCCCCGCAGAGAGGCCAGGGCCCGCGCCGAGGGCCTGCTGGAGCGGTTCTCGCTCACCGAGGCGGCCAAGCGCCCGGCGTCGACGTACTCCGGCGGCATGCGGCGCCGCCTCGACCTCGCCGCCTCGCTGATCGGGCACCCGGCCGTGCTGTATCTGGACGAGCCGACCACGGGACTCGACCCGCGCACCCGCAACGAGGTGTGGACCGAGGTCAAGCGGATGGTCTCCGAGGGCGCGACCGTCCTGCTGACCACCCAGTACATGGAGGAGGCCGAGCAGCTGGCCTCCGAGCTGACCGTCATCGACCGCGGCAGGGTCGTCGCCGGCGGCCGCATCGACGAGCTGAAGGCCAAGGTGGGCGGCAGGACGCTGCGTGTGCGCCCCGCCGACCCGTTTCAGCTGCGCCCGACGGCCGCGGCGCTGGACGAGTTCGGCCTGACCGGCCCCGGCAGGGCGACCGTGGACGCCGGGAGCGGCACCGTCCTCGTCCCGATCCTCAGCGACGAGCAGCTGACCGCCGTGCTCGGCGCGCTCACCGCCCGCGGCATCACGCTCGCCGGCATCTCCACCGAACTTCCCAGCCTGGACGAGGTGTTCCTCTCGCTCACCGGCCACAAGGCCAGTGCCACCGAGGACGCGTCCCCCGCCCGTGAGGAGGTCGCCGCATGAGCGCGGCAACCGTCACCGCTCCCCCCGCGCCGGTCACCGACGGCCGGATCGGACTGCGCGGCAACCTGCGCCACATCGGCGCGCTGGTCCGCCGCAACCTGCTGTGGATCCGCCAGGACCCCGAGTCGATGTTCGACGCGGTCCTGTTCCCGATCGTCTTCTGCCTGCTGTTCGTGTTCGTCTTCGGCGGCGCCATCGCGGGCGCCGACAACCGGCACGCCTATGTGAACTACGTGGTCCCGGGCCTCATGGCCATGATGGGCATGAACATCGCGCAGGGAGTCGGCACCGGCTTCAACGAGGACTTCCAGAAGGGCGTGATGGACCGCTTCCGGTCCCTGCCCATCAGCCGGGGCTCCGTGCTGATCGCCAAGATCACGGTGGAGATCGGCCGCATGCTGGTCGCCACGGCGGTCCTGCTCGCGGTCGGGTTCCTGCTGGGCCTGACGGTGTCGAACGTGCCCGGCCTGTTCGCGGCCATCGGCCTGTCGATGGTCTTCGGCTTCGGGGTCATGTGGATCTTCCTGACCCTGGGCGTGGTGATGAAGAGTGCCCAGGCCGTCCAGGGGATGGGGTTCCTCGTGCTGATGCCGCTGCAGTTCGGTTCGTCGATCTTCGCCCCGACGAAGACCATGCCGGGCTGGCTCCAGTCCTTCACCGACTACAACCCGCTCTCCTCGCTCGCCGACGCGGCCCGCGGCCTGATGAACGGCCACCAGCCGATCGCCCACGACGTGCTGATGACGCTGGGCTGGTCGGCGCTCCTCACCCTGGTGATGGCGCCCATCGCCATCCGCAAGTTCACGAACAAGACCTGACCGGCCCCGCGCTCGGCGATCCGCGTCAGACCAGGGCGACGGCCTCCTTCGGGGAGAGGCCGTCGCCCTCGGCGTACGCCGCCTCGTAGGCCTCGTCGCCCAGCGCGGCCCGCGCCTCGCTCTCCGCGCGTTCGCGGATCTCGCGTTCCGCCGGGCCGCGGACATGGCCCGGCGGCAGCAGCCGGTCGCAGGCCCCCAGGCAGCGCGCCGCGTCCAGGGCCCGGCGCCCGCCGTCCCAGTGGACGAGCACGGTCGCGGCGGTCGTCAGGTTCATGGTGACCATGTGCGGTGCGATCACCAGACTCATCTTGTCGAGGGAGCGCGAGAGCGCGGTGCGCACCTTCTCCAGGGCCTCGTCGTACCGCTCGTCCGCCGCGTCCAGCCACGCCTCCAGGCCGAGCATGAAGCCGTCGAACACCACGAACGCGGCGGCGGCGAACTCCTCGCGCAGCGTGAGCAGTTGCTCTCGCGCCTCGGCGACGCGGCCCGTGCGGCCGAGCCAGGTCGCCAGGAACAGCCGGGCGGCGGGCCGGGCCTCGCTGAACGAGCTGGTGGTCTCCGCGATGGACTGGCGCAGCAGCCGCTCGCCCCGCTCGCCCTCCCCCGCGTCGATCAGCGCGCTGCCCAGGCGGGCGCCGAGGACGGCCGTCTGGGCGTGGGCCCCCAGCCGTTCGGCGTGCTCCCGGGCGGCCTGGTAGTCGGCGGCGGCGAGCAGGTACGCGCCGACCCGCTCCCGTGCCTCGCCCCGGGCGGACAGGGCCTCGGCCGCGCCCCACGCGTCCCCGAGCCGGTGGAAGATCTCCAGCGCCTCCTCCGCGTCGCGGGTCGCGTCGCCCACCCAGTCGCCGCGGTTGGCCAGCACGTTGGCCCGCGACTGGAGGGCCTGGCCCAGCTCCCAGTCGTAGCCGAGCGCGCGGCAGGCGCGTACGGTCTCGTCGATGACGGTGTGCATCCGGTCCGTGTCGGCGTCGAACAGGACGGCGAAGAACCACAGGAACCCGGGCATCCGGCAGGTCTGCGGCTGGCCGGGCCGGTAGGTCGCGCTGATGACGCGCATCTTCTGCCGGGCCTCTTCCGTCTCCCACCCCTGGCTGTCCATGTCCATGCAGGACATACGGATGAGATGGGCGCCGCGCCGGGCCTCCTCCAGGACCTCCGGGCGCAGCGGCGGCGGGGCGTCGGTGCAGCTCTCGTGGATGTCCGGGGCGGGCCGGACGGGCAGCGTGAAGGGGTCGGGGCCCAGCGCGGTCACGGCGGTGGACCAGGTGCGGGCCTCCGTGCGCAGGTCGACCATCTGCCAGTACCAGAACAGCGACAGGACCAGGCACAGGCCCTCGTGCTCGTCGCGGGCGGCGACCGCGTGGCGCAGCGCGGTGCGCAGGTTCTCGTACTCCACCTGGAAGCGCCCGATCGCGGCGCGCTGGCCCGGGGTGCGCAGCAACGGGTCGGTGGTGCGCGCGAGTTCGCGATAGTAGGCGAGGTGGGCGCGCTCGGTGGCGGGCCGTTCGCCGGCCGCGTCGAGCCGCTCACCGGCGTACTCGGCGACGGTCTCCAGGAGCCGGTAGCGCATCTCCGAGCCGGCCGTGGGCTCGGCCACCACCAGCGACTTGTCGACCAGGGAGCCGAGCGCGTCCAGGGCGGCGGGCCCGCACACGGCCTCGGCGGCGGTCAGGTCGCAGCCGCCGGCGAAGACGGACAGCCGCCGCAGCACCGCGCGTTCGTCCTCGTCCAGCAGGTCCCAGGACCAGTCGACCACGGCGCGCAGGGTCTGCTGGCGGGGCAGCACGGTACGGCTGCCGGAGGTCAGCAGCCGGAAGCGGTCGTCCAGCCGGTCGGCGATCTGGCGTGGGGAGAGCATCCGCAGCCGTGCGGCCGCGAGTTCGATGGCCAGCGGCAGTCCGTCGAGCCGGCGGCAGATCTCGGCCACCGCCTCGGCGTCGTCCTCGACGCGGAAGCCGGGCCGGACGGCGGCACCGCGGTCGGCCAGCAGTTCGAGGGCGTAGCGCTGCGGGAGCGGCCCGAGGGGGCGCAGCCGCTCGCCGGGGACGCCCAGGGCCTCGCGGCTGGTGGCGAGGACCGTGACCCCGGGGCAGTGCCGCAGCAGGTGTTCGACCAGGTGCGCGGCGGCGTCCACGACGTGTTCGCAGTTGTCGAGGATCAGCAGCATGCGGCGCGGCGCGCAGTGCTCGGCGAGCCGGACGAGCGGGTCGTCGTAGCGTTCGGCCGCCGCGCGCAGTTCCTCCGCGCCGGCGCCGCGCAGCACGGTCTCGCGTGCGCCGAGCGCGGTGAGCACGACCTCGGGGACGTCCTCGGGAGCGTCCACCGGGGCGAGTTCGGCCATCCACACCCCGTCCGGCATGGCGGGCGCGACGGCTTCGGCGGCCTCCTGCGACAGCCGGGTCTTCCCTGCGCCGCCGGGCCCGAGGAGCGTGACCAGGCGGGCGGCGGCGAGGTCGTCGCGCAGGGTGCCGATGTCGGTGTCCCGGCCGACGAACGAGGTGAGCCGGGCCCGGAGGTTGCCGGACGGCGCGGGGTGGACGGCGCCGGTGTCACCGCGGGACGGCGCGGGCCGGGACGCGGGAGCGGGCGGCACGGGTGCGAGGGCGGCGACGGACGGGCGCGGTGCGGGACCCGGGGCGGCGTTCCCGCGCGGTGTCGGCGAGCCGTGCTCGTCCGGCCGGAGCAACTCCTCGTGCAGGGAGCGCAGTTCGGCGCCGGGGTCGGATCCGAGGCGGTCCGCCAGCAGCTGGCGTACGTCCTCGTAGGCGGCCAGTGCCTGAGCCGTGCGGCCGGCGGCGTGCAGGGCACGCAGCCGCAGCGCCTGAAGGGGCTCGTCCAGGGGGTGGAGGTCGCACAGGGCGGTGAGTTCCGGCAGGTGCTCCTCGCCGTGGCCGAGGGCGAGCGCGGCGCTCAGCCGGCCGCGGCGCGCATCCAGCCGGCGGGTCTCCCAGCGGGCCGTCTCCGCGCGGCGGTCGGGCAGGTCGGCGAGGGCCGGCCCGTGCCACAGGGCGAGGGCGTCGGCGAGTGCGGTCTCGGCTTTCGCCGGGTCGCCGTCGGCCAGGGCGCGCAGCCCCTCACCGGCGAGCCGGTCGAAGCGGTGCAGGTCGATGTCGTCCTGGGTCGCGGCCAGCCGGTAGCCGCCGTCCACCGACTCGATCGCGTCCGCGCCGAGCGCCCGGCGCAGCCGGCCGACCAGAGCCTGGAGGGCGCCGGTGGCGCCGGCGGGCGGCTCGCCGGCCCACACCTCGTCCACGAGGAGGGCCGCGGGCACGGTCCGGCCCGCCCGCAGCGCGAGCACGGTCAGAAGGGCGCGCAGCCGTGCCCCGCCGACGGGGACGGAGCTGCCGTCGGCGCGGGACGCCTGGGTGGTGCCGAGGATGCGATAGCGCACGGGCCTATTGTCCCTGTCCGGGTCAGCGCGGGTCACGGGACCGGTGCGGTGCGTCCCGGACATGTCGGGTCGGACCGGGGCACGGCCGTCGTCGCCCCCGGCCCTCGTGGACCACCGTCGTCATCCCCGCTCCCCCTCGCTCCCCGTCCGGCCCGCTCCCGCCGCCGTCCCTCCCCCTACCGTCTCCGGAACCAGGTACCGTTCGCCAGACGTTTTCGGGATGCGTCCGGCACGGCCGGACGGCCCGCGACCCACCGCGACACAGCACACGAGCCCGAGGAGCCGCATGACCACCGCCGCCACCCGGCGCAGTGACCGCAGGATCAGCCCTGTCTTCGTCGGGCTCCTCGCCGTGACGGCGGTCACCGGCTGGGCCACCTGGAGCGGCTTCGCCGAGCAGCCCGGTGTGGCCGTGTTCCTGTTCGTGACGGCGGCGTGGATCGTCTCCCTGTGCCTGCACGAGTACGCGCACGCGCGCACCGCCCTGCACAGCGGTGACATCTCGATCGGCGCGAAGGGCTATCTCACCCTCAACCCGCTGAAGTACACGCACGCCCTGTTGAGCGTCGTCCTGCCGGTGCTCTTCGTGATCATGGGCGGGATCGGTCTGCCGGGCGGCGCGGTGTTCATCGAGCGCGACCGCATCCGGGGGCGCTGGCGGCACAGCCTGATCTCCGCGGCGGGCCCGCTGACGAACGTGGCGTTCGCCGTCGTGTGCACGGCCCCGTTCTGGCTGCACGCGCTGGACGGCGTGCCCGCGCAGTTCCAGTACGCGCTGGCGTTCCTGGCCCTGCTCCAGGTGACGGCCGCGATCCTGAACTTCCTGCCGGTGCCGGGCCTGGACGGCTACGGGGTGATCGAGCCGTGGCTGTCGTACGGCGTGAAGCGCCAGGTGGAGCCGTTCGCCCCGTTCGGGCTGCTCGCCGTGTTCGCCGTCCTGTGGATCCCGCAGGTGAACGCCGCGTTCTTCGACACGGTCCACTCGTTCCTGGGCACCCTGGGCATCGACGACCTTCACAGCTACTGCGGTCAGGCGCTCTACCGCTTCTGGCAGCCCACCGCGGACCTGTGCGTCAGCCCGTGACCGACCCGCCGCGCCCCCGGCCGCGGCCCCGGCGCGCGTAGTACCAGGTCATGTTGGAGGACAGCCCGGCCAGCAGCACCCAGACGACGCCGACCAGCCAGATGCCCTGCACGAAGGAGATGACGGCCGCCGCGACGGCGAGGACGCACACGACGAGGGCGTAGAGGGCGAGGCGGGGCATGGGGGTCGGCTCCTGACGGACGGACGGCGCGGTCGTACGGGTCGTACGGTTTGGTACGCGTCCAGTGTCCCCCATGCCCGCGGGCCCCTCAGACGTCGGTCACCCGAAGCCCGGCGTGGGCCTTGTAGCGGCGGTTGACGGAGATCAGGTTGGCGACCAGGGACTCGACCTGGTGGGCGTTGCGCAGCCGCCCCGCGAACACGCCGCGCATGCCCGGGACGCGCCCGGCCAGCGCCTGCACGATCTCCACGTCGGCGCGCTCTTCTCCCAGGACCATGACGTCGGTGTCGATCTGCTCGATCTGCGGGTCCTGGAGCAGCACGGCGGACAGGTGGTGGAAGGCGGCGGCGACCCGGGAGTCCGGGAGCAGGGCGGCGGCCTGCTCGGCGGCGCTGCCCTCCTCGGGCCTGATCGCGTAGGCGCCCTTCTTGTCGAAGCCGAGCGGGTTGACGCAGTCGACGACCAGCTTGCCCGCCAGGTCCTCGCGCAGCGACGCGAGCGTCTTGCCGTGGCCCTCCCAGGGCACGGCGACGATCACGATGTCGCTGCGCCGGGAGGCCTCGGCGTTGTCGGCACCCTCGACGCCGTGGCCGATCTCCTCGGCGGCGGCCTGCGCGCGCTCGGCGGCACGCGAACCGATGATCACCTTCTGCCCGGCGCGGGCGAGCCGGTAGGCGAGGCCCTTGCCCTGCGGCCCGGTGCCGCCGAGCACGCCCACGACGAGCCCGGACACGTCGGGGAGGTCCCAGGGGTCCTTGGCGGGAGCCTTGGCCGCGCTGTCGCCGGCGGCGCTGGAGTTGCTGGAGCTGCTGGAGGTCATGGGCCGACTCTACGTGCTCCGCCCGACCCGCTCCGGGGGCCCGCTTCGGGTGCGGGCGAGCACCGGGACCCGCCGAGGTCGCCCGCCTCGCGCACGCCGAACTCACCGGCCCCGGGGCGCGATCCGACGGGCGGCGGCGCCGACACGGGCGGGACCGGGACAGGCGGTGGGCCGTCGGACGGCGGTGCGCGCGGGCCGATCGGTGGTGCCGGCGCGGGGGGACGGTCGGGCCGGGGCGGATGCGGTGAAGGGACCGGTACGAGTGACGTGTGGCCGAATGCCGGATTCGGGACGCCGGTTGCGGCAGTATGCCGTCGCATGGACGCCGTACGGGTCGCCTTGCTCCGTGAAGTGCTCGCCGGGACCGAGTGGTTGGGGGCCACCCGGCGGTTCGCGGGCACGCTGCGCTCGTCCGTGGTGTCGTACGGGGGCGGGCTCCTCCTCGTGGGCACGCGGGAGTACGAGCCATGGCACCTGGCCGCGCACCTGGCGGACGAGGCGGCCTGGTCCGGCACCCCGGAGCTGTCCCCGACACTGGTCCGGCACGGGGCGCGGGCCGTGGATCCGGCCCATCTGGCGGTGGGGCCGGGGCGGCTGTCGGCGGCGCGGCGCGGCGAGACGCTGCTGGTGGTGTCGCCCGGCATCCCGGACCCCGACCTCCTGGAGCGGGTCCACGACGCGCGGCGCGCCGGGGCGACGGTGCTGGCGCTGGACGCCGGGGACCGCGAACTGACGGCGATGGCGCACGAGGCCCTGGCCGTCCCCCAGGACACCGACCTGGACCTGGACACGGTCCAGCACCTGGTGAGCGCCGCCGCCGGGGAGAACGCGCTGCCGGCTCCGCGCGGCCGCCACCCCTTCCGGGACCGGCTGTCCAGGCTGGCCGATCTGCTGACGTCACCGCCGCCGCCCCGCTGGTGACCACGGGGAAAACCGGTTGCCCGGGGCGTCCCGATCGGCTGAGCATGGCCCGTCGTGACCGAAGAAGCCCCCGTTCCGCCCCTGCCCGCCCCCGCCGCACCCACCCGCACGTCCCGGGCGCGCGCCCTGCTCCCCGACCTCGCGCCCTGGCGCGCCTCGGCGGACTTCCGCAGGCTGTGGCTGGCCGGCCTGATCACCAACTTCGGCACGTTCCTCACCTTCGTCGCCCTGCCGGTCCAGCTCAAGGACCTCACCGGGTCGGCGGCGGCCGTGGGCGCGATCGGCGCCGTGGAACTCCTGCCGCTGATCGTGTGCGGCCTGTACGGGGGCGCACTCGCCGATGCCTACGACAAGCGGAAGCTGATCCTGCTCACCGAGGCGGGGCAGGGGCTGCTGACAGCCGTCCTGCTGGTGAACGCGCTGCTGCCGCGGCCGGGCATCTGGCCGCTGTACGCCGTGGCCGCGCTGTCCTCGGCGCTGGGCGCGATCCAGCGTCCCGCGCTCGACTCGCTGCTGCCGCGCATCGTGGCGCACGAGGACCTGCCGGCCGCGACCGCGCTGAACTCGCTGCGCTGGACGGTCGGCGGGGTGGCGGGCCCGGCGCTGGCGGGCGTGGTCGTGGCGTACGCCGGATCGGGCCCCGCCTACGCGGTGGACCTGGTGACCTTCGCGGTGTCGGTGGTGCTGAGCCTCGGGCTCGCGGCGTCGCCCGCCGCGCACGAGGCCGCGGCGCCCTCGCTGCGCTCGATCGCGGAGGGTGCGCGCTACGCGTGGAGCCGCAAGGAGCTGCTGGGGACGTACGTGGTCGACATCGCCGCGATGCTGTTCGCGATGCCGCTGGCGGTGCTGCCGTTCCTGGCCGACGAGCTGGGCGCGCGGTGGTCGCTCGGCCTGATGTACGCGTGCATGCCCGCCGGGGCGCTGATCGTGTCGCTGACCAGCGGCTGGACGGCGAGGATCCACCGGCACGGGCGGATGGTGGTCCTCGCGGCGGCGGCGTGGGGGCTCGCGGTGGCGGCGGTGGGTGTCGTGGACGACGTCTGGCCGGTGCTGCTCCTGCTGACGCTGGGCGGGGGGTTCGACATGGTCAGCGGGATCTTCCGGGGGGCGATGTGGAACCAGACGATCCCCGACGAGCTGCGGGGCCGGCTGGCCGGGATCGAGCTGCTGTCCTACTCCGTCGGCCCGCAGCTCGGGCAGGTCCGCTCGGGTGGGATGGCGGCGTGGCGGGGCGTGCGGGTGTCGGTCTGGGCGGGTGGGTTGTTGTGCGCGGGGGCGGTGGGGGTGTTGGCGGTGTGCCTGCCGAGTCTGATGCGGTACGACGCGCGTACGAACGTGCACGCGCGACGCCTGAGGGCCCACCGAACCGGTGCCCCGGCGTGACCCGGTAGCGGGGTTTCGCGCAGTTCCCCGCGCCCCTTGTAGGGGTGCCCGCGCTCGGTGCGTCGTGTGCGGCCCGGTGGCCCCTTTTGCGCAGTTCCCCGCGCCCCTTATGGAGTGCCCGCGCTCGGTGCGTCGTCGGGTGCGGGCCGGCGGGCGGTTTTGCGCAGTTCCCCGCGCCCCTTATGGGGTGCCCGTGCTCGGTGCGTCGTCGGGTGCGGGCCGGTGGCCGCTTTTGCGCAGTTCCCCGCGCCCCTTATGGGCGACCGCGGCCCGACAGGGGCGCGGGGAACTGCGCGACCAGCCACAGCGCACCCGCGGTGGACGACACGGCCGAAGCCCACCCGACAGGGGCGCGGGGAACTGCGCGAATCGGGTGCGTCCGGCTGGGCGTCAGTCGTCCTCGCGCTCGGCTCCCGCCTTGTCATGCCACCGAGGGTCCGTCTCCCACTCCTCGTTCCGCTCCCGCGCGATGTCCATCGCGTGCTGCGCCTCCTCGCGGGAGGCATAAGGACCCATCCGGTCCTTCGCAGGGCACTCGGGCCCCTCCTCGACCTTCTGGTGGACCAGGCAGTAGAACCACTCACCGGGCTTCCCGGCCGTCCGCTTCTTGAACAGCGCCATCGAAGGAGCTCCTTTCGCCAGGGCCCATGTTCCCGCACACCCGCTGGTTAGACTCGCTGGCATGTCTGGCCAGTCACTGCTCGTACCGGGAGAGCTGTCTCCCACCCGTTCCGTACCCGGAAACATCCGCCGTCCCGAGTACGTGGGGAAACCCTCACCCGCGCCGTACACGGGCCCCGAGGTACAGACCCCCGAGACCATCGAGGCGATGCGCGTCGCCGGGCGGATCGCGGCGCGGGCGATGGCCGAGGCCGCGAAGATCATCGCGCCGGGCGTCACCACGGACGAGCTGGACCGGGTGGCGCACGCGTACATGTGCGACCACGGCGCCTACCCGTCGACCCTGGGCTACCGCGGCTTCCCGAAGTCGCTGTGCACCTCCGTCAACGAGGTGATCTGCCACGGCATCCCGGACTCCACGGTGCTGCGCGACGGCGACATCATCAACCTGGACGTGACGGCCTACATCGGCGGGGTGCACGGCGACAACAACGCCACGTACCTGGTCGGGGACGTCGACGAGGAGTCCCGGCTGCTGGTGGAGCGCACCGAGGAGTCCCTCAGCCGCGCGATCAAGGCCGTGCGGCCCGGCCGGCAGATCAACATCATCGGACGCGTCATCGAGTCGTACGCCAAGCGCTTCGGGTACGGCGTGGTGCGGGACTTCACGGGGCACGGGATCAGCTCGTCGTTCCACTCCGGCCTGATCGTGCCGCACTACGACAGCCCGCACGCGACGACCGTGATGCAGCCGGGGATGACCTTCACCATCGAGCCGATGCTCACCCTCGGGACGCACGAGTACGACATGTGGGACGACGGCTGGACCGTGCTGACGAAGGACCGCAAGCGCACGGCGCAGTTCGAGCACACGCTGGTCGTGACCGAGACGGGGGCGGAGATCCTCACGCTGCCGTGACCACGGCCGGGACGCGCCGGGCCGGCGCCGCGGGCACGGGCGCCGAGGCCCTCAGTGCTCCAGGCGCACCCGTCCGCCGACCTCCACCCAGCCCTCGGGCTGCGGCGCGGTCAGGAGTTGGGATCCCGCGCCCTGGACGATGTTCAGGGCGCGGCCCAGCCGGCCGGTCAGCAGCAGCGCCGCCGCGCCCGTCGCCTCGTCCTCGTCGATGCCGTCGCCCCGGCCGGGGAAGCCCCGGGCGCGCACGCGGCCCGCCGCCTCGTCCTCCCAGGCCCAGGCGTACACCCACTCCCCCACCGGCGGCACCGCCAGCGCGTCCACCTCCGCCGCGCTCCCGTACTGCCGCAGCGTGCGGGCGGGCGCCCATTCCGGTCGGGCCTCGATCCAGCTGAACTCGCCGTCCAGGCGCGCGCCCACCACACCGGCCGGGGTGACGAGTTCGGGCACGTCGAGGAGCCAGGCGGTGCCCACGCAGGGGTGCCCGGCGAAGGGCAGCCGCAGGGTGGGGGTGTAGATGTCGAGGTGGCCGCGTTCGGGGTCGTCCACGAACACGGTCTCGCTGAAGCCGAGCTTCGCGGCCAGCGCCTGGCGGTCGTCCCGCTCCGGCACCATGGAGCCCTCGCGGACGACACCGAGCTCGTTGCCGTGCCCCCCGTCGGGCCCGCAGAAGACCCGCAGTACGTCGTAGTCGGTCACCCCGGCATTCAAACACCACACGGGCGGCGAGCCCCCGGGACACCCTCTTGGCGCTCCCTTGACCACGGCTTGGGGGGTGTTTTTGGCCATCGTGATCGAGCCGTTTCTGTGATCTTTCCGTGGTCATTGATTTACCGCCCCGGGGGATGTGGGTGAGGTAAGCCTCAGGTAACTTAGGCAAGCCTCACCCACTTCGCCCCGGGCCGCCTCGCACCGAGCCGGCCCGCCGTTCGCCACCTGGAGCACGCATGCGAGCCGTCAGACACACCGTCGTCACCGCCGTCGCCGCCGCGGCGGCCCTGACCTCTGTCACGGCCTGCACCGCGAAAAGCGACGCCAAGGACGGCGACGGCATCCAGGTGACGGCGGCCGACTCCACGTGCGACACCTCCGCGAAGTCCGTTCCGGCCGGCCAGGTCACGCTGAAGATCGAGAACAAGGGCTCCAAGGCGACCGAGGTCGAGATCCTCTTCCCGGACGACCGCATCGTCTCCGAGAAGGAGAACATCGGCCCGGGCACCAAGTACACGCTCACCGCCGAGGTGAAGGCCGGTGCGTACGAGATCGCCTGCCGCCCGGGCATGAAGGGCCGCGGCGTCCGCCAGAAGCTCACGGTCACCGGCGGCAAGACCGCCGCGCGCGACCCGAGGCTGGACAAGGCCGTCGCCGACTACCGCGAGTACGCCCAGGAGCAGGCCGACGCCACCGTGCCGCTCGCCGAGGTCTTCGCGAAGGCGATCAAGGCCGGGGACATGGAGGCCGCCAAGAAGGCGTACAGCCCCTCGCGCCTGGGCTGGGAGCGCACCGAGCCGATCGCCGAGTCCTTCGGCGACATCGACCCCAAGACCGACACCCGCGCCGACGGCCTGGAGGCCGGCCAGAAGTGGACCGGCTGGCACCGCCTGGAGAAGGCGCTGTGGCAGGACAAGAAGATCGGCGCCGAGGAGAAGAGCCTCGCCGACGAGCTGGTGACGGACCTGCGCGACTGGCAGAAGCGGGTCGGCAAGGCCGAGATCACCCCGACCTCCATGGCCAACGGCGCCAAGGAGCTGCTCGACGAGGTCGCCACCGGCAAGGTCACCGGCGAGGAGGACCGCTACTCGCACACCGACCTGTCCGACTTCAAGGCCAACGTCGAGGGCGCGCAGAAGGCGTACGAGCTGCTGAAGCCGGTCGCGCAGAAGAACGACGCCGCCCTCACCCGGGAACTGGACAAGCAGTTCACGGCGCTGAACACGCTGCTCGACAAGTACCGCACGGGCAAGACGTCGTACGACTTCACCTCGTATGACAAGGTGACCAAGGACCAGCGCAAGGAGCTGTCGGACTCGGTGAACGCACTCGCCGAGCCGCTGTCCAAGCTCGCCGCCGCCGTCGTGAAGTAGGCACGGCGAGATCGAGATCGAGGCCGAGCGGAACGTCGAAGGACAGTAGGGGACCGGGAACATGACGGACACGGACACGGACACGGGCACGGACACGGGCACGGGGTCGAACTCCGGGCCGGGCGACGGATCGGGCGCCGACGCGGCGCCGGGCCCGGAGTCGGGCGGCGGCGCGGCGCCCTCCCGGCGCGCGCTGATCGGCTGGGGCGGTGCGGGCCTCGCGCTCGGCGCGGCCGTGGCCGGTGGCGCCGCCGCCGCGGTGAACCGTACGGGCGACGACATGGACCCGGCGGCGGCCGCCATGGGTGCCGCCGTGGACTTCCACGGCGCGCACCAGGCGGGCATCGCCACCCCCGTCCAGGACCGGCTGCACTTCGCCGCGTTCGACGTGAAGACGGACGACCGCGCCGAGCTGGTCCAGATGCTCAAGGACTGGACGGCCGCCGCCCGGCGGATGACCGCCGGCAAGGCCGTCGGCGACGGCGCGTACGGCGGTCTCGCCGAGGCGCCGCCGGACGACACCGGCGAGGCCCTGGGCCTGAAGCCGTCGCGGCTGACGCTGACGATCGGCTTCGGTCCGTCGCTGTTCGAGAAGTTCGACCTGTCGGGCCGGCGCCCGGCGGCCCTGGTCGACCTGCCGAAGTTCCCGGGCGAGAACATGGACAGGTCCCGCACCGGCGGCGACCTGTGCGTCCAGGCCTGCGCGGACGACCCGCAGGTCGCCGTGCACGCGATCCGCAACCTGGCCCGCATCGGCTTCGGCAAGGTCGCCATCCGCTGGTCGCAGCTCGGCTTCGGCAAGACCTCCTCCACGACCCCCGGCGCCCAGACCCCGCGCAACCTCATGGGGTTCAAGGACGGCACCCGCAACATCGCGGGCACGGAGACGGACCGGCTGAAGAAGTTCGTCTGGGTCGGCGACGGGGACGGGCAGCCCTGGATGACCGGCGGCTCCTATCTCGTCGCCCGGCGCATCCGGATGAACATCGAGACCTGGGACCGCGCCTCGCTCCAGGAGCAGGAGGACGTCTTCGGCCGGGACAAGGGCGAGGGCGCCCCGGTCGGCAAGGCCAAGGAGCGCGACGAGCCGTTCCTGAAGGCGATGAAGCCGGACGCGCACGTCCGGCTGGCGCACCCCGACTCCAACGACGGGATCACGATCCTGCGCCGGGGCTACTCCTTCACCGACGGCACCGACGGGCTCGGCCGACTGGACGCCGGCCTGTTCTTCCTCGCCTACCAGCGCGACGTACGCAAGGGCTTCATCCCGCTCCAGCGCAGGCTGTCGGCGTCCGACGCGCTCAACGAGTACATCCAGCACGTGGGTTCGGCCGTCTTCGCCGTCCCGCCCGGCGTCCGCGACAAGGACGACTGGTGGGGCCGGACGCTGTTCACGAAGGAGGCGTAGCCAGTGTTCTCCAACTACCTGATCGGCCTGCGCGAGGGGCTGGAGGCCAGCCTCGTCGTCTGCATCCTGATCGCCTACCTGGTCAAGACGGGCCGCCGGGACGCCCTGCGGCCGATCTGGACCGGCATCGCCATCGCCATCGCCATCGCGCTGGGCTTCGGCTGCGTCCTCGAGTACGGCTCCCAGGAGATGACGTTCAAGGCGCAGGAGGGTCTCGGCGGTTCCCTGTCGATCGTCGCGGTGGGCCTGGTGACCTGGATGGTCTTCTGGATGCGGCGCACCGCCCGGCATCTGAGGTCCGAGCTGCACGGCAAACTGGACGCGGCCCTGCGGATGGGCACCGGCGCGCTGGTGGCCACCGCGTTCCTCGCCGTGGGCCGCGAGGGCCTGGAGACCGCCCTGTTCGTGTGGGCGTCGGTGCACGCGGCCAGCGACGGCACCCCGCGCCCGCTGATCGGCGTCGCCCTGGGCATCGCCACGGCCGTCGTGCTGGGCTGGCTGTTCTACCGGGGTGCGCTGAGGATCAACCTCGCCAAGTTCTTCACCTGGACCGGCGGCATGCTGGTCGTGGTCGCGGCGGGCGTGCTCGCCTACGGCTTCCACGACCTGCAGGAGGCCGACCTGCTGCCCGGTCTGACGAACCTGGCGTTCGACATCAGCGGCACGATCGACCCGGACAGCTGGTACGGCGCGCTCCTGAAGGGCGTGTTCAACTTCCAGCCGGACCCGACGGTCCTTCAGGTCTCGGTGTGGGCCCTCTACCTGGTGCCCACGCTCGCCCTGTTCCTCTCCCCGGTAGGGTTCGCCTCCGGGAAGGGGAAGGTGAAGGTCACGGATGAGCAGGGATCACGGGGATCGCAGCCCTCGAACGCTTCGTAGTCCGCGCCCGGGGCGTACCCGCCGTGCGCGTGCGGCCGCCCGGTGCGCACGCGCGACGGCGGCCGCGCTCGCCGTGGCCGCCGTCGCGAGCGGTTGTGTCGTGGTGCACGGCGAACGCGAGGTCGTGCCGACGGCGGCCCGGTCCGAGGCGGCCCGGGCGCTGCGGGACTTCCTCGCCGCGTACAACGAGGCCGACCGGACGTACGACCGGTCGAAGGACGCGGACCGCGTCACCGGCGCGCTCGGCGACATCGACGGCGGCAAGGTGGCCGCGGGGCACCGGAACAACCCCGGCGGCAACCCGGGGCACACCCCGCTGAAGCTGACCGACGCGACGTTCACCATCCCCCGCAAGGCCGGCTGGCCGCGCTGGTTCCTCGCCGACGCGCACGCCAACAAGGGCAGCGCGGACGCCCACTGGCTGCTGGTCTTCACCCGTTCGGGTCCGGACAAGGTGTGGGCGGCGTCGTATCTGACGATCCTCGCCCCCGGCGACGTCCCCACGTTCAAGAAGGACGCGGACGGCTGGGCCGAACCGGTGTCCGCCGACGACGCGACGCTCGCCGTACGGCCCGACACGCTGGGCGCGACCTACACGCGGTACCTCCGCTCCGGCGGCGACACGTTCGCCGACGGCCCCCACACCTCGGGGTGGCGCGCCACGCGCCAGAGGAACGGGAGCAGGCCGGGTCTCGTACGGCAGTACGTGGACGAGCCGCTGGCGGGCGGCGCGTACGCACCGGTGGGGTTGCGCACCGCGGACGGGGGCGCGCTGGTGTTCTTCACCACGCGGCACTACCAGAAGGAGACGGCGTCCCAGGGCTCGCCCCGCGATGCCGCCAACCCGACCGTCAAGGCGCTGCTGACCGGCGACGTCCACCAGTCGCTGACGCTCCAGACCGTCTCCAACGAGGCGGTCCTGGACCCGGAGCGGGGCAAGGTGCGGTTCCTGAGCCGGATCGAGGGCCTGACCGGGGCGAAGGGCGAGTAGGGCACGGAGCCGGGCGGGGCCTCGGCCCCGCCCGGCTCCGTGCTCGTACCCTTCCGCTTCCGCTTCCGCCCGTGGCCGTCAGGCGATCCAGCTGTTGGTCAGGCCGAGGACCGCGGAGCCGTCCAGGTCGGTGAGCTTGGTGCCCACGAAGCCACGGGCCCAGTCGGAGGTCTGCAGGCGGAAGGCGGGGGCGTCGGCGGTCAGCGCCTCCATCACCGAGGCGGCGGCGCCCTCGGGGGTCTGCGCGGCGCTGCCGCTGAACTGCGCGACCGTCCGGTTCAGATAGGCGCTCAGCTGGGGCGCGTACACCCCGGCCTCGGCGACGGCGCCCTGAAGGTCCACGCCGACGTTGGCGACGAACTCGGTGGCCACGGCGCCGGGTTCGACCACGGAGACGGACACGCCGTGCGCCGCGGCGACGGGGGCGAGGCTCTCCATGTATCCCTCGACGGCGAACTTGGCCGCGCAGTACGCCTCGTTGAAGGGCTGGCCGATGACACCTCCCACGCTGGAGACGGTGATCAGACGGCCGCCGGTGGCGCGCAGGTGGGGCAGGGCGGCCTTCGAGACGGTGAGGACGCCGAAGAAGTTGACCTCCATGACCTCGCGCACGTCGGCCACGGACTCGTTCTCCAGGGTGCCGAGGTGGCCCGCGCCGGCGTTGTTGACGACGGCGTCCAGGCGCCCGTGGTCGGCGAGCACGCCCTCGATCGCGGTGCGGACCGAGTCCTCGTCCGTGACGTCGAGCCGGCGGATGTCGAGCCGCACCCCCGCCTCGGCCGCCGCCTTGCGCAGGGCGTCGGAGCGGCTGGGGTCGCGCAGCGTGGCGACCGTGGTCCAGCCCGCGCGGGCGGCGGCCACGGCGGCGGCGAGACCGATCCCGGAGGAGGTGCCGGTGATGAGGACGACCTTGGGTGACTGGGAGGACATGGCGGGCCTTTCATGGGGTCGTACGGGCCTGTACGAGTTTGTACGGGTCGTACACGGCAGCACTTGAGTGCGTGTACACACACCATGATGCACTTATGTGCGTGCACACGCAACCGATAGAATGACGACATGACGAAGAAGAAGCTCGCGGAGGCAGCGATGCCGGAGGCCGACTACGCCTTCTACGGGCTGGTGTGGGCCGGCACCGTGCTGACGGACCGCGTGGACCGCGCGCTCACCAAGGCGCACGACCTGCCGGTCTCCTGGTTCGAGGTGCTGCTCTGGCTGGCCTCCAGCCCCGACCCGGTCCCCGCCTCGGTCCTGGGCAACAGCACCATGCTCAGCCGCAGCCAGGTCTCCCGCGTGGTCGACGCCCTCCAGGGCCGGGGCCTGGTCACCCGCACCCCGTCACCGCGCGACGCCCGTTCGGTCGAGGTCGCGCTCACCCCCGAGGGCCACGCCCTGTTCAGGGCGGCCGACGCCACCCGCCGCGCCTGTCTGGCCCCGGTCTTCACCGACCTCCTGGACGAGGACGACCTTCAGGCTCTGAGCGGGGTCTGGCGCAAGCTGAAGGCCGGCAAGGACGCGTAGCCGCGGGGGGCGCGAGCGGCCGGGGGCGCCGCGGGCTACCGCGCGGTCAGCGGTGCCATTCGGCGAGGTCCGTGTCCTCGTTGTCCCCCGCGTACCGCGCGCACGCGTCGGTCAGCGCCTCCAGCACGCTCAACGGGTCCGGCAGCGCGCACTCCGGTCCGCGCACCCACTCCACCCCCAGGTCCCCCGGCAGCCGCGCGGGCGGCAGCAGGACGTACGAGCCGCGGCAGTGCCACCTCAGTCCCGGGTGCTCGTCCATCGTCTCGGGACGGCAGTCCAGCTCGCACGGCCACCACTCGTCCTCGTCCTCCGGCGTGCCGCGCGTGAGGGTGAAGAACAGCATGCGCCCGTCGCCGGTCACGGCGACCGGACCCACCTCGATCCCGGCGGCCAGCAGCCGCTCCAGCGCCTGGTCACCGGCCGCGCGCGGGACGTCCAGCACGTCGTGGACCATCCCGGTGGCGGTCACGAAGTTCGCCTGCGGCTCGTTGCGCGCCCAGCGCTCGATCTGCCCGCGGTCCGTGGTGGACTGCGTCTGCCAGGCGAAGGAGACCGGGTGGCGGGCGGGTGTGGGACAGCCGACGCGGTCGCAGGAGCAGCGGTATCCGACCGGGTGCGCGGCGGGCGCGAGCGGCAGGCCCGCGGCCGCGGCGGCGAGCAGTTGTGCCTCGCGGGTGGCGGCCGCGCCGACCTCGTCGACCGGGGCGGGCCTGCGTCCGCGCAGCCACTGGCTGAGCCTGCTCTGCCTCATGTATCCCCTCGCCTCGCTGTGGTGGTCCGAGAATCCATGGTCCCACCCTGCGGAGCGTGGAGTGACCGGAGGGTGCGATCGCCCCGTGGACGCCGCCCGTCGCGGCGGCGGGCGGTGCCCTACGGGGCGGTGTCCTACAGGGTGGTGTCCCGCGGCGGGGGCCAGGCCGCGCCCCAGGACGTGTCGCGGGCCGCGCGGTACAGGGAGCCGTGCCGCTTGGTCACCGTCTCGCGGCGCAGCGTCTCGTCCGGGGCGCACAGGTCCAGCAGGACCAGGCCCTTGCGGATCTGCGGCTTGCGCACGATCCGGGTGGGGGCCGGGACGGCCGGGAGGCGGGTGGCGGCGACGTAGCTGAACTTCTCGTCCTCGTAGGCCAGCGATCCGCCCTTGACCTGCCGGTGCAGGGAGGAGCGGCTCACCCGGGCCGAGAAGTGGCACCAGTCCTCGCCGGGGACGATGGGGCAGGCGGCGCTGTGCGGGCAGGGCGCGGCGACGCGGAACCCGGCGGCGATCAGCCGGTCGCGGGCCTCGATCACGCGGGCGTAGCCGCCGGGGGTGCCCGGCTCCACGACGACGACGGTGCCCGCGGCGCCGGCCGCGGCGTCCACCACGGCCGCGCGGTCCTCCTCGGTGAGCTCGCCG
This sequence comes from Streptomyces sp. NPDC048664, assembly GCF_040650555.1. Classification (NCBI taxonomy): domain Bacteria; kingdom Bacillati; phylum Actinomycetota; class Actinomycetes; order Kitasatosporales; family Streptomycetaceae; genus Streptomyces; species Streptomyces sp. NPDC048664. Next base: position 37,169 of record NZ_JBEZHK010000037.1, on the reverse strand, counting down.
AGGACGTACGACACCGTGACGAGATCGGTGCTCTCCAGCGAGAGCGCCGCTCCGATACGAGAGCGGCGCCACTCGGCAGTCTTCAGGGCCGGGTTGGCGGCGGCGATCTCCCGGCCCAGGGCGAGCGCGGGCTCGGCCCAGTCGAGCACGGTCACGGGGCGGTCGCCGTCCCAGGTGGCGCTGACGGCCCAGGTCGCGGCACCCGTGCCGCCACCGATGTCCACATGGCCCGCCGGCGACCAGTGCGGCACCGCGTCGGCGAACGCCTCCAGCGCCGCCCGCACCGCCTCGAACGTGGCGGGCATCCGGTACGCCGCGTACGCGGCCACGTCGGCGCGGTCGCGCAGGACGGGCGCGTCCGTCGGGGTGGTGCCCCGGTAGTTGGCGATCAGCCGTTCCACGGCCTGAGCGGCCTGGCGGGGCGGCAGGCCGTCGAGCAGACCGGCCAGGGCGGCACGCAGGGCGTCGGCGGGGAGGGCAGGGTCGTTCACCCGCGAATTCTCTCAGGTCCCACCCGCCCCCTCGGCCCTCGCCCCCGGCCGACCGGTCGGCCGCCTCACACCCCCCGTACCGCCCGGGCCAGATGGTTCGCCGTCGCCACCCGCACCCGGTTGTCCGGGTTCCGGCGGCGGGGGTGGACCGCGTTGGACAGGAGCACGAGGAACGTGTCCGTCGCGCGGTCCAGGACCAGCGAGGTGCCCGTGAACCCGGTGTGGCCCGCCGCGCCCCGGCCCGACAGCTCCCCCATGAACCACGGCTGGTCCACGGCGAAGCCCAGGCCGGGCGCGTCGAGCAGCAGGGCGACGGCGTCGGGCCCCAGGACGCGGGCGGGCCCGTAGGAACCGCCCGACAGCAGCGTCCGGCAGAACACGGCGAGGTCGCGCCCCGTCGCGAACAGCCCGGCGTGGCCGGTGACGCCGCCGAGCGCCCACGCGTTCTCGTCGTGGACCTCACCGCGCACCATCCCCCGCCGCGCCTTGGCCCAGGGCGGCCGCTGGTCCTCCGTCGCCGCCGCGTCCGGGCACGGCCCGAAGCCCGTCGCGGTCATGCCCAGCGGCCGGGTGACGCCGTCGCGCAGGAGGACGTCGAGCGTGCGTCCGGTGACGCGTTCCAGGGCGTGCTGGAGGAGAAGGGGGTTGAGGTCCGAGTAGCGGTACGTGCCGGGCGCGCTCACCGGTTCCTCGGCCCGCAGCAGGTCGAACCGCTCCCGCGGCGACGAGAAGGCGTACAGCGGGAGTTCGGGCCGCAGTCCGGAGGTGTGGGTCAGCAGCTGGCGCACCGTGACGCCGTGCCGCGCCATCGCCCGGAAGTCCGGCAGGTACTGCGCCACGGGCGCGTCCAAGCCGAGGGCGCCGCGCTCCACCTGCTGGACGACGGCGAGGGCGGTGAACAGCTTGGTGAGGGAGGCCAGGTCGAAGGGCGTGTCCACGCTCACCGGCACCCGCGCCGCGGCCGGCAGTTCGACCCCGCGATCCGTCGCCGCGTCGTACGCCGTGTACCGCACCGCCCAGCCGACCGCCTCCTGCACCGCGATCACCGGACCGCGCCCGGCCACCACCACGGCGCCCGGGGCCCACGGGTGCTCCCCCCGGACGGCGCCGCGCACCTCGTCCACCAGCAGCCGCAGTTCCCCCGGATCGAGTCCCGCCCGCTCCGGGGTGTCGACGCGCAGTCTCGGCCCGCTCAGCTCACTTCCCCCGCTCGCTCCGGGGCGCCGCGGAGGGGGTGCCCCCGCTCTCCGCGCCCGCGTACCGGTTCCAGGGACGGCACAGTGCCACGAAGCAGGTGGCCGCCACCAGCGCTGCCGCCAGTTGGACGACGGCCATCGGGACGGCGGTGTGCTCCCCGGCGATCCCGACGAGCGGCGAGGCGACGGCGCCGATGAGGAAGGAGCTCGTGCCGAGCAGCGCGGACGCGGCTCCGGCGTGCTCACGGGTGCGCATCAGGGCCAGCGCCTGGGTGTTGGGCAGGGTGAGGCCCATCGCCGACATGAGGACGAAGAGGGCGACGGCGACCGGCACGAGCCCGGTGCGGCCGAGGACCCCCGTCGAGAGCAGCAGCAGGGTGGTCGCGGCGAGCGTGACGACCGCGAGCCCGGTCGCCAGCACCTTGTCCAGGGCGACCCGGCCGACCAGGATCTTGCCGTTGATCTGCCCGGCGGCCACCAGGCCCACCGAGTTGAGGCCGAACAGCAGGCTGAAGGTCTGCGGGGAGGCGCCGTAGATCTCCTGGACCACGAACGGCGAGGCGCTGATGTACGCGAACAGGGCCGCGAACGCGAACCCGCCCGCGAGCGTGTAGCCGGCGAACGCGCGGTCGGCCAGCAGGGAGCGCATCGCGCGGAACGCCTCCCGGGCCCCGCCGCCGCGCCGGCGCTCGGGAGCGAGGGTCTCCGGCAGCCTCACCCACACCAGGGCGGTGAGCGCGACGCCCACGGCCGTCAGCACGACGAACACGCCCCGCCAGTCCGTCACCCGCAGGATCTGACCGCCGATCAGCGGGGCCACGATCGGGGCGGCCCCGGAGATGAGCATGAGGGTGGAGAAGAACCGGGCCATGGCCACACCGTCGTACAGGTCGCGGACGACGGCACGGGCGATCACGATGCCCGCCGCGCCCGCGAGCCCCTGCAGGAGGCGGAAGGCGACGAGGGCCTGGACCGAGGGCGCGATCGCGCACAGCGCGGTGGCGACGATATAGATCACGAGGCCGGTGAGCAGGGGCCGGCGGCGCCCCCACCGGTCGCTCATCGGGCCGACGAGCAACTGGCCGAGCGCCATTCCGGCCAGGCAGCCGGTGAGCGTGAGCTGCACGGTCGCCGCGGGCGCGTGCAGGGACGTGGTGACCTCCGGCAGGGACGGGAGGTACATGTCCATGGCCAGCGGGGGCGTCGCGGTCAGGCCGCCGAGGATGAAGGTGACGAGGAGGCCGGTACGGCGCTGCGCGACGCCCGGGACGGGGGGTGCCGACACGCCCCCTCGCGGTGAGGTGCCTATGTCACCGTCAGGCTCGCTGTCCTCGTGCGCGGTGCGGCCACGCTCGGGCATGTGCCCCTCCCCTGTTCGTTCGGTTCGGCGCCCATGTTCTCAGGCCCGCGCACGCAACCACCAATGTGCACAAACGGAGTGAATCACTCCGCCATGTTGCGGCACGTGGTGGGCTTATGCTCAAATCTCCTCCACCGGAGCTTCACATATGAGGCGCCGGTGCTCCACACACCACATCTGGGGGGGCGGCAGCCGTTCCGCGGCCGGGCAGGGGGTGGACCTCGCACGGGACCGCGAGGTGCGCACCGGCACGCGGGACGGCTGCCCCATACGTGAACGCGTGGGGCCGCCGCGGGACTTGAGCGGCGGGCACGCGCCTCAGCCGCGGTGCCGGCCCTCGCCCGCCGTCGCCTCCTTGCGCCGCAGCCTCGCGCGCACCGCGTACGCCCCGCCCGCCAGCAGCGCGACCGCTCCCCCGGCGGCCGAGGCCAGCGCCCAGGACGAACCGCCCCCCGCGGCCGACCCGTTCGCCCCGGCCGCGCCCTTCACCGGCACCCCCGTGGACGAGGGCACCGCCTTCACCCCGCCCTCGCTGAGCGGATCGACCAGCGCGCCCACCGACCGCACGGCTGCCGCCTGCGCGAAGCCCCAGTCGAGCAGGGCCGCCGTCTCCTCGTAGACGCCGTTGCCGCCCGGCTCCGGGTGCATGACCGTCACGAGGAGGGTGCGCCCCGCGCGGGTGGCGGCGCCGGTGAAGGTGTTGCCCGCGTGGGTCGTGTAGCCGTTCTTGACGCCGATGATCCCCTGGTAGGTGCCGAGCCCCCACGCCCCGGTGAGCAGGCGGTCGGTGTTCTGGATCTGGAACGTCCTGCCCGCGCCCGCCGGGAAGTCGGCGGTCCGTGTCGCGCAGTACCCGCGGAAGTCGGGGTTCTTCAGGCCGTGCCGGGCGAACAGCGTGAGGTCGTACGCGGAGGAGACCTGGCCCGGATGGTCGTAGCCGTCAGGGCTCTCCACCCTGGTGTCCAGGGCCTGCAGGTCCCGCGCCTTGGCCCGCATCTCGGCCACGGTCTTGGCGACACCGCCGTTCATGTGGCTCAGGACGTGCACCGCGTCGTTGCCCGAGCGCAGGAAGACGCCGAGCCACAACTGCTCGACGCTGTACGTGAGCCCGGGCTTGACGCCGACCAGGCTGGAGCCCTCCGGGATGTCCGCGAGTTCGGCGTCGCTCACCCTGTGGGTGCGGGTCCGCTCGAACTTGTCCAGCACGGTGTCCGCGAACAGCATCTTCAGCGTGGAGGCCGGGGCGAGGCGCTGGTGGGCGTTGTAGGCGGCGAGCACCTCGCCACTGTCGTGGTCGGCGACGAGCCAGGAGTGGGCGCTGAGCTTGCGCGGCAATCCCGCGCCGCCATGCACCTGGACACCGGAACGGCCCAGCCGTTCGCCGCCGATGGTCGTGGCGGCCAGGGCGGGGGCGGGGGCGGCGAGGGCCAGCGGGGCGGCGGCGAACCCGAGGACGGCTCGGCGGGACATCCGGGCGGCGGGCGGGGGCGGGGGCGGCGAGGGTGGGGAGAGGTCGCGCATTCGGGGACCGTACAAAGGCGACCCCGGGCGACATGCGGCGGGGTGACAAAAGGGAGGTAAAGGCCGGGTCACGGTGCGGTCAGGAGCGCGGTCGGGCGCGCGGGCACGGGCCCAGCCGGCCCCGGAACACCCCCTCGAACGGCCGCGCGGGGCGCTGCTCCGCACGGGTGAGAATCGGGTGAGGGGCGGCAGGCGGGAACGGTCGGGCAGCCCTCAGGCCTCGCCGGTCTCGAAGCGGGAGATCCTGCCGTCGTCGTCCACGGTGAAGGACCAGCGGGTGCGCATCTCGCCCCAGGTGTCGTTGCGGTAGCGCGCGATGAGGGAACGCCCGCCGTGGGACTCGTTGTCCACGTCCATGTGCCCGTTGGTGGTGAAGATCTCCCGGTCGATCCAGTCGGCGAGATCCCGGTCCGCGCCGTCGTCGGACATGGTGGCGTCCGGTGCCAGCACCTGGAGGAAGCCCTCGCGGTCATGGGCGTTGACGGCGGTGACGAACGCGCGGACGGCCGGGTCGCTCAGCCTGGTGATCTGAATGGTCATGGCCGCAGCGTCACACCGGTCCCCCGCGCCCGCCACCCGAACGGCACCGTGAACGGGCCGGACACTCCCGGGCGGTGGACGGTGGACGGTGGGTGCGGGGAAGGGATCCGCGCCCGCCGTCCGGCCCGTCGTCCGCACCGGGAGTGACCGTGAGCTGTATCGACCGACGTGATGTGGGACTTCTGCTGCTGCGGCTGGGCACCGGTGGGGTGCTGGCGGCGCACGGCACCCAGAAGCTGTTCGGCTGGTTCGGTGGCCCGGGCCTCGATGCGGCCGGGCAGTTCATGGAGTCCGTGGGCTATCGGCCCGGCAAGGTGAACGCCCTGGTGTCCGGGCTCACCGAGACGGGCACCGGCACCCTGCTGGCCCTGGGGCTCGCCACTCCGGCGGCGGGCGCGGCGGCGGTCGGCGCGATGACGGGTGCGGCGGCCGTCCACGCGCCGAACGGCTTCTTCGCGCAGAGCGGCGGCTTCGAGTACCCGGCGTCCCTCGGCCTCACGGCGGCGAGTCTCGCCGTGGCCGGACCGGGCCGGCTCTCCATGGACACGCTGTGCGGCCACGCCCTGAACCGGGACTGGATGGTCCCGGTGGCGTTCGCGGTGACGGCGGTGGTGACGGCGGCGGTGGTCGGGACCCGCGCCAGGCGGCTGCGGGAGAAGGCGGTGGGGCAGCAGGAGGCGCTGTTCGAGGAGTAGCGGCGGTGCGAGGCCTCCGGGCGGGATGCCCCGGAGGCCTCGCACCGCTCCCGGTCGTCGGTCTCGGTCAGGTGGTCGGTACGCAGTAGGCGATGGGCGTGACGAGGGCGTCGGTGGCCGAGTTGTTGTGGAAGCTGACGGTCCAGCCGTCGTCGGGGTTCGTGGTCGTGCTCTTGAAGCTGCGCACGGCGTAGACCTCGTCGTTGTCGGACAGCCAGCCACCGCCGATGGCCGTCTGGCCGACCGCGCACTGGGCGACGAAGGCCTGCGTCCCACCGGGTCCTACGGTTCCGCCCGTTCCGGCGACGGTGGTGGAACCGGCGGTACCCGAGGGCCCGGTGGCCCCGGTCGCCCCGGTCGCCCCGGTCGCCCCGACGGCACCATCAGCACCCGTCGGCCCTGTGACCCCGGTGGCACCATCAGCACCGGTGGGCCCGGTGGGCCCGTCAGCGCCCGTCGGCCCGGTGGCACCGGTCACGCCGTCCGCTCCGGTGGCACCGGTCAGCCCGTCGGCACCCGTGGGCCCGGTGGCGCCGTCGGCACCCGTGGCGCCAGTCGCGCCGTCGGTTCCCGCAGGCCCGGTGGCGCCGGTCGCGCCGTCCGCACCCGTCGGCCCGGTGGCACCGTCAGCACCCGTCGCCCCGGTCACGCCGTCCGCTCCGGTGGCGCCCGTCGCGCCGCCGGTTCCGGCAGGTCCGGTGGCGCCCGTCGCGCCGATGGATCCCGCGGAACCCGTCGGGCCCGTGGCACCGGTCGCGCCCAGCGAACCGGTCGGTCCCGTGGCCCCGGTGGCACCCGTGAGTCCGCTCACTCCGGTGGCACCCGTCGCACCCGTGGCGCCCTGGGAGCCCGTGGCACCGGTCGCGCCCTGCGGACCCGTGGTGCCGGTCGCGCCCTGTGAGCCCATGGGCCCGGTCGCCCCCGTCACTCCGGCGGCCCCTGCCGCCCCGGTGGCCCCGGTGAGTCCATGGGCACCCGTGGCGCCCGTGGCACCGGTGGCACCGGTGGTTCCCGTCGCTCCCGTAGTCCCATGCGGACCCGTAGGACCGGTGGTTCCCGTAGCTCCGGTGACCCCGTGCGTCCCCATGGGTCCGGTGGCTCCGGTGACCCCGTGCGTGCCCATGGGACCGGTGGGACCCGTGGCCCCGTGGGCGCCGGCGGGGCCGGTCGGGCCCGTCGGGCCGGTGGGGCCCATCGGGCCCGTGCTGCCCCCGTCGTCGCACAACGGCACGCTTCCCGAGACCCTGACGTAGCGGCCCGCCACCCAGCCCGAGCGCTCCGAGAGCCGGTACCACGTCGAGTCACCCTCGACGGGCTCCCCGGACGTCCAGCACAGCAGGCCGATCCGGGCGCCGTCGGGGTAGCTGCCCAGTTCGTCGGAGTGACTCGTCGGCAGGGCGCGGATACTCAAACGCGTTCTGACGTCGACGATCCCCGTGACCGCCGCCGCGGACCGGCTCCGCCACGCCTCGGTGGCGACCGTCGCGGACCGTACGGCACCCGCGAGCCCCGGGCCCGCCAGGGCGGGCCCGGCCAGCTCGCACGCCAGGCCGAGACTCACCGCCCCTAGAACAAAAGATGAAACGACTTTCCTACGCATCGCGAATTACCACGCCTTCCTCCGCGCCTGTGCGATTAAGGGGAGACGTGAAAATAAAAGCGCAGACAGTGCGCAATTCTTGGTAAGACACGAGCAGAATCGATCTTCTCCGGCCTTTCGGCCCTTCAGTCCTGCGGCGAAAACCCCGGCACCACGACTCCGAGTTGTGTTTCTTATCCCGCCGCCGAAAAGGCGGGTACGGAGCCGCGGGCCGGAATTCCCGAATTCGCGGGGTCAGATGCCGGGCGCCCCGACCCTCGTGTACGTCAGCCCGTTGCTGACACCCGCGGCGGTGGTGACCGTGACGGTGACCGCGCCCGGGGCGTCGGCCGGGGCGGTGGCGACGACCTCGGTCGAGGAGAGGACCGTGAACGCCGCGGGGACGCCGCCGAACAGCACGCTCAGGGTGGTGGTGAGGTTCGTTCCGGTCAGCGTGACCGGGTTGCCGCCGTAGGCGGGCCCCTGGGCGGGGTTGAGGGACGTCAGGGTGGGAGCGTCGACGAAGCTGTAGGTGACGGGGTTGCTGGTGCCGCCGGGGGTGGTCACCGTCACCGACACGGAACCGCCGGCGTGGGCGGGCGCCACCGCGGTGATCTGCGTCGAGGAGACGATCGTGAACGACGTCGCCGGGGTCCCGCCGAAGCTCACCGCCGTCGCCCCGAGCAGCCCGCTGCCGGTCAGGGTCACCGTGTTGGTGCCCGTGGAGGGGCCCGAAGTCGGCTGCGCGGAGGCCAGGGTCGGTACCGCCTCGTAGAAGAAGTACGCGCTCGGGCTGTCCGGGTTGCTGGTGCCGCCCGGGGTGGTGACGGTGACCGGCGCGGCGCCGGCCACGTGCGCCGGGGTCGTCGCGGTGATCTGCGTCGAGGAGACGACGGTGAACGAGGCCGCCGCGACGCCGTCGAAGCGCACGGCGGTCGCCCCCGTCAGGTTCGTCCCCGTGAGCGTCACCAGCGTGCCTCCGGCGAGGGGGCCCTGACCGGGCGACACGGCGGTGACGGTGGGCACCGACACGAAGGTGAAGGTGAGGGAGTTGCTGGTACCGCCCGTGGTGGTGACGGTGACCGCGGCGGTCCCGGCCGCGTGGGCCGCGGTCACCACGGTGATCTGGGTGGCGGAGACGACGGTGAACGACGGCGCGGGCACGCCGTCGAAGCGCACCGACGTCGCCCCCGAGAGGTTGGTCCCGGTGAGCGTCACCACCGTGCCGCCGTTGACCGTCCCCTGGGCGGGTGACAGGCTCGACAGGGTGGGGGCGGGGACGTACGTGTAGGTGACGGTCTGGGAGCTGGTGCCCCCGCCGGTGGTGACGGTGACGTTGACCGCGCCGGTGCCCGGGGGCGTCACGGCCACGATCTGCGTGCTGCTGACGACGGTGAACGAGGGTGCGGCGACGCCGCCGAACCTGACGGACGTGACACCGGTGAAGCCGGTGCCGACGACGGTGACGGTGGCTCCGCCGGCGGGCGGCCCGGCGGTGGGACTGACCGAGGTGACTACGGGGGCGGCCATGGCTGTGCTCCTACTCCTTGGTGCGCCGCCCGGCCGGTTCCGGGTGGGGACCTGCCGGAAGCGGATGGCTGGGGGCCCGTCCGGGCGGAGGGGGGACTCGCTACCGCCCGGACGGGGGATCATCGCCGCCCGGTACGGGACCGGGCCGTGGGCCTACGGCCGACCGCGGCGGACCGCGCCGGCCGTCCGGGCCTAGACGAGAGGCGAGTTGACGTAGGTGTAGCCGCCGGAGGCCGTCGCGCCGCCACCGGTGGTGGTGACCGTGACGTCGACCGCGCCGGGGGATCCGGCGGGGGTGACCGCCACCAGGGTGGTGCTGCTGAGCACGGCGAACGGCGCGGGGACGCCGTCGAAGGTGACCGACTGGGTGGTGTTGAAGCCCGTCCCGGTGATGGTCACGCTCGTGCCGCCGGTCGACGGCCCCGAGGTCGGGGTCAACTGGGTCACCGTGGGCGCGTCGACGTAGACGTAGGACAGTCCACCGGCGACGCCGCCCGCGGTCGTCACGCTCACCGCGACCGATCCGGCGGCCGCCCCGGCCGGCACCGTGACGGTGAGCGTGGTGTCCGAGACCACGGTCGGGGTCGCGGAGTTCGCGCCGAACAGCACCTCGGTCGCGGTCGAGAGGCCCGTGCCGGTGAGGGTGACCGTGTTGCCGCCGGCCGTCGGCCCCGAGTCGGCGTTCAGGTCGGACAGGAACGGGGGGCCGATGTAGTAGAACGAGAGCGGGTTGCTGGTACCGCCCGCCGTCGTCACCGTCACGTCGACCACGCCCGTACCGGACGGGGAGGTCACGCCGACCATGGTCGGTGTGTTGGAGGTGATGGTCGCCGACTTCGTGCCGAACTTCACCGAGGTGGCCCCGGCGAGGTTCACGCCGGTGATGGTCACCGCCGTGCCGCCGGCGGTGGAACCCTGGTTCGGGGAGATGGGCATGGGGACTCCTTGTGCTCTGCGCTGCGGGGACACGCGAAACCGGCGGAGCGGCCCGGGGGCCCGTGCCGATGAACGGCCACCGTCAGCCCTCGCCTGCGCTTCCGGGGGAGCGGAAGGCGGCTCAGGGGTGCTGCGGGGCCCGGGGCGAGCGGTCGCGCAGTCGCCCCGGCGCACTCAGTTCGCCGCGGGGCGGCCTGCGCCCCGCTTGCGGACATGAGGAAAACCGACACACGCTGCCTGTCAGAACGCTCCCCCGGCACGGGGATGGGCAGCCCGCCGGTTTCACCTTTCCAGTGACGCATGCGCCCGATCGTGTGACAAGGGTCAGCTCATCCAATCACCCGTTTGGAGCAAGTCCGCCCCGCCGCCGCCCCCTTGCGCCGAGACAATCTCGCAGGTCGGCGCGGGGTGCACGGAATGCACGAGGCGGCGGCACTCATGGAATGTGAACGTGCGATGGATATACAGGATGCCCATACGAAGTACCGAAACGAATCTGCTCGCCCATGCTCGACTGTTCGAGTGACGCCGCCGAATTCCCCTTGCTGACGCACCGTCATGATGGATTGGATGGCGATGTCCAACCGGTGGGCCGCCCATCCTCTCCGGGGGCTGCGGTGGTCAGTCGCTCGGTGTTTCCCCTCCAGGGCCATGCCGGATGCCGGCCTATCGCGATGGGCACCTCCGTAGAGGAAATTGGATCCGATCAGCCGGTGCCGCCCAGGTACCGGCTGACACGGCCACCCACCTCGCCGCCCGGCAGACGCCGCGCGGGGAACACCGGCTCGCCCGAGCCACTACCCTGCGGGGAATGGACGACGAGTCGCTGTCCCAGTGGGCCGAGCGCCGCGACGCGAGGATCGGACAGCTCCGCGCCGTACCTCTCGTGAACGGCGAAGGCCCCCATGGGTCGCATCTGCACCCCGACGCGCCCCGGGCGATCCAGCGATGGAACGGCCGCCTGTGGGAACCCCACGGCCTGGCGGCGAACCTCGCGGAGGCGAGACGCACCCTGTTCCCGGCCTCCGAGATCGCCCCACCCCCGAAGCCGAAGCCGACTCCGAACCTCGCCGCAGGAACCGGCAGACACCGAAAGCCCTAGGTGTACCGCTCAGACGCGCGTACCACGCACACACAGATGTTACTTTGAGTAACCAAGCTTTCACGGGAGGTAGTTTGATGGGGTTGTTCGACATATTCACCGGTACCAAGCGCCCGCAAAGCGGCGTCGCGCCGCGATCCGTCGAGAAGGTCCGGACGGCGTTGCTCGACGTGAGCGGGCCGGACACGCCTTATGTCGTGCGCGATGGTGCCGCTGAGGGGGCCGATCTGGTCGCGGAGTGGCGTATCCGGGATCCGGCCTGGCACACCTTCTTCGCCCGGACCCAGGTGAGCCGGACTCTTCAGATCAGGATGCGCTTGGTCCCGGAGAGCCGAGAGGTCCGCGCTCTCGACCGCGAGTGGGAAGTCAACTGGATCGGAAGTACACCTAGGTTGGCACTGGTGGCAGAGCAGTCCCGCGGGCAGGTGAAGACCGTCTCCCGGCGCTGGACGGTCGAGCGAGGAGCCGACGGCCGCCTCCAGAAGACGGAGGAGTTCCTCTTCGATTCCGCGGAGCTGAAGACCCCTTTGCAGGAGGCGGTCCTCGGCGCGGGGTGGACATGGCGCGGGGCCCTGTTCACCCTGTGATCAACCCCGGCAAAGCCGCAGGGAGCGACAGACGAGTCGGGCTGTACGCCGGGTTCTGTTCCCCGGGGTCCTCGCGGTGCCCGGGGTGACGGCCATCCATCTAGGGCCGGCGTTGCCGCCGGCCTCGTGCGGTCTACCCGCGGACTCGGGCGGGCAGCCCTCGAACGTCCGCGCAGGAGTGCCAGGGCACTCCCTTTTGACCTTGCTCCGGGTGGGGTTTACCTAGCTGCCCAGGTCACCCTGGGCACTGGTGGTCTCTTACACCACCGTTTCACCCTTACCGAGGATCGAGATCCCCGGCGGTCTGTTTTCTGTGGCACTGTCCCGTGGGTCACCCCAGGTGGCCGTTAGCCACCACCCTGCCCTGTGGAGCCCGGACGTTCCTCGGGAAGCCCCTCAAGGGGACTCCACGCGGCCGCCCGCCCGGCTCGTCTGCCGTGTGGACCATGGTAGCGGGCGTGCGGGGCGCTTCGGTGCGGCGGCCGTCGCCAGGACCGACCCCGCCAGGATCAGGGTGAAGGCCACGGCGGTGCCGGCCGTCAGGGTCTCGTGCAGGAGCAGGGCTCCGGCAGCCACCGCGATCGCCGGGTTGACGTAGGTGATGACCGTGGCGCGGGCCGGGCCCGCCTCCTTGATCAGCTCCAGGAAGGCGACGAACGCGACCGCCGTGCACAGGACGCCGAGGCCCGCGAGGGCGGCCAGGACCGGGGCCGAGGGCAGGGTGGCGGGCCGGTCGGCGAGCGCCGCGGGGGCGTAGACCAGGGCCGCAAGGGCCAGGCAGGGCGCCGTCAGCTGGAGGGTGGGGACGTCCTTGAGGCGGCGTGCGGCGATCAGCGGTGCGGTGGCGTAGCCGAGGACCGTCAGGAACACCTCGGCCAGCGAGCGGGCGTCGCCCCCGGTCAGATGGGGGACGGTGAGGACCGCCACACCCGCCAGGCCGAGCGTCAGTCCGATCACGCGGCGGACGCCGAGCCGTTCCGTGTCGCCGAGGAGGCGGGCCATGGCGAGACCGACGATCGGGACGCCGGCGATCAGCAGTCCGGCCGTGGAGCTGGACAGGTGCCGTTCGGCGTCGGTGAGGGTGAACCAGGGGCCGATGATCTCGATGACCGCGAAGGCCAGCATGGGGCGCCAGTGCCGTCGCAGGGTCAGCGCCAGGCCTCCCTGGCGCAGCGCGAAGGGCAGCAGGAGCACGGCGCCGAGCGCGCAGCGCGTGAACACCACCGTGGCCGGGGACAGCGCGTCCACCGCCACTTTGATCATCAGATAGGGGATGCCCCAGACCACTCCCATCAGGGAGAACAGGAACCAGCCGCGTGCAGTCATGGGGTGAGTCTTCGCCGCGGGGCTATCCGCCGTCTTGAACGCTGTTGCGGTACGCCGCCGGGGTCACCCCGAGCACCCGGCGGAACCAGCGGGTGAGGTGCGCCTGGTCCGCGAAGCCCACCCGGGCCGCCACGTCGGCGGGACGCAGGCCGTGCTCCAGCAGGGTGCGGGCCCGGGCCACCCGGTACTGGGCCAGCCAGGCGTACGGCGGTATCCCGACCGTCGTACGGAAGGCGCGCAGGAGTTGGTAGCGGGACAGGCCGAGGTCGGCGGCGAGGGCGGCCAGGGAGGGGGGTTCGAGGAGTTCGTCGGCGAGGCGGTCGCGGACGGTGCGGGCTATCGCGTGGGCACCGGGGACGGTCCTGGGCAGGGTCGCCGCCGTGGCGTGGCGGTGGACCAGCGCCGTGAGCAGCCACGGCAGCCGGGACTCGGCCTCCAACGGATCGGGGAAGCGGGCCAGTTCGGCGTGGGTGCGGCGGATCGCGGCGGCGAGTTCGGGGTCGTCCAGGAGCCCTTCGCCGAAGTGCGGCCCGCCGCCCCGGACGCCCTCGGCCAGCAGGGCGGGGTCGGCGTACAGGGCGCGGTAGGCGTAGCCGTCGGTGGCGGAGGCGGGGCCGCCGGTGTGCATCTCACCGGGGGCCAGGACGACGATGGAGCCGGGCCCGGTGCGCAGGTGGCCGCCGCGGTAGCCGATCAGTTCGCAGCCGCCGACGGAGACGCCGATGGTGTACTCGTCGTGGGCGTGCGGGGCGTACACATGGGTGTCGAAGCGGGCCGTCAGGAGGTCCAGTCGCGGTCCCCCGCGGCCCAGTCGCAGTGCCGTCCAGCGTGCCTGTTCCGGCATGCCCCGCCCCCCTCGCGTGCTGCTGGGCGTGCCACGGCGTCGCGGGAGCACGCCGTAGGCTGGCGCGGAGTCCGTGCGCCGGTCCGCCCGTGCGCGGTCCGCCCGTTCGCCGTATGCAGCAGTATGAAGGAGAGTCCCCCGTGCTTGTCCTGCTCCCGCCGTCCGAAGGCAAGGCCGCTTCCGGCCGCGGCGCTCCGCTGAACCCGGGGTCGCTGTCGCTGCCGGGGCTGCGTGAGGCCCGTGAGGCCGTGCTCGGTGAGCTGGTGGAGCTGTGCTCGGGGGACGAGGACAAGGCCCGCGAGGTGCTCGGGCTGAGCGAGGGGCTGCGGGGCGAGGTCGCGAAGAACGCCGGGCTGCGGACGGCCGGGGCGCGGCCGGCCGGGCAGATCTACACGGGGGTCCTCTACGACGCTCTCGACCTGCCCTCGCTGGACGCGGCGGCCAGGCGGCGCGCGGCGAGGTCGCTGCTCGTCTTCTCCGGGCTGTGGGGTGCCGTCCGCGTCACCGACCGCATCCCGTCCTACCGCTGCTCGATGGGGGTGAGGCTGCCCGGTCTGGGCACGCTCGGCGCGTACTGGCGGGCGCCGATGGCCTCGGTGCTGCCCGAGGTGGCGGGCGACGGGCTGGTGCTGGACCTGCGGTCCTCCGCGTACACGGCCGCGTGGAAGCCCAGGGGCGAGGTCGCGGGGCGGACGGCGAGCGTGCGGGTGCTGCACGCGCCGACCCGGACGGTCGTCAGCCACTTCAACAAGGCCACGAAGGGCCGGATCGTGCGTTCCCTGCTGGCCGAGGGGGCGGCGCCTAAGGATCCGGCGGGGCTGGTGGAGGCGCTGCGCGACCTCGGGTACGTGGTGGAGGCGGCGGCTCCCGCGCGGGCGGGCGGCGCCTGGTCGCTGGACGTGCTGGTGGACGAGGTCCACTGAGCGCGGCTCGGCGGGCGGGGCGCCTCAGCGCAGGTGCGAGGTGTCGTTGAGGAGGCGGACGGTGGCGTTGCCGTCCGCGTAGTACGCCACCGCGCTCAGGGACGCCGCCGACAGGTCCATGCGGAACATCGCCCGGGCGGGCGCGCCGAGGGCCAGGCGGACCAGGGTCTTGATGGGGGTGACGTGCGAGACAAGCAGGACCGTGCGGCCCGCGCGGGAGGCGAGCAGCTCGTCCCGGGTGGCGGCGACCCGGTCGGCGACGGCCACGAAGCTCTCGCCGCCGCCGCTGGGCGCGGCGTCCGGGTCGGTCAGCCAGGCGGCCATGTCGTCGGGGTGGCGGCGGTGGACCTCGCCGAACGTGAGGCCCTCCCACGCCCCGAAGTCCGTCTCGCGCAGGCCGTCCGCCACGCTCACTTCCAGCCCCAGGCGCGCGGCGACGACGGCGGCCGTCTCCCGGCAGCGGGCCAGGGGGGAGGTGATGATCTCCTGGATGCTCCCCCTGGCCGCGAGGGCCCCGGCGACGCGTTGTGCCTGGTGGCGGCCCGCCTCGGACAGGGACGGGTCCTCGCCGCCGCTGCCGGAGAACCGTTTGAGCGGGGTGAGGGCCGTCTCGCCGTGCCGCAGCAGGACGAAGGTGGCGGGGGCGCCCAGGTCGGGGGGCGGGGTGCGGCCGGCGGCCGGGGCGGTGGCGACGTGGCGGGCGGCGCGGACGTCGGCGTCCCCCGTGTCCGGTGCGGCGGCGGCCGGGGTCGGCCGCGGCTCCAGCTCCGGCTCCGACTCCGGCGGGGTCCCCGAGGTCCCGGCGTCCATCGCCTCGTTGGCCAGGCGGTCGGCGTGCTTGTTCCGCTCGCGCGGGATCCACTCGTACGTCACCCGCTCGCGCGGCAGGACGGCGGCGGCCCGCATGGCCAGGGGCCGCATGTCCGGGTGCTTGATCCGCCAGCGGCCGGCCATCTGCTCCACGACCAGCTTGGAGTCCATGCGGACGTGGACGCGGGCCTGCGGGTCCAGTGCGCGGGCCGCGCACAGCCCGGCCAGCAACCCCCGGTACTCCGCGACGTTGTTGGTGGCGACACCGATGAACTCGGCCCGCTCCGCCAGCGTTTCGCCCGTCGCGGCGTCCAGCACCACGCTGCCGTACCCGGCGGGTCCCGGGTTGCCCCGGGACCCGCCGTCGGCCTCGACGATGAACTCCCGCACGCCGTACGCCCCGTACGCCTTCGAGGGGCCCGGACTACAGACCGGACTCGGAGGTGCGCACCAGGATGCGGCGGCAGTTCTCGCACCGCACCACCGTGTCGGGGGCGGCGGTGCGGATCTCGTTCAGCTCCGTGATCGCCAGCTCCTGGCGGCAGCCCTGGCAGGTGCGCTGGTACAGCTTGGCCGCACCGACGCCGCCCTGCTGCGTGCGCAGCTTGTCGTACAGCTTGAGCAGGTCGGCGGGCACCGAGCCGGAGACGACCTCGCGCTCCTTGGTGACCGAGGCGGCCTCGCCGTCGATCTCCTCGAAGACCGCGTCCCGGCGCCCGGTGGCGTCGTCGATCTTCGACTGCACCGACGCGACCCGCCCGGTCAGCTCGTCCACCCGCTCCTGCGCGGACTCGCGGCGCTCCATGACCTCGAGGACGACGTCCTCCAGGTCGCCCTGACGCTTGGCGAGCGAGACGATCTCGTGCTGGAGGTTCTCCAGGTCCTTCGGGGAGGTGACCGCGCCGGAGTCCAGGCGCTGCTGGTCGCGGGTGGCGCGCTTGCGCACCTGGTCCACGTCCTGCTCGGCCTTGGTCTGCTCACGGGCGCAGTCGCTCTCCTCGGTCTGCGCGGCCACCAGCAGGTCGCGCAGCTGGGTGAGGTCCTTGGTCAGCGACTCGATCTCGGCGTGCTCGGGCAGGGACTTCCGCTTGTGGGCGAGCTGCTGGAGGCGTACGTCCAGGGCCTGGACGTCGAGAAGTCGGATCTGGTCGGCGGGCGCGGCGTTCAGTTGGGGGCTCCAGGGGTGTCGGTCGAGGTCGAGGGGGAGGCCGCGTGCGCGGTCCAGGGGTCGGTGACCGTCTTCGAGACGTGGACGCGAAGGCCCCATCCGTGACGGTCGGAGATCTCGTCGAGCTGGCCCGCGGCCAGCTCGCACCAGGGCCATTCGGTGGCCCAGTGCGCCGCGTCGAGCAGCGCGAGAGGACGGTGGGCGCCCGCCGCCATGAACTCGGACGCCGGGTGGTGGCGCAGGTCCGCGGTGAGGAAGGCGTCGACGCCGGCCGCGCGGACGGAGTCGAGGAGGCTGTCGCCGGAGCCGCCGCTGACGGCGACGGTGCGCACCAGCGCGTCCGGGTCGCCCGAGACGCGGATGCCCTGGGCGGTGGCGGGCAGCCGCCGCGCGGCGCGGGCGGCGAGCTCGCGGACGGTCAGCGGGTGGTCGAGCTCGCAGACGCGCCCGATGCCGCGGCGGCCGTCGGGGTCGGACGGGTCGGCTTCCAGGGGGCGCAGGACCCGCAGGTCGAGTGCTCCGGCGAGCGCGTCGCTGACGCCCGGGTCGGCGCGGTCGGCGTTGGTGTGCGCGACGTGCAGCGCGATGTCGTTCTTGATGAGGGTGTGCACGACCCGGCCCTTGAAGGTGGCGGCCGCCACGGTCGTCGTCCCGCGCAGATAGAGGGGGTGGTGGGTGACCAGGAGGTCCGCGCCCAGCGTCACCGCCTCGTCGACGATCGCCTGGACGGGGTCGACGGCGAACAGGACCCGGGAGACCTCCTGGTCGGGGTCGCCGGTGACCGTACCGACCGCGTCCCAGGACTCGGCCCGCTCTGCGGGCCACAGGGTCTCCAGGGCGGTGATGACTTCAGACAGACGGGGCACGGGGAAAGGCTACCTGCCCCCGGTGCTGAGCCCACCGGCCACGGGTCGTTCCGGGGCGGGGGTGGTGCGGCGGACACCGTGCGCCCCGTCGTCCAGCACATCCGCCCCCTCTTGTTCCAGGGAACGGCCGCACGAACACCCTTATGTGTGAAGTGGACCCCGGTGGGGGTCACAAGCGCGTGGGGATAACTACCTTCTTCGCCGGAGGTGACCGAACGATGACGGAATGTGCCTTCGCGACGGCGGCGGGGACCGCACCCGCGGCAGGGACCGCGACGGTGACCGCGACGGCGGACGGGGACCCGTGGGCGGTCCGGTCCGGGTGCGTGATCACCGCGGACGGGGCCTACGCGGCGCGGCTCGCGCCGGCCGGACCGTCCTGGTTCCCGGAGCGCTGGACGCTGGACGGCCCGGAGCCGTACGCCGTGCCGCTGCCCGGCCCGCAGCCCGAGGAGCCCGGCACCGAGGTGCAGCCGCTGGCGGACGGGCGGGTGCTGATCCACCGGGCCGTGCCCGGGGGGCACCGGTTCTCCCTGCTGTACCCGGCCGGTACCGGGACCGGGGAACTGCCGCTCGGTGTGCTGGAGGACCCGGCCCGGGCGCTGCGGCTGCTGCCGCCGGTGCCGGGTGGGGACCGCGCGTACGCGCTCGCCACGGGCGCCGGGGCGACGGCGGTGTGGCTGGTCACCGACGGGCGGTCGGGGCCGCGGCGGGTGGCCCTGGTGCCGGGCCGGTGCTCGGGCGGGGTGTGGTTGGACCGGGCGGGCCGGCTGCTGGCGCTGGATCGCACCGAGGACGGGGGCCCGACGAAGACGGTCGTGGTCGATCTGGCGCGCGGCGGGGAGGTCTCGCCGCTGCTCCAGATCGCGGAGGGGAGCAACGACCGTCTGCTGCTGGCCGACCCGGACAGCGGGCTGCTGCTGATCCGCTCGGACGCGCCGGAGCCCGGCCAGGACCGGTTGGGCTGGGGGGTGTTGGGGAGCGCGCTGCCGGTGCGCTTCCCCGAGTGCCTGCGCCTGGGCTGCCCGACCGTGCCGTTCGCGATCCAGCCGGGTCAGGCGCTGACACCGGAGGGCTGTGCGGTGGCCCTGCGGATCGAGGGCCCTACCGGCCGCTGGGTGGGGGTGTGGCGCCCTGCGGACCGCCGTCTGCACCACTTCGCGGCGCCGGAGGGCTGGCTGGCGGGCGCGGGCCTGTGGACCCGGGAGGGCGAACTGCGACTGCCGTACGCCCACGGGGCGGTGCGGTGCGGGGTGGCCCGCCTCACGGCCCCCGCCCGCCCGCTCCCGCCGGCGACGGGCGGAACCTCGACCGGCAGCGCGGGGGGCCCGTCCGGCCGACCCTCGACCGTGCAACGGGATGCGACACGACCGGTACCGCTGCAGCAGGCGCTGCTGCGTCGGGGTACGGCACGTCCCGGGGAGGGGCCGACGCACCGAGGGGGCGAAACCCAGAGCGGTGGTACGGCGGCCGCGCCGGCGAAGGCGGTGGCGCGGCTGGGTGCGGAACGGGCCTGGGAGAGGCCGATACATCGGGGCGGCGACGGCCAAGGAAGCGGTACGACGGCTCCGGGGGCGGTTGCGTCGGGGCGGCGGCAGCCGTCGGGGGTGGGCGAGCACAGTCCCCTGGTGTGGGTGCGGCACGGGGTGATCCCCGTCGAGACGCGCAGGAGGCCGCTCGGGGACGGGGAGGGGCGCATCGGCGGTCGCGGGACCCCGGCCACGGCCTCGCTCGCCCCGGCCGCGGGCCGGTCGCCCTCGCTGTTGCCCACCTCATCCGCGCCTTCGGCCCTGCTCCGGGCCACGGCCGTACCTGCGCCCACGACCCCGCTCCGGGCCACGGCCGCGCCCGTTCCCCCGGCCCCGCTCCGGGCGACGGCCGGGGGTGTGGTCGGCGCCGTGGCTCCGGTGCCCGCCTCGGGCCCGACCCCGACACGCGCTCCGACCCCTGACGTCGCCGTGGCAGCCGCCCGTTAGACTCGCCCGGCTGTACGAAAGATCAGGTTGACGGGGTGAGTACCACCATGAGCGAGACGAGCACCACAGCTCCTGTGGACATCGAGACGGAGGAGTACCCGGGGCACGGCCGACACCGTGGCTCGGTCTCCGTCCAGGACCAGGAGGAGACGCCGCACGGCCGGCACCGCAAGCCGGACGAGCAGCAGGGTCAGGCCTGACGCGTCGGCGGCGGCCCCGTCCGTCACTCGACGGACGGGGCCGCCGCCGTTGTCGTCGCCCTTGCCTCACGGGCGTTCGTGCCGCAGGGCGAGGACCTGCGCCGCCGCGAACGTCTCCCCTTCCGGGCGCTGGGCGTAGTGTGGGGTGAGCAGCGCGTCCAGTTCGTCGTAGGTGAACGCGTCCTGCTTGGTGTCGAACTTCGCCCCCACCCGCGGCCGTTCCGCGACGGCCACCATCCCGCCGTGCACGACGAGGAGCTGCCCGTTGATCCGCGCGGCCGCGGGCGAGGCCAGGTAGCCGACGAGCGGGGCGACATGCTCGGGGGCGAGCGGATCGAGGCCGTCCTCCGGCCGCGCGAGGGCGGCGAAGACGTCCTCGGTCATCCGGGTGCGGGCCCGGGGGCAGATGGCGTTCGCGGTCACCCCGTACTTGGCGAGGGCGAGCGCCGTCGACGTCGTCAGGCCGACGATCCCGCCCTTGGCCGCCGCGTAGTTGGGCTGACCCGCCGAGCCCGCGAGGAAGGCCTCCGAGGAGGTGTTCACGATCCGCCCGTACACCGGTGCGCCCGCCGCCTTGGAGCGTTCCCGCCAGTGGGCGGCGGCGAAGCGGGTGGTGTTGAAGTGGCCCTTGAGGTGGACCCGGATGACCGAGTCCCACTCGTCCTCGGCCATCGAGAAGACCATGCGGTCACGCAGGATGCCCGCGTTGTTGACCAGGACGTCCAGCCTGCCGAACGCGGTGACCGCCCGTTCCACCAGCTCGCGGGCCGTCTCGAAGTCGGCGACGTCCCCGGTGTGGGCGACGGCCCGGCCGCCCGCCGCGCGGATCTCGGCGGCGACGTCCTCGGCGGGGGCGGCGGACGCCTCGCCCGAACCGTCCCGGCCCGGCTGCCCGTAGTCGTTGACGACGACGGCCGCGCCGAGCCGGGCCAGTTCGAGCGCCTCGGCCCGGCCCAGGCCCCGGCCCGCGCCGGTCACGATCGCGGACAGCCCTTCCAGTGGCTGCGACATCGGAGTCCTCTCGTCGGGAGCGTCGGTGTGTCGATGCGGCGATGCGGCGATGCGGCGATGCGGCGATGCGGCAGGAGCATCGTGGGCACCAGGGGGAAGGCGGCTCAGATCTCGATGCAGGTGCGCAGCGCCGCACCCGTGCGCATCTGCTCCAGCGCCTCGTTGATCCCGGCGAGCGGCACCCGGTGCGTGATCAGTCCGGCCAGGTCGATGCGTCCGGCGCGCCACAGGGCGATGGTCCGCTCGTAGGACCGCAGCACGTCCCCGCCGCCGTACATCGAGGGCAGGATGCGCTTCTCGTCGAAGAACAGCTCGAACATGTTGAGTTGGAGGTGGTCGTCCATGGCGCCCGCGCCCACCACGACGAGGGTGCCGCCGCGCCGCGTGTTCTCGTAGGCCGTGCGCGCGGTGGCGGACCTGCCCACGACCTCGAAGACGTGGTCGAACCCCTCGCCGCCGGTGATCCGCTGTTTGGCGTCGGGCAGTTGGTCGGGCGCCACCGCCTGGGTGGCCCCGAAGCGCAGGGCCGCCTCGCGGCGTGAGGGCACCGGGTCCACGGCGACGATCTCGGCGGCGCCCGCCAGTCGCGCGCCCTGGACGGCGGAGATGCCGACGCCGCCGCAGCCGATCACGGCGACGGACGAACCGGCCTCCAGGCCCGCCGTGTTGAGGGCGGCGCCGAGCCCGGTGGTGACGCCGCAGCCGATGAGGGCGGCGATGTCGTACGGCACGTCGTCCGGGACGGGCACCGCGCAGCCGGCGTCGACCACGACCTCCTCGGCGAAGGTCCCGGTGCCCGCGAAGCCGAAGACATCGCCGCCGGGGCGCCTGAAGTTGGGGGTGCCGGCGTTCATGAACCCGGCCAGGCACAGGTGGGTCTGGCCGCGTCGGCAGGCGGGGCAGGCGCCGCAGGACGGCAGCCAGCACACCAGCACCCGGTCACCGGGCTTCAATTCGCGTACGCCCTCGCCGACCTCGAGGATCTCGCCCGCGCCCTCGTGTCCGGGTACGAAGGGGGCGGGCTGCGGCAGGACGCCGCTCATCGCGGACAGGTCCGAGTGGCACAGCCCGGTGGCGTGCACCCGGATCCTGACCTTGCCGGGGCCGAAGCCCGTCGCCTCGACGTCGTCCAGGACCTCCAGCTTGTCCTGGCCGATCTCGTGCAGAATGGCTGCCCGCATGGGTGCGGCTCCCCTCGAAGAAGTACCGACGACGTGCTGAAGACGTGTTGACGACTCGCTGAGGACGTAGCTGGGGACGTGCTGAAGACGTACGGGGGCTCAGGCGTACCTGACGAACGTGTCCGCGAGGACGGGGGCGTCGTCCCGCTCGACCGCGCTCACGGCGGCCCGTACCGAACCCTCCTGCCGCCACAGGCGGATGCGCAGGGTCTCGCCCGGGAAGACGACCCCGGCGAAGCGCGTGGAGTAGGAGCGGACGCGGGTGACGTCCCCGTCGAGCAGGGTGTCCACCACCGCCTTGAGCGTCATGCCGTAGCTGCACAGGCCGTGCAGGATGGGCCGGTCGAAGCCGGCGAGCCGGGCGAACTCGGGGTCGGCGTGCAGGGGGTTCCAGTCGCCGCTCAGGCGGTACAGCAGCGCCTGGTCCTCGCGGATCGGGCGCTCCACCACCTGCTCGGGTGCGCCGGTCGGCGGTTCGAGGCGGGTGGAGGGGCCGCGTTCACCGCCGAAGCCGCCCTCACCGCGCAGGAAGATCTGCGAGTCGTTGGTCCACAACGGCCCCTCGGCGTCGCTGACGTCGGTGCGCAGGACGAGGACGGCGGCCTTCCCCTTGTCGTAGAGGGCGGCGAGGCGGCCGGTGGCGGTCGCCCGGCCCTGTGCGGGCAGGGGGCGGTGGAGGGTGAGCGACTGGCCGCCGTGCAGGATGCGGGCGAGGTCGACCTCGACGCCGGGCAGGGACAGCGCGCTGAGACCGCCCGGTGCGCCCGTGCCGGCGACGGTGGCGAAGCTCGGCAGGACCTGCAGCCGGGACTCCAGGGTGTAGCGGAGCTCGGCGGGGTCGGTCGCCGGCCGGCCCGCGCCGATGCCGAGGTGGTAGAGCTGGACGTCCCTGCTGTCCCAGCCGATCTCGGCGGTCCGGGGCTCGGCCGCGAGGGCCTTGGCTGCATCGATGGGCATGGCGCTCCTGACGCTGGCGGGCAAGACCCCGGCACGGCCGTCCGCACCGTCGGCCGCACCGGGGTCGTCACGGGCCGTGGAACCCGCCCGTTCTAGAACGCGTTCCAGTACGGCGATCCCTGTATAGCCCAGCCCCTGTGACTTGTGAAGACCGTCGCTGACACCGCGTCAGCCGGCGGCCCGGCCCGGAGCGGCCGGGCCCGCCACCCGTGACATTCGTACCGCCGGGGTCCGTACAAGCGCCTCTGCCGCGGGCGCGCCCCTCTCCGTAGCGTCGTGGGCATGAAGAAGACAGCCGGGACGACGCCGGCCGGGACGAGACCGACCGGGGAGCGGACGGCGGCGGGGGCACCGCCGGCCGTGTCCTTCACCGGGGCGGTGAAGACCTACGGCGCGGTGCGCGCCGTCGACGGGGTGGATCTGCGGATCGCGAGCGGCGAGACGGTCGCGCTGCTCGGCCGCAACGGCGCCGGGAAGTCCACCGCCCTCTCGCTTCTGCTCGGCCTGAACGAGCCCGACGAGGGCACGGTGCGGCTCTTCGGCACCACCCCGGAACGCGCCGTGCTCGCGGGCGGGGTGGGCGCCATGCTGCAGGAGGCCCGGGCGGTCCCCCGGGTGACCGTGGGGGAACTGGTCGCGTTCGTGGCGGGCCGCTACCCGGCCCCGATGCCCGTGGCGCGGGCCCTGGAGCTGGCCGGGGTCGCCGAACTGGCCGGGCGGCGGGTGGACCGGCTCTCGGGCGGACAGACCCAGCGGGTGCGGTTCGCGGTGGCGCTGGCCGGGAACCCCGCGCTGCTCGTCCTGGACGAGCCGACGGCCGCGCTGGACGTGGAGGCGCGGCACGCCTTCTGGCACGCGATGCGGGCGTACGCGGGGCTCGGGCACACCGTGCTGTTCTCGACGCACCATCTGGAGGAGGCGGACGCGTACGCCGACCGGATCGTCGTCGTCGACCGCGGACGGGTCGTGGCCGACGGCACCGGCGAGGAGCTGCGGCGGGCCGCCGGGGGCAGCCTGGTCTCCGTCGACCTGGCCGGGACCGGCGCCGAGGGCCTCGCCCTGCTGCCCGGGGTGCGGTCGGTGGAGGTGCGCGGGGGCCGGGCGCTGCTGCGGACGGACGACTCGGACGCGACGGTGGTCGCGCTGGCCCGGCAGGACGCGATACGCGGCCTGCGGGTCGCCCCCGCGTCGCTGGACGACGCGTTCCTGGCCCTGACGGCGCCCGGGCCGACGCGGACGGAGTCGACGCGGAAGACGGAGGCGGTGTGATGCTGGACTACCTGCGCCTGGAAGTGCGCCGGACCCTGCGCGACGTGGGCTTCGTGATCGGCGGGATCGCGATGCCGGTGATGATGTACCTGCTGTTCACCAACCTCGGTGGCGGCGACGGCTCCTGGAAGGCCGCCTCCATGGTGGGGATGGCCGCGTACGGCGCCGTCGGCTCGGCCCTGAACACCGGTGGCGGGGTCGCCGAGGACCGTGCCGTCGGCTGGCTGCGGCAGCTGAGGGTGACCCCGATGACCCCGCGCCAGGTCGTCGTCGGGCGGGCGTTGACCGGTTCGGTGACGGTGCTGCCCGCGATCGTCGCGGTGCTCGCGGCGGGCGGTCTGGTCAACGGCGTACGACTCGCCGTGTGGCAGTGGGCGGCGATCGCCCTGCTGCTGTGGCTGGGCTCGGTTCCCTTCACCCTGCTCGGGCTCGGCAACGGCTACCGGCTGACCGCGCAGACCACGGGGGTGGTGAACATGATCTGCAACCTGGGGCTCGCCGTGCTCGGCGGCCTGTGGTTCCCCATCTCCCTGTTCCCGGGCTGGCTGCGCGCGGTCTCCGCCTGCACCCCGACGAGCGGCTTCGCCCGGCTCGGTACCGCGATCGCCGACGGCCGCGCCCCTGCGCTCGGCGCGACGCTGGTCCTGGCCGGCTGGCTGGCGGTCTTCGGCTCGTACGCTGTGCTGTCGTACCGCCGCAGCGCGGCGCACGCCTGACCGAGGGAGGCGGGACATGTCCTGGGTACGCGAAATCCCACGCCGGGTCGGACACGCGGTCTCCTGGCACGTGGAGGGGGCGCGGTCCGCACTGCGGCAGGGGCGGGAGCAGCAGCGCTGGTACAAGGAGAACAAGGAGCGCCTCAAGGCCGAGTACCGCGCGGGCCGCAAGGCGGGGACCCTGCCCGAGAGGCTGGGGCCGCCACAGTCCGGCTTCACCCTGCTGCCCTGGCTGCTGCTGGGGATGGGCGCCTTCTCCAACCTCCTCCAGGGCCGCACCCCGAACCCGTGGATAGGCGGTCTCGGCCTGTTCACGTTCAACTCGCTCTACATCTACGTCTCCTTCCGCTCCTTCGTGAAGGAGGCGCGCGAGGCGCTGTCCACCCGGGTGGCGCTCGGCCTGATGGCCGTGGTGACCTGCGCTCTGGCCATCGGCTACGGCGGGAACTGGTTGTACTTCTTCCCGCTGCTCGGCCTGGCGACGGGCGCGGCCATGCGGACGTCGCTGCGCAGCGTCGGCACGGCGGTGGCCCTGCTCGCGGGCACGGTCTCCTGCGTCCGCGAGGGCTGGAGCGGCCTGAGCATCGCGTACGCCACCTGGATCTCCACGGTGGTCACGGCCGCGATCCTGTCCCTGTCCGAGGCGGTGCGCGAACTGCGCTCCGCTCGGGAGGAGTTGGCCCGGCGCGCGGTGGAGGAGGAGCGGATGCGCTTCTCCCGCGACCTGCACGACCTGCTCGGCCACACGCTCTCGGTCATCGTGGTGAAGTCGGAGGCGGCCCGGCGTCTGGCGCCCCGCGACCTGGACGCGGCGCTCACCCAGGTCGGCGACATCGAATCCGTCGGGCGCCAGGCGCTCACGGAGATCCGGGAGGCCGTGACGGGTTACCGGGAGGGCAGCCTGGCCACGGAGTTGGAGCGGGCGCGCTCGGCTCTGACCGCAGCGGGCATCGAACCGGTTCTGCGGCGGTCGGGTCCGCCCCTGGTGCCGCAGGCGGAGGCGCTGCTGGGGTGGGTGGTCCGCGAGGCGGTGACCAACGCGGTACGGCACAGCGGCGGCACCCGCTGCGAGATCGCGGTGGAGGGGACGCCCGAGCGGGTGCGGCTGACGGTCACGGACAACGGCGCGGGCGACAAGCCCGCCACCCGTGCCGACGGGGTCGGCGGGACGGGTCTGAAGGGCCTCACGGAACGCCTCGCCGCGGCGAGTGGCTCGCTGCACGCGGGCCCGTGCCCCCGCGGTGGGTTCACGGTGACGGCGGAACTCCCGGTGGAGGACTCCGCGCACGCGGCCCGCGGCTGAGGGTCGGCGCGGCAGCCGGCGCACGCTCGCCGCCCCGGGCGGGTGGGCGGGTCACCGAGACTACGCTGGGTCCGTGGATGAGATGCCCTCACATCACCGGTCGCCGGCCCGCACCCGAGTCCTCCTCGCCGAGGACCAGGGCATGATGCGCGGCGCTCTCGCCCTGCTCCTCGGTCTGGAGGAGGACATGGAGGTCGTCGCGCAGGTCGCGCGGGGCGACGCCATCGTGGACGCGGCGCTCACCCACCGCCCGGACGTGGCCCTGCTGGACATCGAACTGCCGGGCATGAGCGGTCTGGAGGCGGCGGCCGAGCTGCGCGGGCGGGTCCCGGACTGCAGGGTGCTGATCCTGACCACCTTCGGGCGGCCCGGCTATCTGCGCCGCGCGATGGAGGCGGGCGCGGCGGGCTTCCTGGTCAAGGACGGTCCGGTGGAGGAACTGGCGGCCGCGATACGGCGGGTGCTGGCCGGGGGGACGGTGGTCGACCCGGCGCTGGCCACCGCGGCGCTCAGCGCGGGACCCAACCCGTTGACGGCGCGCGAGTGCGACGTGCTGAAGGCGGCCGTGGACGGGGCGACGGTCTCCGACATCGCCGCGCGGCTGCATCTGTCCGAGTCGACGGTCCGCAACTACCTGTCCGCCGCGATCGGCAAGACGGGCACCCGCAACCGCATGGAGGCGGTCCGGGAGGCCCGGCAACAGGGCTGGCTCTGAGGGCCCCTTTCAGGGCCCGGCCCGGCATCGCGGCTCACCGGGCCGTCGTTCGACCGCGGCGCCGTCGTGGCCGGTCGCGCAGTTCCCCGCGCCCCTTCGGAGCGCGCCCAACCGCCCAGCGACAGGCCGGCCCTGAAAGGCCCTTGCACCATGCCCGCTCAGGCGCGGACCGGCGTCACGGCTCACCGGGCCGTCGTTCGACCGCGGCGCCGTCGTGGCCGGTCGCGCAGTTCCCCGCGCGCCTTTGGTGCGCGCCCGGGAGGCCTCAGCGTGGTCGGCCGCGCAGCAGGGTGACCACTGCCGCGCCACCCAGGCCTATGTTGTGGGCCAGGGCTGTGCGGGCGTTCTCGACCTGGCGGGGGCCTGCCTCGCCGCGCAGGTGCCAGGCCAGTTCGGCGATCTGGGCGAGGCCCGTGGCGCCCAGCGGGTGGCCCTTGGAGATCAGGCCGCCGGACGGGTTCACCACCCACCGCCCGCCGTACGTCGTCGCGCCCGACTCGACCAGCTTGCCGGACTCCCCCGGCGCGCACATGCCGAGCGCCTCGTAGGTGAGCAGCTCGTTGACGGAGAAGCAGTCGTGCAGTTCCACGACGTCGACGTCCTCGATGCCGCACCCGGCCCGCTCGTAGACCTGCCGTGCCGCCTCCCTGCTGACCGGCTGCCCCACGACGTCGATGCACGAGCCGGAGGCGAAGCTCTCCTCGGTGTCCGTCGCCATGGCCTGGGCGACGATCTCGACGGCCCGGTCGGTGAGGCCGCGGCGCCGGGCGAACCGTTCGGAGACGACCACCGCGGCGGCGGCGCCGTCCGACGTGGGTGAGCACTGGAGCCGGGTGAGCGGGCGGTGCACGGTGGGGGCGGCGAGGATCTCGTCCACCTCGTACACGTCCCTGAACTGCGCGTAGGGGTTGTGCGCCGAGTGCCGGTGGTTCTTGGCGGCCACGGCCGCCAGCTGGGCCGCGGTCGTGCCGTGGAGTTCCATGTGCTCGCGGGCGGCGGCGCCGAAGAGCTGCGCGGTGGGCGGGGCCTTCTCGAAGCCGTGCCGGGCGGCCATGATCCCGTAGTGCCGGGCCACGGGCGACGCGGCGAGGTCCTCTCCGCCGGTGCCCGAGCCGAGGGACCCCTTCCGCATCTTCTCGAAGCCCAGCGCCAGCACGCAGTCGCCGGCGCCGCCCTCCACGAACTGCCGGGCCAGCATCAGCGCGGTCGAGCCGGTGGCGCAGTTGTTGTTGACGTTGTAGACGGGAACCCCCGTCAGGCCGAGTTCGTAGGCGGCGCGCTGTCCGGCGGTGGAGGGCTGGAAGCAGTAGCCGACAGGAACCTGTTCCACATCGGAGTAGGTGAGGCCGGCGTCCGCGAGCGCCGCGTTCCCCGCCTCGCGGACCATGTCCCAGTACTGCCACTGCCGGGTCTCGGGCTTCTCGAAGCGGGTCATGCCGACACCGACCACGTAGGACGTCATGGCGCGCAGAGTAGAACACGTTCCACCAACTGGCCAGCGCCTGACGGCGGTTCAGTAACCCATGGAATGGTCAAGGATTCGTTAGTGGGCCGAAGCATCGGAATAGTTGCCCAGGCATACCGGGTTGACCCCTCCGAGGCTTACGCGGGGCTTACACACCGCCCGCTCCCCACCTCGTCGACCCCGGTCCCCGTGTCGACGTACACGTACCGCTCCACTCCCGGCCTGGAGGCCCCACCCGATGACGCCCACAACGACCGACCAGCCCACACGGAGGCCCTCCGGCGCGCTCGTGCCGGTGCTCGCCTTCGCGGGCATCGTTGTCGCAGTCATGCAGACCCTGCTCGTCCCGGTGATCAAGGACCTGCCGCAGCTGCTGGGCACCGCGCCCAGCAACGCCACCTGGGTCCTGACCTCCACCCTTCTCTCCGGCGCCGTGGCCACGCCGATCATGGGCCGCCTCGGCGACCTCTACGGCAAGCGGCGGATGCTGCTCACCAGCCTGGCCGTGATGGTGGTCGGCGCGCTGGTCAGCGGTCTCACCGACGCCGTGCTCCCGATGATCGTCGGGCGTACGCTCCAGGGCTTCGCGATGGGCGCGATACCCCTCGGCATCGGCCTGATGCGCGACATGCTGCCCCGCGAGAAGCTCGGCTCGGCGATGGCGCTCATGAGCTCCTCGATCGGCGTCGGCGGCGGACTCGCGCTGCCCGCCGCGGCCCTGGTCGCCCAGCACACCGACTGGCACGCCCTGTTCTTCGGTGCCGCCGGCCTCGGCGTCCTGGCCATCGTGCTGACCCTCCTGGTCGTACCGGAGTCCCCCGCCCGCGCCGAGGGCACCTTCGACGTGCTCGGCGCGATCGGCCTGTCGGCCGGCCTCGTGCTGCTCCTGCTGCCCATCACCAAGGGCAGCGACTGGGGCTGGTCCTCCGGCACCACCCTCGGCCTGTTCGCGGCCTCCGCCGTCGTCCTCGTCCTGTGGGGCGTGATGGAGCTGCGCATCAGCGCCCCGCTGGTGGACCTGCGCACCACCGCCCGCCGCGAGGTGCTGCTGACCAACCTCGCCTCGATCATGGTCGGCGTCTCGTTCTACGTCATCTCGCTCGTCCTGCCCCAGCTGCTCCAGCTCCCCTCCGCCACCGGCTACGGCCTGGGCCGGTCGATGGTCGTCGCGGGTCTGTGCGTGGCCCCGCTGGGCCTGACGATGATGTTCACCGCGCCGGTCTACGCCCGCCTGTCCGCCCGCTACGGCCCCAAGGCGACCCTGATCACCGGCCTGGTGATCATCGGCATCGGCTACGGCGGCGGCCTGGGCCTGATGGACGCGGCCTGGCAGACCGTGGTCACCTCGGTGGTCATCGGCGCCGGCATCGGCCTCGCCTACTCCTCGCTGCCCGCGCTGATCATCGGGGCCGTCCCGGCCTCCGAGACGGGCGCGGCCAACGGCCTGAACACCCTGATGCGGTCCATCGGCACCTCGGTCTCCAGCGCCGTCATCGGCATGGTGCTCACCAACACCGCGCAGACGGTGCACGGCTTCACGATCCCGACCATGCACGGCTTCCGCGTCTCCTTCCTGATCGCCACGGCCGCGGTCGCCCTCGGCCTGCTGCTCGCCCTCTTCCTGCCCCGCCAGCGCCCGGCCGCCGTGCCGCAGCTGCGCGCCAGCAGCGAGGAGGACGCGGCCCTGGAGCGCGCCGAGGAGGCCCTGCGCGGCTTCCGCGGCCGGGTCCTGGGCGCCGACGGCGCTCCGGTCGCCCGCGCCAAGGTCACGCTGATCGACCGGCGGGGCCGCCAGGCCGGCGCCACGCTGTCGGCGCAGGACGGCAGCTACGCGCTGGCCGTGCCGAGCGAGGGGCCCTACGTGGTCGCCGCCATGGCCACCGGCCACGGCCCCCACGCCTCCTCGGCCACCCACCCGGGCGACGACGGCACGGTGCCCCTGGACCTGTCCCTGCCCGGCGAGACGGTCACCGCCTGACGGTCCCACCGCCTGACGGTCACCCCGACCGGTGACGCACCCGCACCCCCCGTTCGCCCACGCGACGGGGGGTGCGGCAGCATGGGCGCCTGCACCCGCGTACGCCACCTCCCAAGGAGCCCTCATGTCCCCGGCGCCCGACCCCACGACCCTGGCCGCGTTCGAGGCCGCCAAGGGGTTCATGCCGCGCCACGAGGGACTCGCGCTGTACGAGGCCGCCGCGGCGGCCGGGCGGCTGGGGCTGCCGCTGCTGGAGGTCGGCACGTACTGCGGGCGCTCCACCCTGCTGCTGGCCGACGCCGCCCGGTCCGCCGGGGTCAGCGCGCTCACCGTCGACCACCACCGCGGCAGCGAGGAGCAGCAGCCGGGCTGGGACTACCACGACCCGGAGACGGTCGACCCCGAGATCGGCCTGATGGACACCCTGCCCACCTTCCGGCGCACCCTGCACCGGGCCGGTCTGGAGGAGCACGTGATCGCGCTCGTCGGCCGCTCCCCGCAGATCGCGGCGCTGTGGAACTCCCCCCTCGCCCTGGTCTTCATCGACGGCGGCCACACCGACGAGCACGCAGGCGCCGACTACGAGGGCTGGGCCCCCCACGTCGCGCCCGAGGGGCTGCTCGTCATCCACGACGTCTTCCCCGAACCGGAGGACGAGTTCACCGGCCAGGCGCCGTACCGCGTGTACCTGCGGGCGCTGGAGTCCGGTGAGTTCACGGAGGTGTCGGCGACCGGCTCCCTGCGCGTGCTGCGGCGGACGGCGCCCGCGGAGCGGTAGCGGGCAGGGCACCCGTCGCCGGCCACACGCCGTCGGCCACGCGCCGCCCGCCGCCGGGCTCCCGGTGCCGACGCCTCGCTCTCCGACGCCTCGCTTCCGACGCGTCCCGGTGTCACGCGCACGGCCGGAGCCGGGTGGCCGTTAGGGTCGCAGTCATGTCGTACGCAGGTCCCGAGTTCGATGCCCCCGAGCCCCGCCGCACCCGGCGCGGTCCGCTGACCCTCGCCCTGGCCGCGCTGGTGCCGGCCGCGGTGGTGGGATGGCTGGTCTACGAGGCCGTGGCCGCCCCCGGTCACGGCCCCTCGGGCGCGGCGTCGGCGAAGAGCTCCCCGGCCACCACCGCCTCCGGCACCGCGTCCCCGGGGCAGGACGACGCCAAGCGGCCCGCCGTGCCGCCCGCCGCGACACCGGGTGCCCACGTCGCCGGCTCCGGCTCCCTCGCGGGCAAGGTCGTGGTCATCGACCCGGGGCACAACCCGGGCAACTTCCGGCACGCCTCGGAGATCGGCCGCAAGGTGGACATCGGGACGAACAGCAAGGAGTGCGACACCACCGGGACGGCCACCAACTCCGGTTACACCGAGGCCCGGTTCACGCTGGACGTGGCACGGCGGTTGCGCACGACCCTCCAGAAGCAGGGCGCCACGGTGAAGTTCACCCAGGACGGCGACCGGCCCTGGGGCCCGTGCGTGGACGAGCGGGCCCGGATCGGCAACCAGGCGCACGCCGACGCGGCGATCTCCATCCACGCGGACGGCGCCCCGGCCGGCGACCGCGGGTTCCATGTCATCCTTCCCGACGCGGTGCGCTCGGGCGCGGCGGACACCCGGCCGATCGTGGCCCCGTCGCGGTCCCTCGGCGAGCACATCGCGGGCGGCTTCGTCCGGGCCACGGGCAGCGCGCCCTCCAACTACCTGGGCCACGGCACGGGCCTGGTCGTGCGCGGCGACCTCGGCGGCCTCAATCTGTCGACGGTCCCCAAGGTGTTCATCGAGTGCGGCAACATGCGCGACAGCAAGGACGCGGCGCAGCTCACCAGCGGCGCGTGGCGGCAGAAGGCGGCGCAAGGGATCTCTGAGGGAATCGTGGGCTTCCTGCGCGGGTAGCGATCAACGATCCGAACCGGGCGGACACCCGCGCCGGGCAGACGATAGTGTCATCCCGACGATGAGGGGCCACCCCCGCGCCCAGCACAGCGCCACCGGCCGACACGGCCGAGGCGGTGACGGCGACGCCTCCACTACGACGTTCAGACGACAGACGAAGGACCCGAAGTGAATATCCGCTCCCTCACTAGAGGCGACGGCGTGGTGATCGGAGCAGCGGTGTTGCTGTTCATCGCGTCGTTCCTGGACATGTTCGACAGCTCCGGCAGCAAGAGCTTCAACGCCTGGGACGACCTCGGCCGCGTGATGAGCATGTACGTCGCCGGCATCGTGGGCGCGGTTCTGATCGTCCTCACCCGCGCGCTTCCGCAGCCGCGCAAGGTCATCGGCCTCGACCTCGGCCAGGTCGGCGTCGCCCTGACCGTCTTCGCCGCGTGGACGTCGTTCTGGACGATCCTGGACCCGCTGGGCGCGTTCAGCGACGTCTACCAGGGCGCGGACGTCGGCGCGGGCGCCGGACTCATCCTGGGCCTGATCGCCGCCCTGCTGCTGGCGGGCGCCGCGATCGCCACCCCGCTGGTCCCAGCCCTGAACGCCGCGCTCCTGTCGGCGCCCCAGCCCGCCGCCCCGGCGCCCTACGGCATGCAGCAGGGCGCCGGCTACGGCTACCCGGGCGTCCAGCAGCAGCAGTCGTTCGGCGGCCCGCAGCCGCAGCAGGGCGAGGCCTTCGGCGCGCCCCAGCCGCAGGCGCAGATGCAGCCCCAGGCCGCGGCGCAGCCGCAGGCGGCCGCGGCGGCCTCCGACTTCGCGCCGTTCTGGTTCGCGGTGCCGGTGCCGCGTCCGCTGTACGGGGAGGACGGCTCGCCGAACCCGATCGCCGAGCTCGCCCCGGGCACCTGGTACCTGGCCGTCGAGCAGCGCGGTCCGGGCCTGGTGGCGCAGACGCAGGACGGTCGTCGCGGTGTGCTCCAGGACACGAGCGGCATCCAGCGCGGCTGACCCGCCACCCGCTTCGACGGCCCCTCGCCCTTCCGGGCGGGGGGCCGTTGCCCTACAGTCGCACGACACGACCTGACGGACCGTCAACGACCGTTCGCGCGGAGGCGGGATGCGACTAGGACTGGCACTCGGCTACTGGGGTCGCGGCCCGGCGGCGCACCACCTCTCCCTCGCCCAGGAGGCGGAGCGGCTCGGGTACGACTCGGTGTGGACCGCCGAGTCCTGGGGGTCGGACGCCTTCACCCCGCTGACCTGGATCGCCTCGGGGACGTCACGGATCGGACTGGGGACGGCGGTCGCCCAGATGGCGGCCCGCTCCCCCACCACGACCGCGATGCACGCGCTCACCCTGGACCATCTGTCGGGCGGGCGGATGATGCTCGGCCTCGGCCTGTCCGGGCCGCAGGTGGTCGAGGGCTGGTACGGCCGCCCGTTCCCCGCCTCGCCGCTCACCGCGACCCGGGAGTACGTGCAGGTCGTGCGCCAGGTCCTGCGCCGCGAGGCCCCGGTGGCGCTGGACGGCCGCTTCCACCCCCTGCCCTACCCGGGCCCGGACGGCACCGGACTCGGCAGGCCCCTCAAGCCGATCACGCATCCCCTGCGCGCGGACCTGCCGGTGCTGCTGGGCGCGGAGGGCCCGAAGAACGTGGCGCAGACCACCCGGATCGCGGACGGCTGGCTCCCTCTGTACTGGGCCCCGAACCGCCCGGGCGCCTACGAGGCGGCACTCACCGACCTGCGGCCGGGTTTCCTGATCGCCCCGATGGCCCAGGTACGGGTGTGCGCGGACGTGGCCGAGGGCCTGCTGCCGGTGAAGGCGATGCTCGGCTTCTACATCGGCGGCATGGGCCACGCGGCCCGCAACTTCCACGCCGACCTCATGGCCCGCATGGGCTACGAGGAGCAGGCGCGCCGCATCCAGCGCCTGTTCCAGGAGGGGCGCAGACAGGAGGCGGTGCTGGCCGTCCCCGACGCCTTCGCCGACGAGATCTCCCTGGTGGGCCCGCGTGAACGCATCGCGGAGCGCCTGGAGTCGTGGCGCGAGGGCCCGGTGACAGACCTTCTGGCACTGTCCCCGGACCCTCACACCCTGCGCGTGCTGGCCGAACTCAACGCCTAGGAAAACAGCGGGAGTTCGTGCTCGTCCCGGTCAGGACGGGCAGGTGTTGCGGGCGTAGTCGTAGGTGGCGGTGCGCTGGGCGTACTTCCACTGGGGGGTGAGCAGTTCGGCGTCCAGCTGGGAGGCCGCCTTCGGGCTCTCCACGATGTAGCCGAAGTCCTGCAGCCAGGCCGGGTACAGGTTCTTCGAGCCGAGGTAGAAGGCCGAGCCGTCCACCGACACCAGCTTGTGGTGCTGCGCGTACGGCTTGCCGTCGGCCCAGGTCGCGCTGTCGGCGACGCGGGCGGAGGCGAGCTGGAGGGTGCCGCACATGGCCGCGTCGGCACTCGCCCGGCTGCCGGTGATCCGGGTCAGGCGCGCCCGCAGGACGTCACTGACCTCGGCCAGCGACTTGATCTGCGAGTAGCCTCCGCTGCCCACCGCGCCGCGGTTGGCCGGGTCACTGACGACGATGCGGACCTTCACCCCGGCGGCCATCTTCGCGGCCAGCGCGTCGTACAGCCGGATGTCGTAGCGCGGCAGCGGCGGGCAGGTGGCGTTCATGTCCTGCTGGGAGATCTCGATGTGGCTGGTCGCACTGCCCACCAGCGCCCGCAGGGCGCTCTCCTCCGGGTTGACCGTGTCGTAGTCGCGGTCGGCGTTGGTGTGGTCGGGCAGGCCGACACCGCACCTGGTGTCCGGGGCGGTCGGCAGCTCGGGGCCGTACGTCGAGGACTCGTCGCGGTCCCTGATCCCGACGCCGAGTCCGCCGACGGCGATCACCGGGGTGTCCCCGGGCGGGGAGGAGGGGGAGGAGGGCGCGGTGGAGTCGGACAGGGTCGGCATGCAGGACGCCTGCGCGGAGGCGGCGAACCAGACCTTGGTCAGGTTGCTCTTGTTCTGGCACGTCCAGGACCAGAGCTGGTCCAGGTAGTGGCTCGCCGAACCCGCCGCCGGGCCGGTGAGGGCGAGGTCCACGTCCGACACCGGGTGCGTGGTGTCGATGTAGTCGCCCTTCCAGCCGTTGATGCCACCGGTGATCGCCGACTGGCCGTCGACGACGAGCAGTTTGGAGTGGTTCCAGGACAGCCCGGTCTTGGAGGTCGTCATGGAGGCCACGTTGAGGCTGACGCCGTCGGCGGCGTCGCCGAGCCGGGAGACCAGCTCGTCGCGGTACTTCGACGGCAGCACGTTCAGGTGGTAGATCGGCGCGGCACCCACCAGGATCCGCACCTTGATCCGGTCGCCCGAACCGCGGTTGCCCACCGCGCTCTTGAGCCCGGAGACGATCGCGTCCTCGAACGCCCCGTCGGGGAACGGCGCCAGGGTGGATATGTCCACGGTGTGCCGGGCCCGTGCGACGTTCTCGGTCATCTTCGCCAGCAGCCGCTTGGTCCCCACCCGCTCCGCGCAGCCGGCGTCGCCCCAGCAGCCCGGGGTCTGGAGCAGCCAGCCGGAGGGGTCGTCGGCCGGGGCGTCCAGCCGGTTGCCCTCCGTGCGCTCCCACACCTGGCCCTCGAGGCCGGGCGACACCTCGCGCAACGTCTTCTCGACGGCGTCGAGATGCGGGGCGGAGGGGTTCGTGCCGGCCGCGAGGGCGGGGGCCGAGGACAGCGGGAGGAGGCAGAGGGCGAGGGCCGTCGAGGTGGCGGCGAGACGGGTCGTGCGGCGGAGCCGGGCAGAGGCCAAGATGCGCGTCCTTGTCGAGTGAAATGATCAACTCGACAGGAGTGTACGAGATGTGAGGAAGACTCAGGTCAGCCCCCGGCGAGCTGGCGGGTGGTCGGGACCTGGTTGCCGACGGGTGCGCCCGCGCGGCTTCCCGCGCCCTTCACCTTGCCGATGACGTCGTCGAAGGCGCCGGCGGCCGACTCGTCGCCCCCGCGCAGCCGGGCCGGCAGGCCCTTCAGCGAGTCGATGGCGGCGCCGAGCGGGGCGAGGGCCTTGGCGAGCGCGGGGTCGCCCTGCGCGTTGCGCTGGGCCGCCTTGAGCCGGTTGTAGGCGAAGGTGCCCGCGAGGCCCGCCTTCACGAGTGCGGCGCTCCGGCCCTTGGCGCCCTTCTTGAACGCGCCCGCCTTCCACGGCTTCACGATCCACTGGTACGTCGCCCCGGCAGCGAGGCCGGCGTTCGCCACGAAGCGGGTCTTGGCGAACTTCTGGCGTTCCGCCGGGGTGGACGGGGAGGGCGTGGCCACGGCGATGTAGGCGGCGGCCTCCTGCGCGGTGCTGCTGGTACCGCACGCGGTGGCGCCGGCGAGCAGGGTGGTGCACAGGGTGAGGGTCAGGACGAGGGAGCGTATGCGGGGGCGGGGGCGGTGGTGTACAGGTGCGGGCACGGGTTCCTCCGGACCTCGGCGGGGACGGCTGCTCTACCGGCAGCCTCACCCGCACCACGGGGGTACGCCGCCCCGACAGGGCCGTTCGGGTGACGTTTGCGGACGGGGGTTCGGGCAATCCGCAGTCCATGTCGTCTAGATATCGCGGTGCCAATCAGGCCGGCACGGTCATCGCGGCCGTCGCCGATGTCATGGCCTTCATCCTGGGCCTGTGGATTGTGATGTATCTGCTGGACGCCAACCGGGCCAACGAGTTGGTGCGGTTCGTGCACGGCGCGGCGGACTGGCTCGCGGGCTGGTCCCATGACCTGTTCACGTTCGACGAGGCGTGGGCGCGGGTGGTCGCGGGGTACGGGCTGGCGGCGGTGGTGTACCTGTTCGTGGGCCATGCGATAGCAGGACGAATGCACCGCCACTGAGCCCCTGCGGGAGCGAGGCGAGCTGATCGGACGGGGCCCGGTGGTCGGGTTTTCGCGCAGTTCCCCGCGCCCCTTGCGGACGGGGCGAGGGATGCGCGGCCACGAGCGCATGGTGTGGAGCGCTACATGGTCACCTGACGGGAGACGCGTGGCCAGTGGCGGAGAAGACGGCACGGTACGGGTCTGG
>NZ_JBEZHK010000036.1:0-75978 GCF_040650555.1 Streptomyces sp. NPDC048664 | reverse complement strand
ACGGCGTACGGGACCTCCAGGTCACCGTCACCCCCGACGACGCGAAGCTCGCGCGGGCGGGCCTGAGCCCGGCCGCCCTCGGCCGTCCCGGTCAGGTCATTCCGGGCTGTTGAGGCGCTGCTCCCGGTAGGTCGTCCAGTCGTCCGGCGGATACGTCGCCTGCGGGGCGGCCAGCGCCACCTCCACCGCGAGCCCGAAGTTCCCGGGGAGGAAGCCGTCGAGTTCGCGCACCTTCTCCAGTGCCCGGACCGTGGCCTCGCCGAGCGGCCGTTCCATGCGGTCCGCACCGGAGGGGAGGCCCACCGGGCTCATGCGCGCCATCCTCACCGCGTGGGCGGCGCGCTCCTCCAGGCCCAGGGAGTGGTGGCCGAGCGCGAGGGCGACGTACTTGAGCGCGTCGCGGACACCGCCGCACAGCTCACGGATGCCGAACAGCGTCTGCATGGGACTGCCCGCGCTGTAGTCCTGGTACGACACCGCTCCGTGCAGCTTCTCCAGGCGTGTCTGCTCGCCCTCCAGCAGTTCGAGGACCTCGTGGAGCAGTCGGCCGACGCGGCCCAGGTCGTTCACGTCGTGGATCATCCGGTGCACCCTTTCGTCAGATGCCCGCAGTCGCGGGACCGCAGGGCCACTGGTGTCGCGTGACCGACTGTAGGGCGGTGGGCACGCAGAGGCGGGTGTTCCGTGAGACACGGCCGAATGCCGCCCTGTGGCCTGAACCGGGTCCGTGTCGTCATCGGGCCGGACGGCGTCACCCGCCCGTGCGACCGCCGTGGACAGCGGACGCTCATGTGATCGAGACTCGGTGAATGGCAAAGTACTTCGACGTTCACCCGGACAACCCGCAGCCTCGCACGATCGCCCAGGTGGCCGACGCCATCCGGGACGGTGCGCTCGTCGCCTATCCCACGGACTCCTGTTTCGCGCTCGGGTGTCGTCTGGGCAGCCGGGACGGCATCGACCGTATCCGGGCCATCCGCCAGCTCGACGACCGCCACCACTTCACCCTGGTGTGCCGGGACTTCGCACAGCTGGGCCAGTTCGTGCATGTGGACAACGACGTGTTCCGGGCCGTCAAGGCATCGACACCCGGCAGCTACACGTTCATCCTCCCCGCCACGCGCGAGGTGCCTCGCAGGCTCCTGCACCCGAAGAAGAAGACCGTCGGTGTCCGCATCCCGGACCATGCGGTGACCCAGGCCCTGCTGGAGGAGCTCGGCGAGCCGCTGCTGTCCAGCACGCTGCTGCTGCCGGGCGAGGAGGAGCCGCTGACGCAGGGCTGGGAGATCAAGGAGCGGCTCGACCATGTCGTGGACGCGGTGGTCGACTCCGGCGACTGCGGCACCGAGCCGACCACGGTGATCGACTTCTCCGGCGGCGAGCCCGAGATCGTGCGCAAGGGCGCGGGCGACACCTCCCGCTTCGAGTGAGGTCACCCGGAGCTGCCCGACGCCCCGTGCACGGGGCGTCGGGCAGCTCTGGCGGTTCCGGCGCCGACGTGGTGTGCTGAAAGGTGACGGGAAGGGTCCCGAGGACAGACGCGGAGAAGCGGCCGGCCACGACCGTGCACCGCGCAATCAGGATCCGGGAGAACCGGATGGAGCCCTTCCCGCCGTATCGGTCCACCTCTCGCGGCGCGGGACACCCCCCGCGCCCCGTGCCATGGGCCGAACGGCCGGTCCCGGGACCGGGCGGCCCGTGTCGCGCACGCGGTGGGGCGCCCACTCTGTGAGCAGAGTGCCACGGCGTCCGCGCGGGAGAGCCGGCCCTCGGTGCGGCCACCGGCAGGAAAGGACGAGGAGCGATGACCTCAGTCACCACCATGTCCGCGGCTCTCCCCGCCGAGTACCGCGAACGGCTGATGAAGATCGCCCGCGAGGTCTCCTTCGAGGAGGGGACCCGGCTGTTCGAGGAGGGGCGGCACGCCGACACGTTCTGGATCGTGCGGACCGGGACCGTGTCCCTCGACCTGCATGTGCCCGGCCGCAGGGCCGCCGTCATCGACGCGCTGGGGCATGGCGAACTGGTCGGCTGGTCCTGGCACTTCACTCCCCATGTGTGGCAGCTGGGCGCCGAGGCGACGACTCCGGTGCGCGCCTACGAGTTCGACGCGTCGAGCGTGCTGGCGATGTGCGGCGAGGACGCCGAGTTCGGCCGTGCCATCGCGGTCTGGGTCGGCAGGGTGCTCGCCCACCGGCTCAACGCGGCCCGCACCCGGCTGCTCGACCTGTACGGCCCCTACGGCAGTGGCGAGCGGTGACAGCCGGGCCGCCGGTGAGGCCCGTGGTCGGGCGCGGGAGGGCGTGCGGAGCCCTGAGGCCCTGAGGGGTCCTTTCCGCGCCCGTCGTGCGTCCGCGACGTCGTCGTGGCCGGCCGCGCGGTTCCCCGCGCCCCTTCGGGGCGCGCCGTCAGCCGATCGTCCTGCGCCACCGGGGGCCGACCGACTCCCACTCCCGGTCCCACGCCTGCAGGCATCTGGCCTCCAGGCGGCCCCGGGCCACCAGGCCGCAGAGCAGCATCCCTCCCCCGGCGCCGAGCCCGACCAGCGAGCCGACGAGCAGCGACTGCATCCCTATCTGGTGCGGGGTGGCGGGCCTGGTGGCGAGGGCCCCCGAGGGGTCCGTCCACACGGTCACCGACGTACCGGCGCTCAGTCCCGGCCCGGTCCGCACCAGACCGGTGTGCGTGCTCCCGGCGGCCTCCCAGCTCGCCCTCGCCCACACGGCCCCGTCGCTGTAGTCCGGCGTCGCGTGCGGCGCCCCCGGGGTGCTCTCGGTGAGCACCGCCCGCACCTCGGGCGTGGCGACGCGCCGCGCGGTCAGTTCCTGCGCGACCGCCGTGGCGGCCGTGCGTCCCGCGATCACCCCGGCCAGGGCCACGAAGACCCAGGTCGCGAGCACGATCCACGCCTCCAGCCGGTCGCTGCGGCGGAGCAGCGGATTGCGCCGCCACCGCCACAGCCACACCCTCGCCCCCGTCGCACGGCGTCGTATCGCCATGGGCCGCCACCTCCTGCACGTCCTGCGGGCTGTGACCTTCCTGCGTCGGGGTCGTTCACGACGCCTCGCTCACGACACTTTCAGAGCACGACATCTTCAGAGTGGGCCATCGGACGGAGGTCGGCATGGGCCGAGCGGTACCACTCTGTGTCCGACGGCCTCCCCGACGGTCGCACGGCGCGACGAAAGACCAGGTGACGGCAGTTATGTCGGAGCACGGCCAAGAGAAGAGCAGGCGAAAAACTCACGCTAAGCGATGATGATCCGCCGCCCTGTGATGCTCTCCGGGTCGATGCGGATCCACAGGTCGCGCTGTCCGCCCGCCCACGGCGTGCTGTACGCCTCCTCCTGGAGCCGCCGCACCTCGTCGCGGTCGGTGACGGTGCGCGCGCTCCCGCGCACCAGAACGCTCCAGCCCTGGCTGTAGGCGGCGTCGATCCGGTCCACCTCGAAGGCCACCTGGCTGCCCGCAGCCTGCGAGGGGACCGTGTCGGGGGCGGTCCTGAAGACGACGGAGCCGCCGACGACGGCGTAGTTCAGGGGGATGATCGCCGGGCCGTGGGACGTCTGCACCGCGAGGCGGCCGACCCCGTGGGTGGACAGCAGGTCGTGGCACTCCCGGGTGGTCAGTTCGGCGAAGGTCGGGTGCCCCCCGGCCTGGCCGAGCCCCGGCGGGAGGTCCACGTCGCCGCCGGTGAGTTCGAGCACCGTGGTCTCCAGCGCGCCCGCCAGCCTCAGGAGCGTGCTGACGCCGGGAGCCGCCGTGGGCTGCTCCTCCAGGTACTGGAGGTAGCTGGGCGCCATGCCCGCCCGGTTCGCCGTCTCCTCCCGGGACAGGCCGACCTCCTCGCGCCGCAGCGCGATCCGGCGCCCGAGATTGCCCGCGGGGTGCTCCTGCGCCGTGTCCGACGGTTCCCGTGCGGTCATGGCCCCTCACATCCTCTCCTCACGCCACGCCTGCGGCGGACACCCAGCAGATCAAGCTTGTCCGACCCCTGGGGCATCCGCTTGAGCCGATCGGCCCCCTACCGTCACCGCCCTGGCTGCGCTCGTCCTCGACCACCCCCTCAGACGGGGACGACGGCGACCGGGCAGCAGACGTGGTGCAGTACGGCGTGGGCGACGGAACCGATGCGCGGGCCCGGGCGGGTCTGCGGCTGGGGCCCTCCGCGTCCCACGACCACCAGGGAGGCGTGGGAGGCGGCGCGCACGAGTTCCGCGGCCGGGTGGTCGGCGGTGACGGTCAGGGTCACCGCCACCGAGGGGTAGGCGTCGTACCAGGGGCGCAGCCAGCCGGCCACGAGGTGCTCCCGCGCGATCGGGGACTCCTCCGCGTCCTCGGGGCCGACCCGGCCGTCGGCGCCGTGGGCCGCGCCGGGGAGCGCGTGGACCACCCGCAGGGCGGTGTCGCGGCGCCGGGCGGCTTCGAAGGCGAACTCGACCAGGTCCGGCGCCGGGTGCCGCGCGCCGAGACCGAGGACGACCTCGCGGTACGGGGTCTCGGGGATCTCGTCGGGCGAGACGCCGTCCAGGGCCGGCAGGTGTTCGTCGGCGCAGGCGTCCCCCGCGCGGACCAGCACCACGGGACGGGTGGAGCGGGCGATGACCCGCTGGGAGACGGACCCGAGGACGAAGCCCGCGACCCGGCCCAGTCCCCGGGACCCGAGCACCAGCACCTCGCTGTCCGGCTCCCGCGCGAGCAGGGCGGTGACCGGGGAGTCGGACTCCAGCAGGTCCGCCACCTCCAGTCCGGGGTGCGCGGCGCGGACGCTGCGGACCGCCCACCCCAGGGTCTCGGCCGCGGAGGGCGCCGGTGCGCCCTGCCAGGCCCCGGCGTGCACCAGGCGCAGCCAGGCTCCTCGGCGCAGGGCCTCGCGAGCGGCCCAGTGGGCGGCCGCGAGGCTCTCGTCGGACTCGTCGACGCCCGCGGTGACATACCGCGCCATGGCGCGCACCTCCCGCGCGGGGGCCGCCCCCGCGCTCCGGTCCTATCGTCCTCCTGTTCCCGGACCGCCGCAGGATCACTCCCGCGGGGGCGGAGGGCCCCGTACGGCCCTGGTGTGCGGGCCGTCGCCGCGCGATGATCGGCACAGGGGCAGCGACGTCGCCGGGAGGAGAGGGGTACCGATGGCCGAGGCGCGTACCTTCAGCGAGCAGGACCCGATCCGCGTCTTCCTGCTGGACGATCACGAGGTGGTGCGGCGGGGCCTGGCCGATCTGCTGGACTCCGAGCCCGACATCACGGTGGTCGGCGACGCGGACACCGCCGAGCACGCGCTCGTCCGCGGGCCCGCGCTCCGGCCGCACGTGGCGGTCCTGGACGTCCGCCTTCCCGACGGCGACGGCATCACCGTCTGCCGCGACCTGCGCGACCGGGTGCCGGAGCTGGCCTGTCTGATGCTGACCTCGTTCGACGACGAGGACGCCCTGCTGGACGCGATCATGGCGGGCGCCTCGGGCTATGTGCTCAAGCAGATCAAGGGCTCCGACCTGGTCTCGGCGGTGCGGACCGTCGCCTCGGGGCAGTCCATGCTCGATCCCGCCACCACGGCGCGGCTGATGCGCTCGCTGCGTGCCGACCCGGAGCGGGAACCGGAGCTGCCGCCGGAGCTGGCGGGCCTGTCGCCGCGGGAGCGCGACATCCTGGCGCTGATCGGGGACGGGCTGACGAACCGGGAGATCGGCGGCAGGCTCTATCTGTCGGAGAAGACGGTCAAGAACCACATCTCCCGGCTGCTGGCCAAGCTGGGGGTGCAGCGCCGGGTGCAGGCCGCCGTCCTGGCCTCCCAACTGGGCACGTCCGGGTCCGGGGAGCAGCACACCACCCGGTGAGCCGCGGCGTGCGCCGCCGCCTCACGGGCGCACCGGCACGCTCCACACCAGTCGGGTGCCGCCGCCCTCGGGGCGTTCGCCCAGGGTGAGGGTGCCGCCGAGGGCGGCGGCCCGTTCCTCCAGGTTGCGCAGCCCGCTGCGCGCCGTGCTCGCGGGCACCCCGCAGCCGTCGTCGGCGACCGTCAGGGTCAGCCGGGCGTCGGCGAGCCGGAGGCGTACGTCCACGTGGTGCGCGCCGGAGTGCCGGGCCGTGTTGCTCAGTGCCTCGCCGAGGACGGCGACGACCTGGTCGGCGACCTCGCCGGGCACGTCGGTGTCCACCAGCCCCTCCACCCGCAGGGACGGGGAGAAGCCCAGCGCGGCGGCCGACGCCGCCACCATCTCGGCGACCCGTTTGCGCAGGCCGCCCTCCCGCCGCGCGCCCTCGCCGTGGGTGCGCAGCCCGAAGATGGTCGAGCGGATGATCTTGATGGTCTCGTCCAGGTCGTCCACGGCCCGCGACAGGCGCTCGGCCGCCTCGGGGTGGTCCACGAAGCGCTGGGTGCTCTGGAGGGTCATCCCGGCGGCGAAGAGCCGCTGGATGGCGAGGTCGTGCAGGTCGCGGGCGATCCGGTCGCGGTCCTGGAGCAGGGCGATCTGCTCGGCGTCCCGGCGCCGCTCGGCCAGTTCGAGCGCGAGCGCCGCCTGCCCCGCGAAGCCGAGCAGGGGGCCGGCGTCGGTCTCCGTGAAGGGGGTACGTCCCTCGGTGCGGCCCAGCACCAGCACCCCGATCGACTTCCCGCTGGCCACGAGCGGCACGCCGACGACGGAGCCGAGACCGCTCCACAGCGCCGAACCGGCGTCGATGCGCCGATCCTGCTGGATGTCGGGGCTGACCACGGGCTCCGCCGTGCTGAGGGCGGCGTCCACGAAGCCGTCCTGCCCGGACATGACGAGGCCGCTGCGCCGCTCCGCGTCGAGACCGACCGCGAGCACCGGGCGCAGCATCTCCTCCCCCGCCACCCGTTCGGCGATCATCCCGACGTCGGCCGAGACGATGCGCCGGGCCTGGTCCACGATGAGTTCGAGCACCTCCGAGCTGGGGGCTCCCGACAGCAGGGCGCTGGTGACCTGGGCGCTCGCCCCCAGCCAGCGCTCGCGCAACCGGGTCTCCTCGAACAGCCGCGCGTTCTCGATGGCGACACCCGCCGCCACCGCCAGCGTGGAGAGCACGGCCTCGTCCTCGGCGTCGAACTCCGCCGCGCCGCGCTTCTCGGTGAGGTACAGGTTGCCGAAGACCTGG
Source organism: Streptomyces sp. NPDC048664 (assembly GCF_040650555.1). NCBI lineage: Bacteria > Bacillati > Actinomycetota > Actinomycetes > Kitasatosporales > Streptomycetaceae > Streptomyces > Streptomyces sp. NPDC048664. Next base: position 68,865 of record NZ_JBEZHK010000036.1, on the reverse strand, counting down.
TCGCGCACCCGGATGGGCACGCCGAGGAAGGAGTGCATCGGCGGATGGTGGGAGGGGAAGCCGTAGGAGGCCGGGTGCTCGGAGATCTCGGACAGCCGCAGCGGCTCCGGGTGCCGGATCAGCTCGCCGAGGATGCCGTGCCCGCTGGGCAGCGCCCCGATCTCCGCCCGCCGCTCGTCGGTGATGCCGACCGTGATGAAGGACGCGAGCATACGGTCGTCGCCGATGACGCCCAGCGCGCCGTACTCGGCGTCCACCAGCACCACCGCCGCCTCGACGATGCTGCGCAGCACCTGCCGCAGATCGAGCTCCCGGCCGACCGAGAGCACGGCCTCCAGGAGCCGGTGCACACGGTCCTGGGCGCCGCGGGCCGCGTCGATGCGGGCCTGCAGCTCGTCCAGGAGCTCGTCCAGTCTCAGTTTGGGCAGGTGCGGCTCCGTCCGCTCAGACCCTTCCCCGCTCATCGTTCTCCTCCGACCGAATCACGCAGACAAGGTGCGGATCCACGCCATCCATGGAGGAATCACGATACTTGCTGACGCCTCTTCAAGAGGGCGCGTTGCACGCCCTCCCGTGTCTGCTTTGCCCTTACTGTGCTGCGGGACGGCGGACGGCGCGGACTCGGGAGACGAAGTGGCACGTGCGGGCGGTCCGGCGGGCGGGCCCGGGCGGGAACGGGGCGCGGGCGCGACGGTGCTGGGCAGCCGGCCGCCGCGTTCCGTGCGCGTTCCCCGGCGGGTGCCGGCCCTCACGCCGACGGCGGCCGAGCGCACGGTCCCCTGGCTGCGGGTCGCCGCCGCCTACGCCTGGCGTCTGGTCCTGGTCGGGATCGCGGTGTACGGGGTGTTCACCGTGCTGGGCCGCTTCCAGCTGATCGCGGTGTCGCTCTTCCTGGCCCTGGTGATCACCTCGGTGCTGCGCCCGCTCACGGACCTGCTGGACCGGTGGCTGCCCCGGCCCCTGTGCGTGGCGGTCTGCCTCGTCGGCAGCGTGCTGCTGCTGTTCTCGCTGCTGGCGCTGGTGGGGGACGCGGTGGCGGGCGAGTCGGCGACGCTCGCCGGGGAGTTCCGGGGCGGCATCCAGCAGATCGAACGCTGGCTGGAGCGGCCGCCCTTCCGGCTCAGCCCCCGCAAACTGTCCGATCTCCAGGACCAGATCGGCTCGTATCTCTCCTCCCACCGCGCCAGCCTGCTCACCAGCGCGGTCAGCGGTCTGGGCAGGGCGGTGGAGCTGGTCACCGGTGCCGCTCTCGCGCTGTTCTCCTCGGTCTTCTTCATCCATTCCGGTGAACGGCTGTGGTCCTGGGCCCGGGACTCGCTGCTGCCGCGCGGCGCCCGCCCCGGCTGGGACCGGGCGGGGCACGCGGCCTGGCGCACCTTCGCCGGGTACACCCGGGGCATCATCATCGTGGCCGCCACCAACGCCGTGCTCGTCGGCATCGCCCTGTTCGCGCTGGGGGTGCCGCTCGCGCTGCCGCTCACGCTGCTCGAGTTCTTCGCGACGTTCGTGCCGCTGGTCGGCTCGCCGGTCGCGCTGGGGGTGGCCACGGTGGTCGCGCTCGCCGGGCGCGGCCCCCTGACCGCCGTGGCCGTCCTGCTGCTCATCGTGGTCATCGGCCAACTGGAGGGGCACGTGCTGCATCCCCTCGTGATGAGCTGGGCCGTGCGCCTTCATCCGCTCGTGGTCGCGCTGTCCGTGATCGCGGGCAGCATCGTGGCGGGGGTGATCGGCGCGGTGGTGGCCGTGCCGTTCGTCTCGGTGGTGTGGGCGGTGCTCCAGTCCCTGCGCCGAGCCCCCGCCGCTTCCGAGGGGCACTAGTCGAGCTGCTCGTACAGGTCCCGCAGCTCGCCGGACAGGGCGGACCTGACGCGGCGCGTCCTGTCGTCCACCAGCACCTCGTGGGCCCCGGTCTCGATGCCGTCGAGCGCCGCCGTCGCGACGTCCCCCGGGGTGGACTTCGGCGCGTCGATGCCCGCCGTCATGTCGGTGTCGACGTAGGCCACATGGAGTCCCGTGACCGCGATGCCGCGCGGGCGCAGCTTCAGGCGCAGGGAGTTGGTCTGGGACCACAGAGCCGCCTTGGAGGCGCTGTAGGGGGTGCCGTCGGCCAGCCAGGACAGGACGGAGTGGACGTTGAGGACGTGGCCGCCGCCGGCCCGTTCGAGGACGGGTACGAAGGCCCGGGTGACCAGCAGCGGTCCGTAGAAGTTGACGTCCAGGTCCCGGCGCACGTCCTCGAGCGGCGAGTCGAGGTAGGAGGCGCGGCTCGCGGTGCCGGCGTTGTTGATCAGGATGGTGACGTCGCCGGCCCGTTCCGCGGCGGCGGCCACGGACGCGGGATCGGTGACCTCCAGGGACAGGGGGACGGCGTCCGGGTGGGTCACCGTGCGGGCGTCGCGGGCGGTGGCGTAGACCGTGCGCGCCCCTCGCGCGTACAGCTCCTCCACCAGCGCCTTGCCGATGCCGCGGTTGCCGCCGGTGACGAGAACGGACGCGCCTTTGATCGCGGTCATGAACGTACCTCCAGAAATCCGGGAACCGCATACGCGGAAACCGATCGGTTTTCATCAAGGTAAACCGATCGGTTTCCGCCTCGCAAGCCGGTTCGGGGAAGGGCGACGGACGTCACTCGCCGGGCTGCCGCCGGCGGCCGTCAGCGCACCCCGGCGGCGTCGAGGAGGGTGGTCACGGTCGGCAGGAGCAGGCCGTCCGGGGTCTCGGCCCCGACGCCCGCACGGGCGCTGATCCCGTCGAAGACCAGGACCAGCTGCCGCGCCAGCAGTGCGGGGTCGCTCGCCCCTCCGCGCTCGGCCTCACCCCGGAAGAAGTCCAGCAGCTCCCCCTTGGCCGCGCGCGCGACCCGGCTCGCGGGGTGATCCGGGTCCTTCAGCTCGACCTGGACGGCCAGGAACGGGCAGCCGCGGTAGGTGGGCGCCGCCGACTGCGCCTCCACCTGCTCGAAGACGTGCAGCATCCGCGCGCGCGGCGAGCCGGTGTCGTCCGCGCCGGGCAGCAACCGCGCCGTGACGGCGGGGGCGCGCTCCTTCAGGCTCGCGGCCAGCAGCTCGTCCTTGCTCTCGAACAGCTGGTACATCGAGCGCTTGGAGACGCCGGCCGCCCTGCACAGCGCCTCGACCCCCACCCCCACGCCCTCGGCGTAGGCGAGCGCCGCCGCGGCCTCCAGCAGGCGGTCGCGGGAACCCTTCTTCGCATCCGTGGTCATACCCAGAGGCTAGCCCGTTTCCGGCCGCGGGAAAACCGATCGGTTTTTGCCTCTCGGGCGGGTCTGGGTGACCCGCCACAGCCGGCGTGGAAGCGCTCCCTCCTCGAAGTCCCTGACCTCGTCCAGCCGCCAGCCCTCGGCCAGCGCGTCGACCAGGGCGCGGGAGAAGAAGTGCACCGCGAAGCCGCCGTGCTCCCAGATGCCGTCGCCGTGCGCGCGCCCCGCGCCGTGGTGCGCGTCGCCGGTGTGGCGCACCGTGTAGACGAGGACGCCGCCGGGGCGCAGCACCCGCCGCACCTCGGCCAGGAGCGCGCCGATCTCGCCGGTGCGCAGCGCCATGCACAGCAGCATGTGCGCGAAGACCGCGTCCACGGCGTGGTCGGGCAGGGGCAGCGGCTCCCGGACGTCGTGCACCGTCGTGGTCACCCGCGCCCCGATGCCCTGCGCCCGCGCGCTGTCACGCAACTGCTCCAGGGCCGAGGAGCTGAAGTCCAGCGCCCGGACCGTGAACCCCTCGCGGGCGAAGTACAGGGCGTCCCGGCCCTGTCCGGCGCCGAGTTCCAGGATCTCCTCGGCGTCCGACGACCGGAACAGCCGCGCGGCGTACACGGCGGGGGCGGACGGATCGAGCCCGTACATGCCGGGGTGATCGTCGTACGCGTCCTGCCACTGCCGCCGCTGCGCGTCGGCCGGTGCGCGACCGTCCTCGGCCATCTTCGTGGACCCCCTTCCCTGGGACTCGGCGTCCGGACCGCTCAGCAGATCCTGGGCAGCTGCTCCCCGACCGGCAGGTCCACCACGCGGGTGCCGCCCAGGCCGGTGCGGGCCACCACCATGCCGGGATGCTCCGCCACCGCCTCGCCGATGACCGTGGACCCGCTGCCCAGGGGGTGGGCCCGCATGGCGTCCAGGACGGCCTCGGCGTGCTCGCGCGGCACGAACGCCACCAGCTTGCCCTCGTTGGCGACGTACAGGGGGTCCAGGCCGAGGATGGCGCAGGCGTTCGCGACCGCGTCGGGGACCGGGATCGCCCGCTCGGTGAGCACGACCCCGCAGCCGGAGGCGGTGGCGATCTCGTTGAGCGCCGCCGCGAGGCCGCCCCGGGTGGGATCGCGCAGGACGTGCAGGTCCGGGGTGACGGCCAGCATCGTCTCCACGAGGCCGCCGAGGGCCGCGCAGTCGCTCTCGACCTCCACGCCGAACTCCAGGCCCTCGCGCACACTCATGATGGCCACCCCGTGCGCGCCGACGGGGCCGCTGACGATCACGACGTCGCCGGGGACCACCCGCTGCGGGCGCAGGTCGACGCCGTCGGGGATGAGCCCGATGCCCGCCGTGTTGATGAAGACGCCGTCCCCGTGGCCGGCCTCCACCACCTTGGTGTCGCCGGTGGCCACCTCGACGCCCGCGACCCGCGCGGCCCTGCCGAGCGCGTCGGCGACCCGGGCGACCTCGGCCGTCTCCACGCCCTCCTCCAGGATGAACCCGCAGGACAGGTACGCGGCACGGGCGCCGCTCATCGCGAGGTCGTTGACGGTGCCGTTGACGGCGAGGTCGCCGATGCTGCCGCCGGGGAAGAACAGCGGGCGTACGACGAAGGAGTCGGTGGAGAAGGCCAGTCGGACGCCGCCCAGCGAGAGCGCGGCGGCGTCCCCGAGCTGCGCGAGCGCGTCCGACCCGTAGGCGGGCGCGAAGACGTGCTGGACCAGTTCGGCGGAGAGCGCTCCTCCCCCGCCGTGGCCCATGACGATGCGGGACTGGTCGCGCAGCGGGGCCGGGCAGGTCCAGGCCGCCGGGTCCACGACCGGTGCGCTCAGGTCGACGGTGTCAGACAACGGGGCTCGCCTCCCGGGGGGCCGGTGCGGGGGTAGGGGTCGGGGTCGGCGCCGGGGTCAGGTCCAGGCGCCGGTAGAGGTAGTACGCGGCGCAGGCGCCCTCGCTGGAGACCATCGTGGCCCCGAGGGGGGTGCGCGGGGTGCACAGGGTGCCGAACACCTCGCACTCGTGCGGCTTGAGCAGGCCCTGGAGGACCTCGCCGCTGCGGCAGGCGGCCGGCTCGCTGGTCCGGATGTCGTCGACCGGGAAGCGGTGCTCGGCGTCGTGGTCCCGGTACGCGGCCGACAGCCGCCAGCCGCTGTCCGGGATCACTCCGATGCCGCGCCAGGCCCGGTCGGTCACCTCGAACACGTCCTGGAGCATGGCCCTGGCCGCCGGGTTCCCCTCGGGGCGCACGGCGCGCGCATAGGCGTTCTCCACGGTGTGCTCGCCACGCTCCAGCTGGGTCACGGCGCGGCGTACGCCTTCCAGGATGTCCAGCGGTTCGAACCCGGTCACGACGATCGGCACGCCGAAGCGTTCGGCCAGCTCCGGGTACTCGTCCGTGCCCATCACGCTGCACACGTGGCCCGCGGCCAGGAATCCCTGCACCCGGCAGCGCGGGGATCTCATGATCGCCTCGATGGCGGGTGGCACCCGCACATGGGACACCAGGAGGCTGAAGTTGGGGATGCCGAGCCTGCGGGCCTGGTACACCGTCATGGCATTGGGCGGCGCGGTCGTCTCGAAGCCGATGCCGAAGAACACCACTTCGCGGCCGGGGTTGTTCCGGGCGATCCGCAGCGCGTCGAGCGGCGAGTACACGACGCGCACGTCCCCGCCCTCGCCCCGCACCTGGAACAGGTCGCGTCCGGTGCCCGGCACCCGCAGCATGTCGCCGAACGAGCAGAAGATCACCTCGGGCCGGGAGGCGATCTCCAGTGCCTTGTCGATGACCTCCAGCGGGGTCACGCACACCGGGCATCCGGGGCCGTGGATCAACTCGACCTCATCCGGCAGCAGTTGGTCGATGCCATGACGGATGATCGAATGGGTCTGCCCGCCGCAGACCTCCATCAGCGCCCAGGGTCTGGTCACGGTGGCGTGGATCTCGTCCAGCAACCGCCGTGCGAGGTCCGGGTCCTGGAACTCCTCGAGGTACTTCATCCGCGTGCCTCCTCGCGCGCGGACGGGCCCGCGCCGTCGCCCGGTCCCGCCTCGGCGGCCGCCTGCGCCCAGGGGTCGCCGAACTCCTCCTGGAGCATGCCGAGTTCCTCGAACAGCTCGAGCGTCTGCCGCGCCGACTCCTCGTCCAGGCGTTGCAGGGCGAAGCCGACGTGGACGATGGCGTACTCGCCGACCTGGAGGTCGGGCAGGTACTCCAGGCACACCTCCTTGACCACGCCGCCGAAGTCGACGGCGGCCATGCGGGTGCCGTCGCGCTCCTCGATGTCCAGCACTCTGCCGGGTACCGCCAGGCACATGGGCCTCTCCTCGCTGTGGTGGGGTGCGTGGCCCGGTGCCGCCGGACCGGTCGGTCAGCCGGGGGGTTCGGCGGCGCGCGCTGCCACCATGAGCTGGCCGAGGGCCAGTCCGCCGTCGCCGGGTGGGACGAGGCGGTGGCGCAGCACGGTGAAGCCGTCGGCGCGCAGGGCCTCGGCGCAGGCGCGGGAGAGCAGGGCGTTGAGAAAGACCCCGCCGGTCAGGGCGACGGTGTCCGCGCCCGTCCGTTCGCGCGCCCGTACGCAGATCCGGTGGACCAGCCCGGTGACGGCCCGGTGGAAGCGTGCGGCGATCAGTTCGGGTGCCACGCCCGCCCGCACGTCGCGGACGGCGGCCGCGAGGACGGGTGCGGGCTCGGCCCGCACCGCACCGCCCGCCGCCCTCGGCTCCTCGAGCGCGAACGCGTACGCCGTGGCGTCGTCGGCGGGCGCCCGCAGCGCGGCGGCCTCCAGTTCGACGGCGGCCTGCGCCTCGTGTCCGGCCCGGTGGCACACGCCCGCCAGGGAGGACACGGCGTCGAAGAGCCGGCCCATGCTGGAGGTGGGCACGCACTGGAAGCCGCGCTCCAACTGCACCGCCAGTACGCGGAGTTCGTCGGGCGGGCAGGCGGTCACCGGGGGCAGGTCGTCCGCCCAGCCGATCCCCGCCGCCCACAGCCTCGCCAGTGCCGAGCGGTAGGGCCGGCGCACCGCCGCGTCACCTCCGGGCAGCGGCGCGTACGCGAGGTGCCCGAACCGGGTGAAGCCGGCGTAGTCGGCGAGCAGGAACTCCCCTCCCCACACGGCGCCGTCGGCGCCGTACCCCGTGCCGTCGAAGGCGACGCCCAGCACCGGACGGCTACCGTCGAGCCCGTGTTCGGCCATCGCGGCGGCGGTGTGCGCGTGGTGGTGCTGGACCCGGACGACGGTCCTGCCCCGGGCGTTGCGGACCGCCCAGCGGGCCGAGCGGTAGTCCGGATGCAGGTCGGCGGCGAGCAGGGCGGGCCGCACCGGGGTGACCGACTCCAGATGCGCCACGGCCCGTTCGAAGGCCTGTTGGGTGGCGAGGTCGTCCATGTCGCCGATGTGCGCGGACAGCCAGGCCCGGTCCCCCTCCCCCAGGCAGAACACGTTCTTCAGGTCCCCGCCGACCGCGAGCGCCGGGCGCACCGGTGCCGGCAGGGTGAGCGGCAGGGGCGCGTAGCCGCGGGCGCGGCGGACGATCAGCGGCTGCCCGTCGCACACCCGCACCACCGAGTCGTCGCAGGGCACATGGACGGTCCGGTCGTGCAGGAGCCAGGCGTCGGCCAGGTGCGCCAGGCGCTCGAGCGCCTGGCGGTCGTCGGTGACGATCGGCTCACCGGACACGTTGCCGCTGGTCATGACGAGGAGACGGGGGCTCTCGGGGTCGCCGGGGAGCCCGAACAGGAGCTGGTGGACGGGGGTGTAGGGCAGCATGACGCCGAGGTCGGGGCTGCCGGGGGCCACGGCGTCGGCCGGGCGGGGCGCCCCGGCCGGACACGCTCCGTCGGTGCGGCGCCGGAGCAGCACGACGGGGCGTGTCGTACCGGCGAGCAGGTCGCGCTCCTCGGGCCCGATCGTGACCAGGTGTTCGACGTCGGCCAGGCTCCGGGCCATCAGGGCGAAGGGCTTGCTCGCACGGGCCTTGCGGCGCCGCAGCCGGGTGACGGCGCCGGTGTCGGTGGCGTCGCAGGCCAGGTGGTAGCCGCCCAGCGACTTGACGGCGAGGACGGCGCCGTCCGCGAGGAGGGCCCGGGCCGCGGCGAGGGGGTCGGCGCCCGGCGCGGGCCGCGGCGCGGTGCCGTCGGCCGGGCGGACCATCAAGCGCAGCCGCGGTCCGCAGCGCGGGCAGGCCACCGGTTGGGCGTGGAACCGCCGGTCGGCCGGATCGCCGTACTCCCGGGCGCAGTCGGGGCACATCGGGAAGTCGGCCATGGTGGTGGACGCCCGGTCGTAGGGCAGACCGGTGACGATCGTGAAGCGCGGGCCGCAGTGCGTGCAGTTGACGAAGGGGTGGCGGTGGCGCCGGTCGGCGGGGTCGGCCAGCTCCCGCAGGCACGCGTCGCAGGTGGCCGTGTCGGGCGGGATCAGCGTGCCCCCGGCGCCCCCGGCGCGGGAGGTGAGGATCGTGAACCCGCTGTCCCCGGCGGCGGGCAGGTCCTGGTGGTGGACGGCGTCGACACGGGCCAGCGGGGGCGCGTCCACCGCGAGGCGGTCGCAGAAGCGCGCGACGGCCCCGGGCACGCCCTCGACCTCGACGACGACGCCCTGAGGGGTGTTGGTCACGTGTCCGCACAGGCCGAGGCCGGTGGCGAGGGCGTGCACGAACGGGCGGAAGCCGACGCCCTGCACCACGCCCCGCACGGTGACCCTCCGGCGCAGGGGTGTGTCGACGGCGGGGGTCGGCGGCGCACCGCTCACGAGCGGGTGTGCGCCACGACCCCGGTACCGTCCGCGTGGTCGTGGTCGTGGTCGTGGTGGTGGTCGTGGGTGTGCGCGTGCTCGCCTTCACGGCTGTGGGCGTGGCCGTGGTCGTGGGGCACGCGCGCCATGACCGGGGTGTGCGGCGGGACGCCGTCCGCCGCCGCCAGCGCGCGGTCGAGCAGGGCGCCGAGTCCCCGCTCGCGGCGGGCCGAGGTCAGCAGCACCTCCACACCCGGGTTGACCCGCTCGACGTTCGCGCGGAAGGCCGCCTCGTCGAACTCGGCGGCCTCGGCGATGTCGGTCTTGGTGACGACCACGAGCTGGGCGAGGCCGAACGCGGTCGGGTACTTGAGCGGCTTGTCCTCTCCCTCGGTCACGGAGGCGAGCACCACGCGCAGCGTCTCCCCGAGGTCGTAGGAGGCCGGGCAGACGAGGTTGCCGACGTTCTCCACGAACAGCAGCCTGGTGCCGTCCGGGAGCCATCCGTCCAGGTGGCGGGTGAGCATCCCGGCCTCCAGATGGCACAGTCCGTCGGTGAGGACCTGCTTGACCGGGACACCCGAGCGCCCCAGCCGCGCCGCGTCGTTCTCGGTGGCGAGGTCGGCGGTGAGGGCCGCCACCGGCAGGGACCTCTCCCGTGCCAGCACCAGTTCGCGTTCCAGCAGGGCGGTCTTGCCGCTGCCGGGGCTGGAGAGGAGGTTGACGACCGTGGTGCCGCGCGCGGACAGCGCGGCGCGCAGGGTGTGCGCGGTCCGGTCGTTGCGGGCGAGCACGGCCTGTTCAAGATCCACCGTTCGGCACATGGTTCAGCGCTCCTCGGGACTCGGTTCGGGGTGGCCGTCCTCCCACCGCACGGCGACGATCCGGAGTTCACGCCCCGACAGCAGCTCGGTGTTCCCTCCGTCGCACAGCGGGCAGCTCAGCAGGGGCGGCATGCCGACGGCCCACTCGTGCGCACAGGGCGCGCAGCGGGCCCGTCCCGGCACGAAGTCGGTGATCAGTTCGGCGCCTTCCAGCACGGTGCCGGCGCAGCCCACCTCGAAGCTGAAGGAGAGGGCGTCGGGCACGACACCGGCGAGTTCCCCCACCTGGACCCGCACCGAGCGCACCGCGGTGACGTCCCCGGCCCGCTCGGCCGCGTCCTCCACCTGGCCGATCACCGCCATCGCGATGGACATCTCGTGCATGGGTCTCCGTCCCGGGGCGTGCGTGGGCGGCTCGCCGCGGTCCATTACAGGCGTGCCGGGCCGGCCGGTGGGCCCGGCACGCCGTCAGGAGCCGACGCCGTCCGCCGTTCGGCCGCGTACCGGCTTCCGCACGTCTCCCCGCGCTCCCGCGGCCGTACCCCCTTCCGAAGGGGCACGCCGAAGGGGCGAGGGCCTGTCCGTCACCCCCCGGCGCGCACGCCCCGCGGGAGGCTGCCGTCGGGCCGCCCGGCCCACAGCACCTCCTCGATCAGGCGGACCGCCTCCGGCACCGCAGAGGCGACACGCGGGCTCAACCCCATGCGCTCCTCGACGGAGTCCGGTTCGCAGCCCACCACGAGGATGCGCCGGGGCGGCGCCGTCCCGGTTCCGGCGCACAGGGTGCCCAGCAGTCCGAGCACCGCGTCCGGCGCCATCCGGTGGCCGTCCAGCGGCATGCCCCCCGGGGCGTCGCCGTCGGGTTCGACGACGTACAGCGTGCCCGGCTCCCCGCCCCGCTCGGTGGCGTCCACCAGGATCAGGGTGTCGTAGCCGTCCAGCAGTTGGTAGGCCAGGTGCACCCCGCGCACCCCGATGTCCAGGGCCTCGACCCGCTCGGGCAGGGGGCGCGCGGTCAGGGCGCGCACGGTCTCCACGCCGAAGCCGTCGTCCCCGAGGAAGACGTTCCCGATCCCGGCGACGAGGACCCGGCCGTCCTGAGGTGTGGGGGTCATGCGCCGTCCTCCAGGAGGGTGAGTTCGTCCGGCCGGAAGTAGAGGAACGTCCCCTGGGCCCGGCGGATGTCGGCGCCCGGGTCGTCGTCGAGCGTGACCGCCAGGTGCACCGAGCCGTCCACGTCGTCCAGCACGGCCTCGACCCTCGCCGTGCGGCCCCGCAGGAAGAGGTCCTGCGCGTCGGTGCGCCGCAGGCCGGGGTTCAGCCGCACCCGGCTGCCGGCCACCGGGATCGGGCCCGCCAGGACGGCCGGCCCCGAGGTGTCCCGGGCCGGTGGCTCCTGCCACTGCGGCGGCTCCGCGTCCGGTGCGCGGGGGCCGTCGGCGCGGCCGGCCGGGTGGTCGCCGAGGACGACGGGCGAGGACAGCACGACGTCCGGCCGGCCGCCCACCCCGGCGAGGACGGGCCAGGTGTGCAGGTTGCGGCAGCCGGCGACCGCCTGCCGCGCCCACTCGGGGGGTTCGGCCATCGACAGGAACGACCCGGCGCTGAGCCCCAGCAGGAGGTGGGCGGCCGCCAGGGAGCGCGTGAACGCGGCGTCCCGGTCGCCGGCCCGGTCCTCGCCCGGCGTCCAGGCGGTGGTGTTCTCCACGACGGCGGTGAGCCGCAGCAGCCGGTACGGTCCCTCCAGCCGGCGTGCCGACAGCCGCAGGACGCCGCTGATCTCCTCGCAGCGATGGACCAGGCGTCCGACCTCGTGGCCGTCACCGTCCAGGACGGGTTCGCCGTGCTCCTCCTCGGGCCGGTGGAAGGGCACGGTGACACCGTCGCCGGTGAGTTCGTCCACCTGCACCACCACCTCGACGCCGTCCCGCAGCCCCTCGTCCAGGGGGACCAGGGTCCTGTTCCCCACGACGAGTTCGGAGACGGTCTCGAAGGCGCCGTGCCCGGCGGCGCGCCGGACCGTGCGCCGCCGACCGCGCAGGAACCGCAGCTCGACCGCGAGGGCGGCGCCCGCCTTCGGCTCCATCAGGCATTCGGTGTGCTGGAAGTCGTACATCTCGTCACCGGCGTCCCACGAGGGTGGTACGAGCACTCCCGGCTGCCGGCGCGGCCGGTTGCCGGGCACGCCGGCGCGGTGGCCGTGCGGCGGGCCGCCCTCGAAGAGGACGGCGTCGGCCGCCTTCCGGGCGAGGGCGAAGCGGGCCTCGGTCTGGGGGGCGAACCCGGTGACGGTCATGGTGCGGTCCTTCCGGTGGTCGGGGCCCAGGTCCGGTCCGGTTCGGTCCCTGCCCGGTGGCCGGTCGCGAGGTGCCCGGGTGTGCGGGAGGGCCTCTCCTTGCGCGCGAAGGCCCTTCTCAGGGCGTGGTGAGGGGCGGCCGGGTCCTGGAACGTGCGGCGCATCGTCTCCAGCTCGCCGCGGCGGAAGGAGGCCGGCGGTGCGGTCGCCTCCTGCCGATCCCACCGCTCCTTCTTGGCGGCGGCGCGGGCCCTCGTTCCCGGCAGGGACGCCAGCCGGGTCGCGCGCCGTGCGACCTCGCCCGCGAAGTCCCCCGGCCCGCAGTCGATCAGCTCGTCGACGAGCCCGAGGTCCCGGGCGCTCGCGGCGCTGACGGGCAGGGCCTCGCGCATCAGGCGGATCGCGGCCGGGGCGCCCACCCGGCGGGGCAGGGTGTACGTCCAGTACTCCGAGCCGGACAGACCCATCAGCCGGTAGTGCGGATTGAGCACACAGCCCGCGCGGCACCACACCTCGTCGGCCGCGAGGGCCAGCATCACCCCTCCGGCCGCCGCGTTGCCCGCGAGCGCCGCGACCACCAGCCGGTCGGTGGTCGTCAGGACCGCCTCGACCAGGTCGTTCATCGCGTTGATGTTCGCCCACGCCTCGGCCGCGGGGTCCTCGGCCGCCTCGATGACCCCGAGGTGGATGCCGTTGGAGAAGAAGTCCCGGGGTCCGCCGAGGACGAGCACGGAGGTGGGGCGCGCGCAGGCCCGCCGGTAGGCGGCCAGGAGGCGCTCGCACTGCTCGGTGCTCATCGCCCCGCCGGGGAAGGAGAAGGCCAGGAAGCCGGCTCCCGCCTCCTCCCGGTAGCGGATGTCCGTCCAGGTGCCGGGGTCCGCCTCGTCGGGCGCGGGCAGCCGGGGCAGGGGCGGCAGGCGGTCGCCGAGGGCCGTCACGGCGGGGAGCTTGACGGGGCGCGGCTGTCCCGGACGGCGCCGTCGGCGCAGTTCGGGGATCCACACGGCGCCGTCGGCCGTGGCCCGGCAGATCGCCCCGTGGCGGGTGGCGAGCAGGTCCCCCGGCGTGCCGCGCAGGACGTCCTCGGGGTGGCCGCCGTGCAGGTACCACTCCTCGCCGAGCAGGGTGTCCAGTACGCCGGGCCGGGAGTCGGCGGCGCGGAGCTTGGCGAGGACGGTGCCGGTCGGGTCGGCGGCCCAGTCGATGCGGCGCAGGCTCTGGTCCAGGTAGGGGCGGGGGCGGGCGGTGTCCTGGGGCAGGGGGGTGTGGGTGCGGGAGGCGAACCGCTGCACGGCGAGCAGGACGGCGGCCAGGGCGGCGTCGGCGATCTCCCCCCGGTACAGGTCGCTCTTGGCCAGCGGGGGCAGCGGGCAGGCGACGCTCGCCCAGACGTCACCGCTGTCCATCTCCTCCTGGGCCTCAAGGACGGTCACGCCCCACCAGCCGGCCCCGTCCTGGACCGCCCGGTCCAGGGAGGAGGGGCCGCGGTCCCCGACCGGGCCGGGATGGACGATGAGGCACGGGTACGCCGTCCGCACCTCGCGGGGGATCGCCGTCGTCAGCATCGGCGCCAGCACGAGCTGCGGGTCGTGCCGCCGTACCGCCTCGGCCAGCGGGGTGTCGGGCAGGGCCAGTTCCACGGAGACGGTGTGGCCGCGGTCGCGGAGTTCGGCATGGACGCGTTGGGTGAGGCTGTTGAACGCGCTGGCCACGAGCAGGACATGCACGGCGGACTCCCGGCGGACGACGGTGCGGGCACCGTAGCCGCGGCGGGCGCCCCGGGCCGGTACGCCCCGCCCGCACGTGGCCCGGACGCGCCGCCGGGTCACCCGAAAGCGGGGGCCGGTGCCGCGGCGGGCGATGTTCGCCCGTCGAGGAGCGGTGTCCGGTGCGTGCTCTCGCCGTGCCGGGCGGAAGCCCCCCGTACTGGACGCACTCGGGATCTCGGCCGGTGCGGCGAGTGGGGGTCCCCCTGCTCGCAGAGCTTGGGGGAGCGTGCCGGGCGCCGGAACAGGGCGAACGTCGCCTGTCGCGGCCCTGAGTCCCGCCCCGGCCGACGGATCCGGGCATCACGGTGTGTGACGCCCCTCGCCTCAGGAGGCGCGGCAGTGTAGACAAGGCACATGGCGCGGCCTTCACGTCGGACCGGTACCCGGTCGACCCTTCCCATCGGTCGGCGCGCATCCCGTGCGCGCCGCCTCGGCCCGGCGCCCGGGAGCGGCGCGCCCCAGGTCCGGCAGGCGGGGCGGGCCGGGCTGCGGCCCGAGGCCGGGGAGCGGGGCGCGACGGGCGGCGTGGTGCGGCCGGGGGCGCTCACCGAGCTGCGGTCGGCGCTGAGCGGGCGCAGTGTCGCGGGGCAGGTCTTCTTCCTCCAGGTGTTCATCGTGCTGCTGCTGGTCGTCGCGGCGGTGGTGGCGCTGTTCCTGCAGGTCGGGCACGACACCACGCAGGAGGCCCGCAACCGTTCCCTCGCCGTCGCCGAGACGTTCGCCCACGCGCCGGGCACGCGGGAGGCGCTGAGCGGCCCGGATCCCTCGGCGGTGCTGCAACCGCGGGCGGAGGCGGCCCGCCGGGCGGCGGACGTCGACTTCATCGTGGTGATGAACACCGAGGGGATCCGCTACACCCACCCCAAGCCGGACCGCATCGGCAAGAAGTTCGTGGGAACCATCCAGCCGGCCCTGAACGGCGGTGTGGTGGTCGAGGAGGTCAACGGGACCATCGGGCGGCTCGTCCAGGCGGTGGTGCCCGTCAAGGCGCCGGACGGCAAGGTCGTGGGGCTGGTCTCGGCGGGCATCACCACCGAGCACGTGGGCGGCGCCACGAACCGGCAGATGCCGCTCGTCCTCGGCGCCGCCGCGGCCGCGCTGGTGCTGGCGACGGCGGGGACGGCACTGGTCAGCAGGCGGCTGCTGCGCCTGACCCACGGTCTGGGACCGGGCGAGATGACCCGCATGTACGAGCACCACGACGCGGTCCTGCACTCGGTGCGGGAGGGAGTGATCATCGTCGGCGGCGACGGGCGTCTGCTGCTCGCCAACGACGAGGCGCAGCGGCTGCTCGACCTGCCGCCCGACGCCGAGCGGCGCCAGGTGACCGACCTCGGTCTCGCGCCGAACATCGCCGAGCTGCTGGTGTCCGGCCGCCTCGCGACGGACGAGGTGCTGCGGGTCGGGGACCGGCTGCTGGCGGTGAACCAGCGGCCCACGGACCTGGAGGGAGGGCCTCCCGGCCATGTCGCGACGCTGCGCGACTCCACCGAGCTGCGCGCCCTGTCCGGGAAGGCGGAGGTGGCCCGCGAGCGCCTCACGCTGCTCTACGACGCCGGTGTGGGCATCGGGACCAGCCTGGACGTGACGCGCACCGCCGAGGAGCTGGCGGAGCTGGTCGTGCCCCGGTTCGCGGACTTCGTCACCGTGGACCTCTTCCAGGGGGTTCTGGGCGGTGAGGAGCCGGAGCCGGGCGGCGGGCTGCGCCGCACGGCGTTCAGCGGGATCCGCGACGACTGCCCGCTCTACCCGGTCGGCGAGCGGATCCGGTTCGTGGACACCACTCCGCAGGCGCACAGCATGGGCACCGGGGCGTCGGTCATCGCCCCCCGGCTGGGCGACCACTCCGGGTGGCTGGCGCAGGATCTCGACCGCACCGCACGGGTCGTGGACTACGGCATCCACTCACTGATCACCGTGCCGGTGCGGGCGGGGTCGCTGGTCCTCGGCGTGGTCAACTTCTGGCGCTCCGAGAAGCCCGAGCCGTTCGACGAGGAGGAGCTGGCGCTGGCGGAGGAGCTGGTGGCCCGGGCCGCCGTGTCCATCGACAACGCGCGCCGGTACACCCGCGAGCACGGCATGGCGGTGACGCTGCAGCGCAGTCTGCTGCCGCGCCAGCTGCCCGAGCAGAGCGCCCTGGACATCGCCTACCGCTACCTTCCGGCGCAGTCCGGGGTGGGCGGCGACTGGTTCGACGTGCTCCCGCTGTCCGGGGCGCGTGTGGCGCTGGTGGTGGGCGACATCGTGGGCCACGGTCTGCACGCCGCGGCGACGATGGGGCGGCTGCGCACGGCGGTGCACAACTTCTCCGCGCTGGACCTGCCGCCGGACGGGGTCCTCGGGCTCCTGGACGAGCTGGTCGGCCGTATCGACCAGGACGAGACGCCCGACGGCGCGGGCGCCCCCGTCACCGGCGCCACCTGCCTGTACGCCATCTACGACCCGGTCTCCCGGCGGTGCACCGTCTCCCGTGCCGGGCATCCGCCGCCCGCCGTGATCCTGCCCGACGGGACCGTGGAGTTCCCCGACGTGGCGGCCGGCCCCCCGCTGGGCCTGGGCGGACTCCCGTTCGAGACGACCGACCTGGAGCTGGCCGAGGGCAGCCGGCTCGTCCTGTACACGGACGGGCTGGTGGAGGACCGCGACCAGGACATCGAGGCGGGGCTGGGTCTGCTGGGCGAGGCCCTGGCCGAGGCGGGTCCGTCGCCGGAGGACACCTGCCGGGCCGTCCTGGAGGCGCGGCGCACGCACCGGTCGAGCGACGACATCGCCCTGCTCGTCGCACGCACCCGGGCGCTCACCGCGGACCGGATCGCCGAGTGGGAGGTGCCGTCGGATCCCGCGGCGGTCGGCGCGGTACGGGCGAAGGTGACCCGGCAGTTGGCCGACTGGGGGCTCGACGACCTCGCGTTCACCACGGAGCTGATCCTCAGCGAGCTGGTCACCAACGCGATCCGCTACGGCAGCGCGCCGGTCCGGGTGAGGATGCTGCGCGACCGCAACCTGATCTGCGAGGTCTTCGACGCCAGCAGCACCTCGCCGCATCTGCGCTACGCGGCCATGACCGACGAGGGCGGGCGCGGGCTGTTCCTCGTGGCGCAGATGACCGAGCGCTGGGGGACGCGCTACACCCCGACGGGAAAGGTGATCTGGGCCGAACAGCCGCTGCCCTGACGTCGCGCGGGCACGCCCCGCGCCCCTCGGGACGGCTACCGGTCGGGATCCTCCGCGGACACGAACCCCTCTTCGGGCGCCCTGGCCGCCGCGCACAGCCGCTCGCGGGCCGCGAGGGCAAGGGCCACCGCGCCCGCGGCGTACGCCCCGCCCAGGAGGGCGGGGGCGCGGGCTCCCGGCAGCACCGGCTCCAGCGACCGCAGCAGCGTCTCGTGGGCGGACCGCAGCGCGAGCACAGCGCACGCCCCCGCGGCCCCCAGCAGGACGCCACCGGATCCGATGCGCCGCAGCGCCGCCCGGGCCTCGCTCTCCAGCACGAGCAGCTCGTGCCGCGCCATCTGCGCCGTGTCCCGTGCGAGGCGGGCAGCCGCGTCGTCCTCCCGGTCCCTGCCGTCCGACGAGCCGTCGCCCTGGGTGCGCATCGCCGCCTCCGTCCCGCTCCGTCGCGTACGGGAGCCCCCTGACTCAGTACCCGTCCGACGCGCCCATCACCCATACGCCACCAATACGGGATCTTCTCCGCAAAAGGTGTGATCGTTGTAAATCACTGCATGCAGACAGTCGGTGAGTGAGGAGCGACGGTGAGCGACCCTGAGCCGCTGTCCGGGAGGGCGCGGCAGGCCCCTTCCCCGATGGAGGCGGCCTGCGCGGTGGCCGACGCCATCCTCTACGAGGGCTATCTGCTCTACCCGTACCGCAGGTCGTCGCCCAAGAACCGGGTGCGCTGGCAGTTCGGGATCCTCGCCCCGCGCGCCTGGGCCGAGGCGCACGGCCCGGTGGCACCGAGCGTCTCGGGGTCCGTGGAGTCCTGGCGGCAGCGGACCGAGTGCGTGCTGCGGGCGCGACCGGACGCCCTGGTCCAGGTCCGCGTGCGCTATCTGCAGACGCTGGCCCGATGCGTGGAGCGCCGGGACGAGACGGGCCGCCACCGCCCGGTGGACTCGCTGCACACAGCGGGTGCCGTCCATCTCTCCTTCGACGAGGCGGTGCCGCACGAGGCGGACTTCACCGCCACGCTCGCCGAACTGCTCGCCGGGAAGAAGGAGTTCACGTTCGGTGCGCCCGGCGGCGAGGAGAGCGAGGAACTGCCCGGCGGCGAGGGCCGGCTGGTGCGCCGCCGCCGACCCGTCCAGGCACGCACCGTGCTCGGCGCCGAGCGGCTGCCCGGCCCGGATCCGCTGTACCGGCTGACGGTGCGCACGGAGAACCGGGGCGAGTCGACACCGCCCGGCACCCCGCGCGACGAGGCCCTGCGCCACGCCCTCGTCGCGGCGCACACCTTCATCGGCGGCGAGGGCATCGCCTTCTTCTCGTCCCTGGACCCGCCCGACCAGGCGGCCCCGTGGGTACGGGACTGCCGCAACGTGCACACCTTCCCGGTCCTGGCCGGTGAGGAAGGCGCGGCGGGTGAGCCGGGGACGGCCCCGCTGCTCCTGTCCTCCCCGATCATCCTGCCCGATCATCCGCAGGTCGCCCCGGAGAGCCCGGGCGACCTGCACGACGCGGCCGAGATCGACGAGATCCTGACCCTGCGCACGCTCGTACTCACCGACGACGAGAAGCGCGAGGCCCGCGCCACCGACCCCAGAGCCGCGCTGATCCTGGACCGGGTGGAGACCATGCCGCCCGAGGTGCTCGCCCGGCTGCACGGCGCCATCCGCTCCCTCGCCCCCGCCCGGGCGGCCCCGCACGCCGCCGCACTCGGGCAGGAGGGCGCAGAAGGGGGGTCATGGGCTCCGTCGAGTCACTGACGCACGAGCGGGTGCTCCCGGACGCGGACTCCGGGACCGACTGCAAGGAAGGCCGAGCGCATGACCAAGACCACGAAGGCCGCGAAGCACGCCGGCAAGGCGGAGAAGGCCGAGACCAGCAACAGGGCCGAGGGCAAGGGCGGGTTCGACGAGGTCCATATCCTCTGGATCTCCGAGGGCATGAGCTGCGACGGGGACACCGTCTCCATGACGGCGGCCAGCCAGCCCGCGATCGAGGACGTCGTCCTCGGGCTCGTCCCGGGCCTGCCGAAGGTGAACCTGCACAACAAGGTGCTCTCGCCCACCCTGGGCGGCGAGGAGTTCCTCGCCCCCTTCCGCGCCGCGGCACGCGGCGAGTTGAAGCCCTTCATCCTGGTCATCGAGGGGTCGATCCCCAACCAGAACATCATCCAGGGCGAGGGCTACTGGACCTCGTTCGGCAACGACCTGGAGACCGGCGAGCCGCTCACCCTCAACTGGTGGCTCGACCGTCTCGCGCCGCACGCCTGGGCGGTGGTCGCCGCCGGCACCTGTGCCACCTACGGCGGGATCCACGCGATGGCGGGCAACCCGACGGGCTCCATGGGCCTGGCCGACTACCTGGGCTGGGAGTACCGCTCGCAGGGCGACCTGCCCATCGTGAACGTGCCCGGCTGCCCGATCCAGCCAGACAACTTCATGGAGACCCTGACCTGGGTGCTCTACCACGCGGCCGGTTCCGCGCCGCCGCCACCGCTGGACCACATGCTGCGCCCGCAGTGGCTGTTCGGGAAGACGGTGCACGAGGGCTGCGACCGTGCCGCGTACTACGAGCAGGCCGACTTCGCCAAGGACTACAACTCACCGAAGTGCCAGGTGAGGGTGGGCTGCTGGGGCCCGGTCGTCAACTGCAACGTGCCCAAGCGCGGCTGGATGTCGGGTCTGGGCGGCTGCCCGAACGTCGGCGGGATCTGCATCGGCTGCACGATGCCCGGATTCCCGGACGCCTTCATGCCGTTCATGGACGAGCCGACGGGCGCCACCTTCTCGTCCGCGCTCATCCGGCCCTACGGGGCCGTGATCCGGCGGCTGCGCGGCATCACCAACATGGCCGTCAACCGCGAACCGAGGTGGCGTCACGACAAGGCCGAGCTGACCACCGGCTACGACGCGCACTGGCGCGCCTGAGACCCGATCAGCGAGAGAGAACGAGAGCGAGGAACGCACGGACATGACGGCAACCGACGCGCGGGGCGCGGGGCGCAAACCCGCGCAGATCGTGGACATGTCCTGGGACCCGATCACCCGGATCGTGGGCAATCTCGGCATCTACACGAAGATTGACTTCGCGAACCGGGAGGTGGTGGAGTGCCACAGCACTTCCTCGCTGTTCCGGGGCTACTCCGTGTTCATGCGGGGCAAGGACCCGCGGGACGCGGGCTTCATCACCTCACGTATCTGCGGCATCTGCGGCGACAACCACACCACGTGCTCCAACTACGCCCAGCAGATGGCCTACGGGATCAAGCCGCCGATGCTCGCCGACACCATCGTCAACCTGGGTGAGGCGGCCGAGTACATCTTCGACCACACCATCTTCCAGGACAACCTGGTCTTCGTGGACTTCTGCGAGGCCATGGTCAAGTCCACCAACCCCTCGGTGCTGGCCCGGGCGGAGCGCACCGAGGCGCCGAACGGCCGGATCCACGGTTTCAAGACCATCGCGGACATCATGCGCGCCTTCAACCCCTTCGAGGGCGAGGTGTACAAGGAGGCGCTCAAGGTCAGCCGGATCACCCGGGAGATGTTCTGCCTGATGGAGGGACGCCATGTCCACCCCTCCACCCTGTATCCGGGAGGCGTCGGCACGATGCCGGAGCCGACCACGTTCACCGACTACCTCTCCCGGCTGGTGCGGGTGATGGACTTCGTGAAGAAGGCCGTCGTGATGAACGACGACGTGTTCGACTTCTTCTACGAGGCGCTGCCCGGCTACGAGGAGGTGGGCAAGCGCCGCATCCTGCTGGGCTGTTGGGGCGCCTGGCAGAACCCGGACGTGTGCGACTACCGCTACGAGACGATGAACGACTGGGGCAAGGCGATGTACGTCACCCCCGGCGTCGTCGTCGACGGCCGGATCGTCACCAACGACCTGGTCGACATCAACCTCGGCATCCGGGTCCTGCTGGGCAGCTCGTACTACGAGGACTGGGTCAACGAGCAGCCGTTCGTCACCCACGACCCGCTGGGCAACCCCGTGGACATGCGCCATCCGTGGAACCAGACGACGGTCCCGATGCCGCAGAAGCGCGACTTCGACGGCAACTACAGCTGGGTGATGAGCCCGCGCTGGTACGACAAGACCAGCGGCGACCATCTCGCGCTGGACACCGGCGGCGGCCCGCTGGCCCGCCTGTGGACGACGGCCCTCAGCGGGATGGTCGACACGCCGTACGTGAAGTCCACCGGGCACAGCGTGCAGATCTCGCTGCCCAAGAGCGAGCAGCTGCCGGAGATGACCCTGGAGTGGAAGATCCCGCAGTGGAGCAACACGATCGAGCGCGACCGGGCGAGGCCGTACTTCGTCGCCTACGCCGCCGCGATGGCGTTCTACTTCCTGGAGCGGGCGATGGGCTTCGTCCGGGCCGGCGAGACCAAGGTGTTCGAGAACTACGAGGTGCCCGACGAGGCGATCGGCTGCGGCTTCCACGAGGCGGTGCGCGGTGTCCTGTCCCACCACCTGGTGATCAAGGACCAGAAGATCGCGAACTACCATCCCTACCCGCCGACGCCGTGGAACGGCAGCCCCCGGGACATGTACGGGACGCCCGGGCCGTACGAGGACGCCGTCCAGGGACAGCCGATCTTCGAGGAGAACGGGCCCGACGACTTCAAGGGCGTCGACATCATGCGCACCGTCCGCAGCTTCGACCCCTGCCTGCCCTGCGGCGTGCACATGTACCTCGGCAAGGGCAAGGAGCTCACCAAGCTGCACTCCCCCACCTACGGAGCGGCACATGCCTGAGACGGCCACGGCCCCGACCGCGCGGCTGGACGAGGCGACGGTCGCCGAACGGCTCACACGCCTCGACCTGCTCCTGGAGCAGATCGAGGGCGCGCCCGGCCCCATGACGGGGGCGGCGATCGAGGCGGTGCAGGTCCTCGCCACGGTGTACGGGGAGGCCCTGGCCCGGGTGCTGGACGCCGCCGACGCCGGTCTGGTGGAGCGGATGGCGGACGATCTGCTGATCGGGCATCTGCTGGTGCTGCACGACATCCATCCCGAACCGCCGGAGCGCCGCGCCGCACGTGCCGTCGAGGGCATGCGGCCCTCGGTGCGGGAGCGGGGCGGAGAGGTCGAGCTGACGGGGGTGGAGGACGGGGTCGCCCGGGTCAGGCTCGCCGCCAAGGGGTGCGGCTCCTCGTCGGCGACGGACCTGGAGGAGGCGGTCCGCGAGGCCGTGCTCGCCCTGGCACCCGAGCTGTCCGGCGTCGAGCGCGAGCCGCGGGACGGGCAGCGGGCCGGCGCGTTCGTGCCGCTCGACTCGATCGGCCTGCGGCCGTCCGCCCCGGCCGAGGAGCCGGCATGACCTCCGGCGCGCTCGCCCGGGTCGTCCGCGCCGCCGCGGACCGGCGGCCGGACGCCGAGCCGTGCGATCTGTGCGGGGACGCGACCCCCTCCGATCACCGGCACCTGCTCGACGCGGGCCGCGAGGAGCTGCTGTGCGCCTGCCGCCCCTGCTCCCTGCTGTTCGTGGCGGCCGAGGCCGGCGAGGGCCGGTACCGGCTGGTGCCCCAGCGGCGGGTACGGCTGCCTCCGGTCCGTACGCAGGCGCTGGGGGTTCCGGTGGGGCTAGCCTTTTTCGTACGGCGCGCGGACGGCACCGTGTCCGCGCACTACCCGAGCCCGGCGGGGGCCACCCGCTGGGAGGCGGAAGCCGGGGCGTGGGACGACGTCGTCGCCGCGTGTCCGCCGCTGGCCACCCTCGAACCGGATGTGGAGGCGCTGCTGGTGAACACCGCCTTCTCCGCGAACCAGCACTGGATCGCCCCCGTCGACGACTGCTTCCGCGTCGTCGCGCTCGTACGGCGGGAATGGCGGGGCCTGTCCGGCGGCAGCCGGGTGTGGCCCGCGGTCGACCTGTTCTTCGCGGAGCTGACCGAACATCCGTAAGGAGCGAACCATGGGCAGTATCCGAGTAGGCAAGCCCGACGTGCGGCCCGACACCCCCACCCATGTCCCGGGACTGCACCAGGGCAACCAGAGCCCGCACCGGCGCCAGCGGGGTCACCACAAGGACGGCACCGCCGACGCCCGCCGCTCGACCGGAATCCACTCCAAGGAGCACGACGCGATCACCAAGACCATGCCGAACCTCCCGCCGGCCTGAGCCGGCGGGCGACGACCGAGGAGCCCACGATGATGGCGAGGAGAGTGCTGATCGCCGAGGCGATGCTGGTGACGGGTGTGGCAGCGGTCGTGCTGCTGCGCGAGATGCCCGGCCTGGTCCGCGAGGTCAGGATCTGGCGGATGGTGGGCCTGCCGGGCGTCACCCGGCGCCGCCGCTGACCGCCCCTGCCCCCCACGGCCGCGGGCCGGGTCGCGCGCCCCTCACGGGCGGGCGGTCCGGCCCGCGGCTCGGTCCTGGCGGCTCCTGGCGGCTCCTGGCGGCTCAGTCCTGGCGGAGGTAGATCCTCAGGGCCCGGGCACGCGAGGGGTGGCGCAGCTTGCTCATCGTCTTGGCCTCGATCTGCCGGATGCGTTCACGGGTGACCCCGTACACCTGCCCGATCTCCTCCAGGGTCCGCGCACGCGCCCCGAAGAGCCCGTACCGCAGGGTGATGATGCCGGCCTCCCGCGGCGGCATGTCCGCCAGCAGGTTCTGGAGCACCTCCTGGAGCAGCCCGAAGGTGACGAGTTCCCAGGGCGAGGGCGCGTCGTCGTCCACGATGAGGTCGGCGAACCGGGTGTCGCCGTCGTCGGTGACCGCGGTGTGCAGCGAGACGGGCTCCCGGGTGTACCCGTCGAGCTCGGTCAGGCGCTCCACCGGCACCCCCGCCTTCTCGGCCAGCTCCTGCGGGGTGGGCTCGACCCCGGTGTCGTGCAGGACCTCCCGGCGCACCCGGGCCACCCGGTTGATGGTCTCGACCGTGTGGACGGGCACGCGGATGGTGCGGCTCTGGTCGGCGAGGGCCCGGGTGACCGCCTGCTTGATCCACCAGGTCGCGTACGTCGAGAACTTGAAGCCCTTGGTGTAGTCGAACTTCTCGACGGCCCTGATCAGGCCGGTGTTGCCCTCCTGGATCAGGTCGAGGAACTGCAGCCCGCGCCCGGTGTAGCGCTTGGCCACGGCGACGACCAAGCGCAGGTTCGCCTCGATGAGGTGGGTCTTCGCCCGCCGGCCGTCCTCGCACAGAGCGGTCAGCTCCTCGCGGGCGCCCTGGATCGCGCCGGGGCACTCCGCGAGCAGGTGTTCGGCGTACAGTCCCGCCTCGACGCGTTTGGCCAGGTCCACCTCCTGCTCGGCCGTGAGCAGCCGGACACGGGTGATGAGCCTCAGATAGTCGCGTACCTGGTCGACCGTGCCGCCGTCGGTGGAGAGCCGGGGACCGGGTGCGGCGGCCTCCTCCTCGTCCTCGTCCGAGAGGAGGAGCTCCTCCGGGTCCTCCACCTTGGCCTCGGTGTCCAGCACGCTCATAAAGCCTCCAGCGGTTCACGCGGGAACGGTCCGGTGCGCGGCACCCCTGCGAAGACGGCCGTCGCCTCCCGCTACGAGCGGCCGGCGGCGAGTGCCGGCAGAAGTCGGTGCGCGTTGTCGCGGTTGATGCGCCGGCGCTGCTCCTCGTCCAGGGCGGGGTCGCCGTCCAGCGCGGGGGCGGTGACCTCCGCGACCAGACGGGCCGGGGTGGGGGGCCAGTCGCTGCCGTACAGGATCCGGGACGCGCCCGCCGTGGCGAGCAGACTCGGCGTGGACGACGGGGACATCGGTCCAGCCGTGTCGAAGTAGAAGCGGTGCAGGTGGTCGCGGACCCGGGCCGGATCCACCTTCGGCGTCAGCCAGTCGGCGAACGTCTGGAGCCGGCTCGCGATGTAGGGCAGGAATCCGCCGCCGTGCGGCAGGATGAAGGTGAGGTTCGGATAGCGGTCCAGGGCCCCGCCCACGATGAGGCTGAGCGCCGCGCGCGTGGTGTCCATCAGGAAGTCGCACAGGAACGGCGGGACGCCTTCCAGTCCCTCACCGCCCCCGCCGGGCACCTCCATCGGATGCGTGCTGACCACCGCCGAGCGCTCGTCGAGCTCCGCGAGGATCCGGTCCTGGGACGGATGGCCCAGATGCACGCCCTTGACGCTCGTGCGTACGCTCGCCCCGACCGCGCCGAGTTCGTCCATCCCGTGGGCGATCGACCAGCTCGACAGCTCCGGGCTCTCCAGGAACACGGGGGTGTAGAAGGCGAACCGGCCGGGGTGGTCCACCGTGAGGTCGTGGGCGGCCCGCAGCGCGACGCGGGCGCTCTCCTTGCGCAGCGCGGGATCCTGGAGCCGTCCGAGCATGGCGACCGTGAACACGCTCGTCCCGATCCCGGCCCTGTCCATGAGCGACAGCGCGCTGTCGAGGTCCCACGCGGCCCACGGCGGCAGGCTCCGGGGGTCGACGATCCCCCGTTCCCGCGCCCACTCGACCCACTCGGGCGCGGTGTAGTGGTGGTGGACGTCGACCCGTTCCCGGCGGGCGTCCCCCTCGCCGGGTCGTCCGTCGTGGGCGTCGGCCACCGTGCCGGTGTCCTCGGGCGTCTGCAGTGTGGTCATGCCAGGTCCCCTTCCGTCGGCAGCCGTGCGTTCAGCGCCCGAGGACCCGGAGCAGAACGTCGCTCAGTTCGCCCTCCATGTCCGGCGCGCCGCCCGCGGACCTCCAGGCGACGATGCCGTCGGGCCGCACCAGGACCGCTCCCTCGGGCGTCGTGCCGTGGGTGGCGGCCCAGTCGGGGCCGTCGCCGGTGTCCAGGTCGGCGTCGGCGCCGGTGCCGACGACGTAGGCGTCGAGCGGCACGTTGGTCCGGGCCGCGACGGCCGCCGCCGCGTCCCGCCAGCCGGGGCGTCCGCTCAGCAGGACGAACGAGCGCTCGTACAGGTCGATGGTGGACACGACCTGCCCCGCGCGCCGGACCCACAGGTGCGGTGCGCGCGTCCCGGGTTCGGCGTCCAGGGTGAGGGTGTCGGGGATGGTCGGCTCGTCCGCCCGGGCTCCGACCACCGCCCCGGACACGTAGCGGAAGCCGAGCGCCACCGTCATCAGGTCGGCGTAGTCGCCGGACGTGGTCCGCACGGTGTAGCCGGGGTGCTGTTCGCGGGCCGCCTGGAGTGTGGCGCGGGCGCTGGTGGCCCGGGCGACCGGGCGCCGTTCGAGTTCGTAGCTGTCCAGCAGCCGGGGGCCCGCCCAGCCGCGCAGCACGGCGGCGAGCTTCCAGGAGATGTTGTGGGCGTCCTGGATACCCGTGTTGGAGCCGAACGCGCCGGTCGGCGGCATCTCGTGCACGGAGTCGCCGGCGAGGAACACCCGTCCCTCGCGGTAGCTGTTGGCGACGCGGTCCGCCGCGTGCCAGGGGGCCTTCCCGGTGACCTCGACGTCGAGTTCGCGGACGCCGACGGCCGCCCGGACATGCTCCGTGATCACGTCGTCGGTGAAGTCCTCCAAGGTCTGTCCGCGCTCGGGGAACCACGGCACGTGGAAGACCCACTCCTCCTCGTTGTCCACGGGCAGCAGCACGCCCTCGCCGGCGGGGTCGGTGACGTAGCAGACGACGAAGTGGTCCTCACCGGCCACATGGCGCAGCTGCTTGCTGCGGAAGGTGACGCTGACGTTGTGGAACAGGTCGCCCGAGCCCGAGTGCTCGATGCCCAGCCGGGTGCGGACGGGGCTGCGGGGGCCGTCGGCGGCGATCAGGTAGTCCGACGTCACGGTGCGGGTCTCGCCGGTGGTCCTGTCCTGCACGAGCGAGTGCACGCCGTCGGCGTCCTGGGTGAAGGACAGCAGTTCGTTGTGGAAGCGCACGTCCCCGCCGAGTTCGCGGGCGCCGTCGAGCAGCACCGGCTCCAGGTCGTTCTGACTGCACGCGCAGCGGATCGTCGAGCAGATGTCGGACTCCGGGGGCCTGCCCGTCATCCGCGCCGACAGCCAGCGCCGGTTGCCGCTGTGCAGGGTGTCCACCTGGAGGATGCCGTGGTTCCTGGAGAGGGTGGCCGCCGCCTGGCGGATCCGGGGTTCCAGGCCCGCGGTGCGGAACAGCTCCATCGTGCGCATGTTGTTGCCCCGGCCGCGCGGGTGCGCCGAGGTTGCCGCGTGGCGTTCGACGACACGATGCTGGATGCCGAGGCGTCCGAGGAACACGGATGCGGACAGGCCCACGAGGGAGCCCCCGACGACCAGGACGGGCACGTAGTCGTTGCCTCGATCGTTCATCGCGCGTTCTCCTTAGCGGTCAGCATCGTCGTGACGCGGTGGCCGAGCGCTTCCGGGCGGGCTCGACCCTCGTTCTTTGCCATGCGGCGCGGGACGGTATTCAGCAATCACCCGGACAGCGGCCCCTTCGCCAGGTGCGCCCCGATCGGGGGAATCGCGTTTACGGCCGGGAGGCGACCGGGGAATGCTTGACCGACCGTCATACAGCTGCTGTCCCGTGGCCACGCAATGGAGCTGCTGTCCTGTGGCCGGGGCGGGAACATTCAGAAAGGCCGGGAGAATGACTCAGCTCGACGAACGGGACACCACGACAGCGACGCAGGAAGCGGCCACGGCGGCGTCGCGCGGCTCGGCCGAGTACCGGGCCAACCCCTATCCGGTGTACAAGTGCCTGCGCGAGACGGCCCCCGTTTGTCAGCTCTCCCCGCCGCACGGCGTGGACACCTACCTGATCACGCGGTACGACGACGCGAAGCTCGCGTTGACGGACCCCCGGATCAGCAAGGACATGTACGCCGCCTTCGACGCGTACCACACGATCTTCGGCGACTCCTCGGTCGCGCTCGACGACAACATGCTCTTCGCCGACCCGCCCAAGCACACCCGGCTGCGCCGCATCATCAACAAGGCGTTCACACCGCGCCGGATCGAGTCCCTGCGGCCTCGTATCCAGCAGATCACCGACGACCTGCTGGAGCGCTGCCCCACCGGCGAGCCCGTCGACCTGCTGGCCGCGTTCGCCTTTCCGCTGCCGCTCACCGTCATCTGCGAACTGATGGGTGTCCCCGAGGAGGAGCGGGCGGACGTCCAGAAGTGGTGCTCCACCGTGGCGCGCACCGGATTCAGCAAGGAGGACAAGGAGCGGCTGGCGCTGGCCGAGGGCGCGCTCAAGGACTATTTCATGAGTCTCATCGCGCGCAAACGGCGCAGCGCGACCGACGACCTGCTCAGCGACCTGATCCGTACGCAGGACGAGCAGGGCGCGCTGAACGACGGCGAACTGCTGTCCACCTTGTGGGTGCTGCTGTTCGCGGGCCACAAGACGACGGCCTATCTCATCGGCAACGCCGTGTTCAACCTGCTGACCCACCGCGACCAGCTCCAGGCGGTCCTGGCCGAGCCGGACCTGCTGCCCAACGCGATCGAGGAGGTCATCCGCTACGAGGGCTCGGTCGAGAACGCGACGTTCCGGCACGCGCTGGAGGACATCCCCCTGCGGGGCGAGGTCATCCCCAAGGGCGCGCTCGTGCAGGTCGCGGTGGCGTCCGCGAACCGGGACCCGGAGAAGTTCGCGTCGCCCGACACCTTCGACGTGCGCCGGCAGGGTCTGCAGAGCGCGCACCTCGGCTTCGGCAGCGGATCGCACTACTGCCTGGGCGCACCGCTGGCGAGGATGGAGATGCGCATCGCGCTGACCACGCTGTTCGAGCGCTACCCGGACGTAGCCCTCATGGCCCCGGCCGAGGAGGCCGAATGGCTCAAGGTCCCCTTCCCCGCCTTCCGGGGTCTGGACCGGCTTCCCGTGGCCCTGGATCCGTCGCGGCTGCGCGGCTGAGGGCAGGGAGCGCGGGCCCTGGGGTTGTCAGTCCCCGGCGGGCGCGGCGAGGGGGGCGGTGCGCTGCTGAAGCCTTCTGAGGGCGAGTTCGCCCCACTGGAGGTTCTCGCGTTCCAGGGCCAGACCGCGCAGGCAGGTGAGATAGGGGCCCACCCGCTCGGCCGTCGCGAAGAACTCGTCCTCGGTGCGTCCGTCGAGCAGGCGCTCCCGGATCCGCTCGAAGCGGGCGATCTTCGCGGTGGCCAGTTCCATGCGCTCGGCGATGGCCCCGCTGACGGCCTCGATGTCGCCGACGTCGACGCACTGGACCTTGACGAGCAGTTCGTCCCGGATGGCGGTCGGCTTGACCGGCGGCTCGGCGGTGTAGGCGCGCACGGTCTCGAGGCCCGCCGCGGTCAGCGAGAAGAGCCTCTTGTTGGGCCGGCGCTCCTGCTGGACGACACGCGCCGCGATGAGCCCTTCGCTCTCCATGCGGTCCAGCTCGCGGTAGATCTGCTGCGGCGTGGCCATCCAGAAGTTCGCGACCGAGGACGCGAACCCCTTGGCGAGGTCGTAGCCGGACGCCTCGCCCTCCAGAAGCGCCGCCATGACCGCGTTGCGAAGTGCCATGGGCCTCAACCTAACAGCCGTGTGATCGGCGGGTGGAGGGCCGCGAGACGGACCGCGGCGCCCGTACCGGCAGGTGGAGGCCGGTACGGGCGCCGCTTCGCCGGTCCCGCGCGGGACCGGGCGGGGATCAGGCGAGGTCGAACCGGTCCAGGTTCATGACCTTGGTCCATGCCGCGGCGAAGTCGTTCACGAACTTCGCCTTGGCGTCGTCGCTCGCGTAGACCTCGGCGATGGCCCGCAGCTCGGAGTTCGAGCCGAAGACCAGGTCGGCGCGGGTGCCGGTCCACCGGACCTTGCCGGTGGCGTCGTCACGGCCCTCGAAGGCCGTCTGGTCCTGCGAGGTCGACGTCCACGTGGTGCCCAGGTCGAGGAGGTTGACGAAGAAGTCGTTCGTCAGCTTGCCCGGGGTCTCGGTCAGCACGCCGTGCGAGGACTGCTGGTGGTTGGCGCCGAGGACGCGCAGACCGCCGACCAGGACGGTCATCTCGGGGGCGCTCAGGCCCAGCAGGTTCGCCCGGTCGAGCAGCAGGTACTCGGCCGGCAGGCGGTTGCCCTTGCCGAGGTAGTTGCGGAAGCCGTCGGCCTTCGGCTCCAGCGCGGCGAAGGACTCCGCGTCGGTGTGCTCGTCGGTCGCGTCGACGCGGCCCGGCGCGAAGGGCACGTCGATGTCGAAGCCCGCGTCCTTGGCGGCCTTCTCCACCGCGGCCGAGCCGCCGAGGACGATCAGGTCGGCCAGGGAGACCTTCTTGCCGCCGGCGGACGCGAAGTCGCGCTGGACGCCCTCCAGGGTGCTGATGACCTGCGCCAGCTCGTCGGGCTGGTTGACCTCCCAGCCGGCCTGCGGCTGGAGGCGGACGCGGGCGCCGTTGGCGCCGCCGCGCTTGTCGCTGGTGCGGAACGTCGAGGCCGACGCCCACGCCGTGGACACCAGCTGCGCGACGGTCAGTCCCGAGTCCAGGAGCTTGGCCTTCAGCGCCGCGACGTCGGCCGCGTCCAGGGTCTCGCCCTCGGCCTCGGGCAGCGGGTCCTGCCAGAGCAGCGTCTCCTCGGGCACCTCCGGGCCGAGGTAGAGCGACTTCGGGCCCATGTCGCGGTGGGTCAGCTTGTACCAGGCGCGCGCGAAGGCGTCCGCGAACTCGGCCGGGTTCTCGTAGAAACGGCGGGAGATCGGCTCGTAGACCGGGTCGTAGCGCAGCGACAGGTCGGTGGTGAGCATCGTCGGCAGGCGCTTCTTCGACGGGTCGTGCGCGTCGGGGACGGTCGCCTCGGCGTCCTTCGCCACCCACTGGTGGGCGCCGGCCGGGCTCTGCGTCAGCTCGTACTCGTACTCGAAGAGGTTCGTGAAGAAGCCGTTGCTCCACTGGGTCGGCGTGCTGGTCCAGGTGACCTCCAGGCCACTGGTGATCGCGTCGCCGGCCTTGCCGCTGGCGTAGGTGCTCCTCCAGCCGAGGCCCTGCTGCTCCATGGGGGCGGCCTCGGGGTCGGGGCCGACGTGGTCGGCCGGGCCCGCGCCGTGGGTCTTTCCGAAGGTGTGGCCGCCCGCGATGAGGGCGACCGTCTCCTCGTCGTTCATCGCCATGCGGCGGAAGGTCTCGCGGATGTCGCGGGCGGCGGCGATCGGGTCCGGGTTCCCGTTGGGGCCCTCCGGGTTGACGTAGATCAGGCCCATCTGGACCGCGCCGAGCGGGTTCTCCAGCTCGCGGTCGCCGGTGTAGCGCTGGTCGTCGAGCCAGGTGGTCTCCGGGCCCCAGTAGACGTCCTCCTCCGACTCCCACACGTCCTCGCGGCCACCGCCGAAGCCGAAGGTGTCGAAGCCCATGGTCTCCAGGGCGACGTTGCCCGTGAGGATCATGAGGTCGGCCCAGGAGAGGCTCTTGCCGTACTTCTTCTTGACCGGCCACAGCAGGCGGCGGGCCTTGTCCAGGTTGCCGTTGTCGGGCCAGCTGTTGAGCGGGGCGAAGCGCTGCTGACCGGCGCCGGCGCCGCCGCGGCCGTCGCTGATCCGGTAGGTGCCGGCGCTGTGCCAGGCCATACGGATCATCAGCGGGCCGTAGTTGCCGAAGTCGGCCGGCCACCAGTCCTTCGAATCCGTCAGCACCTCGGCGATGTCCCGCTTCACCTCGGCGAGGTCGAGGCTCCGGAACGCCGCCGCGTAGTCGAACTCCTCGCCGAGGGGGTTGGCCACGGCGGGGTTCTTGGCAAGGATCTTCAGATTGAGCCGGTCCGGCCACCACTGGGCGTTTCCACCCCCCTGGGTGGGGTGCGGGGCGCGCCCGTGCGCGACCGGGCAGCCTCCCGCCTCCCCCGTTTTCGAGTCGGTGACGACGGCGTCGTGGTTCTCAGACATGGGAATCCTTCCGAGCTGGGCGGATCACACTGCTGGATCGAACTTGCTTCATCATTCGGCTCACGCCTTGCGAGCGGTGGAACAGTCGGGGCACACGCCCCAGTAGATGACCTCGGCCTCGTCGATGGCGAAGCCGTGGTCGTCGGAAGCGGTCAGGCAGGGGGCCTCGTGGACGGCGCAGTCCACGTCGGCGACGACACCGCACGAGCGGCACACGACATGGTGGTGGTTGTCCCCCACGCGGCCCTCGAACCGGGCCGGGCTGCCGGCCGGTTCGATACGGCGTACGAGGCCCGCCATGGTGAGCGCGTTCAGTGCGTCGTAGACGGCCTGGAGGGAGATGTGTCCCACGCGGTCGCGTACTCCGGAGGCGATGGCCTCGACGCCGAGGTGGTCACCGTCGCGGACGGTTTCCAGCATCGCGACACGGGCCGCCGTCACCCGAAGGCCGACACCGCGCAGCTCGTCGGCGGTGCTCGGGGTCCGGTATCCGGTCATGACGCCAACCTAGCGCCACAAACACGAGAGATTCAAGGAAACGA
Source organism: Streptomyces sp. NPDC048664 (assembly GCF_040650555.1). Lineage (NCBI taxonomy): Bacteria > Bacillati > Actinomycetota > Actinomycetes > Kitasatosporales > Streptomycetaceae > Streptomyces > Streptomyces sp. NPDC048664. The sequence goes on along the minus strand of NZ_JBEZHK010000036.1, from coordinate 36,617 downwards.
ACGAATCAGGTCTGACGGGTCACGGAAGGATGGCGTCGACGTATCCCCCGTCGACACGCAGGGCACCGCCGGTGGTGGCCGAGGCGAGGGGAGAGCTCAGGTAGACCACCATGTGCGCGATCTCCTCGGGCTCGATGAGCCGCTGGAGCAGCGACTGCGGCCGGTGCTCCCGCATGAAGACGCGCTGGGCTTCGTCCCAGGAGAGCTCACCGCCGACCAGGTCGCGGACGAAGTCCTCCACCCCGCCCGTGTGCGTCGGTCCCGCGATCACGGAGTTGACGGTCACGCCCGAGCCCGCCGCCGCCTTCGCGAAACCGCGGGTGAGCGCGAGCAGCGAGGTCTTCGTCAGGCCGTAGTGGATCATCTCGGCGGGGATCACGACGGCGGAGTCGCTGGCGATGCACACGACGCGGCCCCAGCCGCGCTCGATCATCCCGGGCAGGTAGGCGCGGATCATGCGTACGGCGGTCAGGACGTTCACCTCGAAGTAGCGCCGCCACTCGTCGTCGTCGATCTCCAGGGGAGGTGCCACCCCGAAGACGCCCAGGTTGTTCACCAGGATGTCGGCCTCGGGCACGGCGGTGACGACGGCCTCCGTGCCCCGGTCCGTGGCGAGATCGCCGGGCGCGGCCACCAGGTGATCGCTTCCGGCGTCGGCGCGCAGCCGTGCCACCGCCTCCTCCACCGAGGCCGCGCCGCGGCCGTTGACGCAGGTCCGGGCGCCGGCGCGGGCCAGCCCGGCGGCGATGGCGTACCCGATGCCCTGGGTGGATCCGGTGACGAGCGCGGTCCTGCCGGAGAGGTCGATGTGCACGGCACCATCCTCGGGGGACGGGGGGCCTCGACGGCGCCGGTGCGGCCACGGCACCCCCCGAAAGTCACCCGGCCGGTCGGTCCGCGGCCGCGCCTCGGCGGCACGGCCCACCCAGCGGCGGCTCAGTTCGACGGGAGTGCCCAGGGTGAGGCGGCGAGGAACCTCTCCAGTCGGGCGGCGTGCCGGGCCCCGGCGGTCCGTTCGGGGGCCGGCTCGGCGTCGGCCCGCTCGCGCCGCGCCCGGGTGATCGCCGCGGCGAAGGCCGCGACGGCCTTCGGGTCGGCCGTGCGCCAGGACGCGAGGCGGCGCACCCAGGTGACGGCGTAGCCGGGTCCCTGGCCGGCCTCCACCATGCGCAGGGCGAGCAGATACGGATCGATCCACGGGGCTCCGGCGGTGGGCCGCGACCAGCCGGTGACACGGACCCGGCCGTCGGCGTCGACGAGGACGTCGTCGGGTGCGAGATCGGCGTGCAGCGGCGTGCGTCCCGCGAAGAGGTGGGCGGTGCCCTCCGGGGCCCAGGCGGCCCATCGCCGCTCCGCCGTCCCGATGTCCGTGCCGGCGGGGAGGGCCGCCTCCTGCAGTTCGCCGAGTGCCGCGAGGACGGCCACCAGGTCGCGCGAGTCGGGGCCGTAGTCGGCGGGGCGGCCGTCGATGAACTCGTGGCCCGCCAGGCACCATCCGCCCGCCTCGGCCTGCCACAGCAGCCGGGGGCAGACCGCGGGCAGATGGGGGTGGGCGGCGGCCTCCTCGGCGAGGAAGGCGGCGCGCGGGTCCGCGGCCGGGATCCCCTTGACGAACACGTTCCCGGCGAGCGTCTCCAGGACCGCGGCCAGGCCCGGGCGCGTGCCGTCCCCGCGGTTGTGCGCGGCGGTGACCGGGCCCGTGAACCGTGTCACCGCGTGGCGGGCCACGGTCGGCAGGGCATGGAAGTCACAGCGCGGCAGGGACACGGGCGTGCGGTCCTTCATTTCGGCAAGAGGCACGTCCAGCCTAGGCAATGACCCCGCCCCATGGGGCCTGACCTGTGGATTTCACACACCCGGTGACGGTATCTGGCTCATTTCGAACGCCCGGGCGGCGCCGCCGGGGCGCGCCGGGCGGCGCGCGCCCACTCCCCGAGGACGGGGACGCAGGTCCGGGCGAAGTGCTCGTAGTCGGCGGGGGTGTTGTAGACGTGCGCGGACAGCCGCAGGTAGCCGATGCCGTCGAAGCTGGTGAAGGCCGCCTCCACGGCCAGCTCCCGGGCGACGCGGTCACGTAGGCCGTCGGCGTCGAGGCGGTCGCGCCCCAGACCGTCCGGCAACCGCACCAGCCGCATCCCGGGGACGGGCATGCCCACGTCGGCGAGAGCCCCGGCGTCCGTGCCGGCGTCGGCCAGCCGGGCGAACGCGGCGCCGATCACCTGGGCGCCATGGTCGGCGAGGCCGTCCATGTAGGCGCGGGCGGTGTCCCAGCCCCAGGTGCGCTCGACGAAGTCGATCGCCGCGGGCGCCGCCAGATAGGCGGTCGCGTCCACGGTGCCCTGCTGGTCGAAGCGGTCGGGGTAGGGTTCGGCGGCTCCCCATGAGTCGATCAGCGGGTGGAGCCGGTCGCGCAGCGGGCCGCGGGCGACCAGCGCCGCGGTGCCGCGGGGCGCGCAGGCCCACTTGTGCAGATTGCCGATCCAGAAGTCGCAGGTCACGCCGTCGAGCGGGGCGGCGAGCAGGGCGGGCGCATGCGCGCCGTCCACGAGCAGGGGGATGCCGCGCCGCCGCGCCTCCCGCCCGATCCGTGCCACCGGCAGCAGACGTGCGGTGGCCGAGGTGACCTGGTCGACCACGACGAGGTCGGTCGCCTCCCCGAGTTCCGCCACGACGGCCTCGTACGCCTCCTCCTCCCCCGCGCCCAACGGCACATGGGCGGTGCGCACCCGGCCGCCCCAGCGGCGCGCCAGCCGCTCGGCGCCCATGGTGACGGCGCCGTAGCCGTGGTCGGTGACGACGATCTCGCCGCCGCGGCGCCGGGTGAGCGCGGCGTACACGACGCCGGCGCCGGCGCTCGCGTTCGGCACCAGCGCCAGATCGCCGGGTTCGGCGCCGAGGAAGGCGGCGAGTTCCACCCGCGCGGCGGCGATCCGCTCCGGGAGCGCCGGGAACCACACCACGGGGGCGCGCTCCATCTCCGCGCGCAGGGCGGACTGCCGCTCCTGGGCGACGACGGGGACCGCGCCGAAGGAGCCGTGGTTGAGGTGCCCGAGCGCGGGGTCCAGCGACCACGCGTGGGCGGCGGGGGCGCCGTGGGGCAGCAGCAGGGGGCGCGGGGCCGCGACGACTTCGGTCTCGCTCACGTGACTCCACATCCGGGGGGTGAGTTCCGAAGGCCATCAAACCGCACGCCCGCAGCGGGGCGAGCGGCGGGGACGGGCCGGGGTCCGACCTCGCGGGACGGGTACGGGAGCGCACCCACGGGTCGGGCATAGGGGAGAAAACGGCTCGACCGCGCGGGACTCGTCACGTCAGACTGCGGTGTGCCGGGCAGACGGCCGCGAGCTGCGCTCCGGGGCGGTCCTGACGGCGCGTCCACGCGTACGCGGGCGACCTCCCCGCCGGGGAGCGGTCGCGCCCTCGTACACCTCACGAGGTGGAAATGGGACGATTCGGATCTCGCGAGAAGGTGCCGGGCAGGGGCCCGGTGCTGCTCGCCCTGCGCTGCTACGGACAGGAGATGGCCCGGCTCAAGCGGCTGACGGTGCCCGCGATGCTGCTGCCGGCGCTGGGCAACATCGGCATCAACTACCTCGCGCCGCTGGTCGTGGCGAAGCTGGTCGGGAGGATCGCCGGTGACGGCGCCGTCGCCTTCCGCTCGACGCTGCCCTACGTCCTCGCCTTCGCGGGGGTGCTGCTGGTGGCGGAGGCACTGTGGCGCATCGGGCTGCACTGCCTGAACCGCGTCGACGCCCTCGGGATCGAGCGGCTCTACGTGAGAGGCATGGACGAACTGTTCGCCAAGGACGCCGCGTTCTTCCACGACAACTTCGCGGGGTCCCTGACCAAGCGGGTGCTGAGTTTCGCCTCGCGCTTCGAGGAGTTCGTGGACACGCTCACGTTCAACGTCGTGGGCAGCTTCGTGCCGCTGCTCTTCGGGTCGGTGGTGCTGTGGCGCTACGATCCGCTGCTCGTCGTCGGACTGCTGGTGATGATCGTCGTGACGGCGGTCTGCGTGACGCCCCTCATCCGGCGCCGCCAGGCACTGGTGGCTCGGCGCGAGGAGGCCATCGCCCGCGTGTCGGGCCATGTCGCCGACAGCCTGATGAACATGGACACGGTACGGGCGTTCGCCGCCGAGGACCGCGAGGCCGCCGAGCACCGCTCGCGCGTGGCCGAGTCGCGGAGACTGCAACTGCGTTCCTGGGACTACGGCAATCTGCGCATCGACACCCTGGTCGCGCCGATGTCCGTGCTGACCAACGCCCTCGGCCTGCTGCTCGCGATCGCCCTGGGCGGGGGCGGGCACGGCGTGGAGGCGGTCGTGGTGGCCTTCACCTACTACAGCAACGCCACCCGCATCATGTTCGAGTTCAATCAGATCTACCGCCGCATGGAGAGTTCGATGACCGAGGCGGCGCAGTTCACGGAACTGCTGCTGACGCCGCCGAGCGTGCTCGACCCGAAGGTGCCCGAGCCGCTGCTCGACCGGCCCGCCGACATCCGTTTCGAGCGGGTGACCTTCGCGCACGGGGGCGGTGAACCGCTGTTCGAGGACCTCGACCTGTCGGTGCCCAGCGGAACGCGGATCGGTCTTGTGGGCCGCTCCGGGGGCGGCAAGACGACGCTGACCCGGCTGCTGCTGCGGATGACGGACGTCGACGGCGGCCGGATCCTGATCGGCGGTCAGGACATCACCGCGCTGCGCCAGGCCGACCTGCGCGGTCTGATCGCCTACGTGCCGCAGGACCCGGCCATGTTCCACCGCACCCTGCGGGACAACATCGCGTTCGCCCGTCCGGGCGCCACCGACGCCGAGATCCGGCGGGCGGCCCAGGCGGCGCATGTCACGGAGTTCGTGGACGCGCTGCCCGACGGGTTCGACACCATGGTGGGCGAGCGCGGGGTCAAGCTGTCGGGTGGCCAGCGCCAGCGGGTCGCCCTGGCCCGGGCCATCCTGCGCGACGCGCCGATCCTGCTGCTCGACGAGGCGACCAGCGCGCTCGACTCCGAGAGCGAGGTCCTCGTCCAGGAGGCGCTGTGGCGGCTCATGGAGGGGCGCACGGCGTTCGTGGTGGCGCACCGGCTGAGCACGGTGGCGCGGATGGACCAACTGGTGGTCATGGACCGCGGGCGGATCGTCGAGCGGGGCTCGCACGAGGAGTTGCTGGCCTCGGACGGCGTCTACGCACGGCTGTGGGACCACCAGTCGGGCGGCTTCCTCGACGGGAGTGCCGACCAGGCACCGGCACCGGCCGACGCGCGCTGAGACGGAACGCCGGTGCCGGTCCCGGCGGTTCACGCGGGAAGGGCCCGACCGCCGGACAGTGGCATGTTCTTGTCAGATCTGTCACTCTTCCGGCAGTGCGGCCCACGCCCTTCCCCAGAGGAGACGGGGCCGGCACCTCTCCACCGTTCACACACACCGTTTCGCGCAGCCCGCGGCCCGTCACCGGCACACCCTCGCCGGGGCGCGGCCCACCGAGCAGGCCGGTGACCACCGGCCGCGTCAAAGGAGTTCCGTGTGAGACACACTCCCCACAAGGGTCTCGCCGTGAGCGCGATCGCCATCGCCGCGCTGGCCGCCCTGTCCGTCCCCGCCGCCCCGGCGGCAGCCGCACCTGAGGCGGCAGCCCCGCCCCCGGCCGCCACCTGCACCCCGGCCCAGGTCGTCACCAACGGCGGCTTCGAGAGCGGCACGTCCCCCTGGACCCCGTCGTCGAGCAGCGTGATCACCAACCGTTCCGGCCAGAGCGCGCACGGCGGCACCTCGTTCGCGTGGCTGGACGGCACCGGGCGGACCCGCACCGACAGCCTCTCGCAGAGCGTGGCCATCCCGGCCGGTTGCGCGCACGCGACCCTGAGCTTCTGGCTGCACATCGACACCGCCGAGACGACCTCGTCCACGCAGTACGACAAACTGACGGCCAAGGTCGGCAGCACGACGCTGGCGACGTACTCGAACCTCGACAAGAACACCGGCTACGCGCAGAAGTCGTTCGACGTCTCCGCGTTCGCGGGCCAGACCGTGACCGTCGCGTTCACCGGCTCCGAGGACTCCAGCCTGCAGACGAGCTTCGTGCTGGACGACATCGCGCTCGACACCTCGGGCGACTCGACCCCGCCGGCGGACTCCACCCGCACCCCGGCCTCCCCGTCGTACACCGTCTCCCTGAGCAGCGACACCACCGGCAGGAGCTGGACCGGTCACGAGAGCGCCACGTTCACCAACGCCTCCTCCACCGCGCTGAGCGAGGTGTACCTGAGGCTGTGGGACAACTACCACGGCACCTGCTCCGCCCCGCCGATCACCGTCACCCATGTCACCGGCGGCACCGCCGGCGCCCTCTCGGTGGCCTGCACGGCCCTCCAGATCAGCCTGCCCACCCCGCTCGCCCAGGGGCAGAGCGCCACGATCGGTTTCGACCTCGGCATCACCGTGCCCAGCGGCGCGGACCGGTTCGGCTACGACGGGGCGTTCAGCCTCATCGGCAACGCCCTGCCCGTCCTCGCCGTCAAGGACGGAGCGGGCTGGCACCTGGACCCCTACACCAACAACGGCGAGTCGTTCTACTCCCTGGCCGCCGACTTCACGGTGACCCTGGACCACCCCAGCGGCCTGCTGGTGCCCGCCACCGGCACCTCGGTCGACACCCCCGGAACCAGCGGGCGCACCGTCACCACGGCCACCGCCTCCAAGGTCCGCGACTTCGCCTGGGCCGCCGGACCCTTCACCAAGATCTCCGGCACCTCCGGCGCCGGCGTCCCGGTGAACATCTACTCCGTGTCGGGCATCAGCTCCTCCAGCGCCCAGTCGATGCTCAGCACCGCGAAGTCCGCCGTCGACGCCCACGCGGGACGGTTCGGCACCTACCCGTACGGCGAACTCGACGCGGTGATCGACAACAACTTCTGGTTCGGCGGCATGGAGTACCCCGGCTTCGTCCTCGACCTGGTCAGCACCACGGCGCTCACCCATGAGATCGGCCACCAGTGGTGGTACGGCATCGTCGGGGACGACGAGTACAACAGCCCGTGGCTGGACGAGGCGTTCACCGACTACGCCACCGATCTCGCCCTGAACATCAGCGGCACCAACTGCTGGAACAACGTCTCCTGGTCGTCGTCGGCGGAGAAGATCACCAACTCGATGGCCTACTGGGACGCCCACTCCTCCCGGTACTCCACCGTCGTCTACACCTACGGCAAGTGCGCCCTGCACGACCTGCGGCGCACGATCGGCGACACCGCCATGACCAAGCTGCTGAAGGACTACGCCACCGCACACTGGTACGGCGTCTCCACGACGGCCGAGTTCAAGGCCGCCGCCCAGGCCGCCACGGCCACCGATCTGACCTCGTTCTGGTCCACCCACCGCATCGACGGCTGAACCGGCCGACGCGGGGACCGGGCACCGCGGAGGGCGCCGGATGCCCCCTCCGCGGTGCCGTCCGGGTCACGGCAGGATGATCCTCCGCCGCTCGCGGGCCGCGGCCAACTCGGCCGCGGCCCGTCGCGCGCCTGCCGCCAGATGCGGTGAGTCCCAGGCCAGAGCGGTGCGTTCGGCCAGCGCATAGTGCTCCGCCGCCTCCCGGTCCCGGCCCAGGAAGCGGTGCAGGTCCGCGAGCGCGTGGGCGAGCGGCCGGGTCGCATACGCCGCGCCGGCCACGCCGCCCAACTGCTCACGCACCGGGTGCAGCTGGGCGACCAGCGCGGAGGCGGTGTCCCGGTCGTCGCCGAGGATGGCGAGTTCGGCCCGGAAGTCGAGGTCCATGCCGTACAGATGGTCCGTGACGGGCTCGGGCGGGCACCGCACGGCACGGGCCTCGTCCAGCCTGCCGAGCCGGGCCAGGACGAGGGCGAGGGCGACTCCGACCGGGGCGCCCACGGCGTCGTAGACCTCGCGCATCATCGGCTCGATCTCGGCCGTACGGCCTTGCGCGAGCCCGATGGTGAACAGGCCCAGGGTGCGCAGCGCCGTGGCGTGCCGGGCCCCGACCCGCCGCAGCAGGCCGTCGGCCTCGGTGTACGCGGCCCGTGCCGCCTCGAATCGGCCGGCGACGGTCGCCAGCATGGCCGAGGTCAGCGTGCCGAGTCCCTGCGCCCACACCAGCCCGTAGCGGTGGGCGAGGTCCCCTCCCCGAGCGGTGCGCAGACGCACCTCGGCCGGGTCGTTCAGCGTCGCCGCGGTCATCGCGTCCAGGTGCTCACACACCCAGCGGTAGGCGGGCAGGTCATGGGCCTGGGAGAGCTGCCGCAGCTCGGCGACCAGCGGCACTCGGGAGGAGCCGTGCACCTCGTGCGGCAGCAGTTTGGCGGAGGTCATCAACGCGGCTGCGAGCAGCCGGGGTTCGCCGCCCGCCCGGGCCAGCGCCAACTGGGTGCGTGCCGCCTCGCGGGCGCGTGGCGCGTCCACGGCCGCCACGACCTCGACGAGGACCTGGAGCACGCGGGCCCGCACGGAGTCGTCGAGCCCGGGGTCGGCCGCGAGCCCCTCCAGGCGGGCCAGCGCGGCGGGGTCGTAGAAGCCCTCCAACCGGCTTCGCCACGGCGAGGGTTCGGTCCAGGCGCCGTAGACCGCCGCGACGAGGTCGCCCCGGTCTGCCTGTTCGGCCAGCGCGACGGCCCGCTGACGGGTGCCGAGGGCCGCGTCGGTCGAGCCGGCCCGGATCTGCGCGCCGAGCAGCCGCACCAGCAGGCCCACCAGGCGGTCGGGCCGGGTGTGCGTGTCGACCGTGGCGGTGATGTGCACGTCGATCGCCTGCTGGACGAGTTGCACCGCCACGTCGTGGGCGTAGCGCCGCTCGGCCACTTCGGCGGCCCGCAGCGCGTAGTCGATGGCCAGGGGCGCGTGCACGGTGCTGCCCGAGCGGGCGAAGTGGTGGGCCAGGGCCGCGAGGTCGTCGGGCCGGTGGCGGCGCAGGGTGCGCGCGATACGGGCGTGCAGACGGGCCCGCCGTGCTCCCGGCAGATCCGTGTAGACGGTGTCGCGGACCAGCGCGTGCACGAACCGGACACGTCCGGGGCCCGGCTCGGCGAGCAGTTCGGCGGCCAGCGCGGCGTCGAGGCCGTCCAGCACCTGCCGCTCGTCCCCGCCGCCGGCCTCCGCCAGCAGGGCCACCTCCGCCTCGAGGCCGGCGACGGCCGCGAGCTGAACCGCGGTCAGCGCGGCGGCGGGCAGCAGCGCGAGGCGCCTGCGCAGGACGTCGCGCACACCCTGGGGGACCTCCGAGACCGCGACGAGGGCGCCCTCGCTGGCCAGCAGGCGCGCGCTCTCCAGGACGTAGAACGGATTGCCCCCGGTCCTCTCGGCGAGCACCGCCATCGTCCTCGCGTCGACGGCCTCCGTGCAGACTGTCTCGACCACGGTGGCCACGTCCTGCGGCGGCAGACCGCGCAGCGCGACCCGGTGCGGGAGGCCGGCGGCGAGGTTGGCGAGGGTCTTGACCAGGGGCTCGCCCACCTCGGCCGGCCGGTAGCTGGCGACGGTGAGCAGGGGTGCTCCGGTGACCTCGGCCGCCGCTTCGAGCAGGGCGAGTGTCTCTCCGTCGGCGCGGTGCAGATCCTCCAGGACGACCGCGAGCGGCACATGGGCCGCCGCGTCCCGCAGCCAGGCGGCGAACGCGCGGTGCATGCGGAAGCGGCCGGCGGTCGCCTCGTCCCGGTTCGTGGCGCCCGCGCTCTCGGGCTCTCGCAGCAGGACGGCCAGCTCCTGCGGACGCCGGGGAGGCAGGTCGCGGGCGAGCGCGCCGAGCGCCTCCACCCACGCCCAGGCGGGCGGCGCGCCCTCGTACTCCGGGCAGCGCCCGATCACCACCCGCCACCCGTCGGCGCGCAGCCGCGCACAGGCCCGGCCCAGCAGCGCGCTCTTGCCGGCACCGGCCTCACCGGTGACCAGCGCCATCGCGCCCCCGTGGCGGGCCGCGCGGGCCGCGTCGTCCAGGGCGCGCAGCTCGGCGCCGCGGCCGACGAACAGCCCGGAGGCGGCGCGGACGGGTTCGGCGGCGGGAACCGGCACGGGATCCGGCACAGGATCCGGACCGCCCGCGCCATCGGGGCGGGTGGGGGGACGCGGACGGAGCCGGGGAGCGTGCTCGGATGACGAGGGGTGCGGCGGCGACGCGTCCACGGGCGGGGCCGACGCGTCGCGGGCGGGCACGCGCGGCGGCGCGGGCACGCCGAGCGGGCCACCGGGGACGGCGGCACGGAGCACGTCGAGCCGCCGGGTGAGCACGGCGTGCTCCAACTCGGCCAGGGCAGGGCCCGGATCGCAGCCCAGTTCGTCGCGCAGCACGGCGGCCGCGCGGCGGAGCGAGGCAAGGGCGTCGGCCTGCCGGCCCGCGGCCCACCGGGCCAGGGCGAGCAGCCGCCACCCCTCCTCCCGGAGCGGGCTCTCCCGGACCAGGGTCTCGGCCGCCAGCCCCGCCTCGGCGGCGCGCCCGGCGGCGAGGTCGGCCGCCACGGCCAGCTCCCGGGCCTCGGCCCGCAGTTCCGTCAGCCGGGCCACCTCGGGCGCGGCCCAGTCCTCGTCCGCGTGCTCCGCGAAGGCGGGCCCCCGCCAGCATCCGAGCGCCTCGGCGAGGAGCTCCCTGGCCTCCTCCGACGGCGCGTGCCGTGCCCGGCGCACCCAGGACTCGAAGCGCCAGGCGTCCACCGCGTCCTCGGGCAGCCGCAGGGCGTAGCCGGGGGGCGCGGTGACGAGAAGGGCCGCCGGGGAGCGCGGGGGCCGTCCCGGCTCCAGTGACCGGCGCAGGTTGGACACGTAGGAGTGCAGGGACGCCAGTGCCTTCGCGGGCGGCGCTCCTCGCCACAGCTGGTCGGTCAGCCGGTCGACCGGCACCACTCCGCCGCGCGCCACTATCAGCAGGGACAGGACGGCTCTTTGCCGCGGAGCGCCCAGGTCGACCGGGCTCGACCCGACTTCGGCGTCCAGCGAACCCAGGACTCGAATACGCAGCACGCCGCGCGAATCTACCGGAGCCGCAGGTCCAGGCCGTCAACGGACGATAAACGCGGCACGCGTCGGCGCCAAGCGGACGCCAAGAGCGGTGCGGATGCTGGACGACTGTTGTCGGCATCACGATCGTTGGAGCAAGTGAGCGTGTCCCCCAGTAACACCACAGGCGGGCTTCCCGCCGCCGAGCGTCCCTACACCCACGAGATGGTGGTGGTCCACCGGATCTTCCGCCGCGAGTCGGCGCTGCTGCCCCGGATGGTGCGTGCCGTGCCCGAGGGCGACACCGCACGGGCGGCGAAGGTCGCGGCGTTCGTACGCGACTACGTGGATGGTCTGCACCTCCACCACGCCGCGGAGGACGACCTCCTGTGGCCGCCGCTGCGCGACCGTGTCACGGACACGGCGCTGGTGGCCCGGATGCGGGAGCAACACGAGCGGATCGACCGGAGCCTCGAGTCCGTCGCCGTGTGGACACCCACGTGGGAGCGCGCGGCCGACCCGGTAGCCGGTCAGGAGCTGGCGCTGGCGTTGGAGGAGCACCGCGCGGCCCTGCTGGAGCACCTCGACGACGAGGAGCGGCTGCTGCTGCCGCTGGCGGCGGAGCACCTGAGCGTGGCCGAGTGGGACGCGGTCGGCGAGCGGGGGCTCGAGGAGCTGCCCAAGAACAAGCGCCTGCTGGCCCTCGGCGCGATCCTCGAGGAGGCCACACCGCAGGAGGCCGCGTACTTCCTGGGCCGCGCGCCGTGGCTCGGCCGGGTGCTGTGGAAGGCGGTCGGCCGGCGCCAGTACGCCGCCCACTGCCGGGACATGCGCACGCCTGTGGACGGGGAGTAGGACCGTGACCGTACTCGACTCCGCGCCCGTCGACGTCCTGGACGCCTATCGGACCTGCGAGTTCGCCACGCTCGGCCGGGACGGCACCCCGATGGCCTGGCCGACGGCGTTCCGGCGCCGCCCGGACGGGACGCTGCTGCTGAGCACGTCCCTGGCGTTCGCCCAGAAGGCGCTGAACATACGCCGGGACGGCCGGGTCGCGCTGCTGTTCTCCGATCCCACCGGCAGCGGTCTCGACCAGCCCCCGCAGATTTTCGTCTCCGGCAGGGCCGTGTGCCCCGACACGGTCATGGCGGGTCCTGAGGGCGCCGAGGACTACTGGCGGATGCTCTTCGAGCGCCAGCCGCACAGCCGGGCGTACGTCTCGGCCGCCATGCGGCCCCTGATGGACTGGTACTACCTGCGGCTCCTGATCACCGTCACCCCCGAGGAGGTGGCCACGCGGCCCTCGGCGCCCTCCACTCCCCCGCCCGGGCCGCCCGCGACCGGCACCCTCACGGGGGCCGCCCTGTTGGCCCGCTTCGGGACCGCGGTGCTGGCCGCCCGCGACGCCGCCGGCGCACCGGTGCTCGCGCGCACCCGGCCGCTCGCCACGGCCGAGGGTTTCGCGGTGGACGCGCCGCCCGGCCTCGCCGTGGCACCGGGTCCCGCCTCCCTGCTGGTGCACCGGCACGACGAACTCCTCAACCACATGAGCAACGCCGTCGTGCGGGGCGAACTGAGGGCGTCCGGCGACGGGTGGCTGCTCGTGCCCTCGGCCGTGGTGGAGCCGATGGGGACCGGGCGCCCGACCGACGCGATCCGGGTCCTGCGCCGGACCAAGCGGGCGACGCGCCGCTACCTGGAGCGCCGCGGCCTGCCACGGCCCCGGGTGCGCTGGGACGAGTTCCGGGCCCTGGCGTCGGCGGCCCGCTCGCGGTCGGGCGGCTGATCCACGGCCGGACCCGGATACGAGGCGGTGGCCGGGGCGGCAGGGGGCCGGGGCGGGACGCCCCGCCTGGCTCGTCGTCCTCGCCCCCGCCGCCCCGGATCCGTCACTCGCCGAGCAGCGGGCTGAGCGAGCAGGCCAGCACGCCGGGCACCGCGACGAGTCGGGCCGTCAGCTCGCGGGTGTCGCCGATCCCCTCGACGGTCAGCAGGATCTCCACGGTGCGGTCCGCCTCCGCGTCCGCCGGTGCCGGTGCCGGTGCAGGTCCGGGCGCCTGGGGGCCGAGCGGCCTGATCCTGCCGTAACTCTCCACGCGGCCCAGTGTCACGAGTTCGACCACGGAGAAACCCGACCGGGAGACCTGCCGCACCAGTTCACGCAGCGCGCCCGCGCCTTCCAGATAGGAGACGCGGTAGCGGATCGGCGCCGCGCGAAGCCGCGGCAGCCGGTGCAGCAAGGGCGCCAGCAGGTACGAGACCACGAAGTAGGCGGCGGTGGTCAGGGCCGCCAGGAGAGGGAGCCCCGCAGCGGCGGCCGTCCCGACGGCGGCGGTCAGCCAGACGCTGGCGGCGGTGGTCAGTCCACGCACCGACCCGTGTTGTACGAAGATCAGACCGGCACCGATGAAGCCGAGCCCGACGACGATCTGGGCGGCGACCCGGGAGGGGTCCAGGACCACCTGTCCGGTGCGCAGGACGTCGGCGAACCCGTACGCGCTCACCTGGGTGAACAGGGCCGCCCCGATGCCGACGATGGTGTAGGTGCGCAGGCCCGCGGCCTTCTGCCGGATCTCGCGCTCGGCGCCGATCGCGCCGGACAGCACGAAGGCGACCGCGAAGTCGGCGACCTGTGACCATCCCTGGCCCGACGGCTCGATGAAGGACGCGAGGAGCGGCACCGCGCCATGATCCCTCGCACACCCCCGCGCGCGGGCGCGCCACACGGGCCCTCGGGCAGGTGGCGGCGACACGGCTGCCACCAACATTTTTGATCAAATACGCACAAATTTGACGTTTATTCATAGAATCCCGTTGGCGGATGTCCGATTTTGCGATCTCTGCTCATCCACTCCGCGCTTGCCACGCCATGTGAGGGGTCAAGTGAACAGCGTCAACGACTTGCTGCGCAGACCGCGGCGCCAACTCGTGCTGGGCGGAGCACTGATCGCCACGCTCGTCGTGCAGTCGGCCGCGCTCGTCGACCAGCAGCTGCAGATCGACGATCTGCAGGTACAGCACATGGACCTCCAGGGCATGAAGGTCCTGCGCGGCCCGACCGGCCCGGCCGGCCCCACCGGCCCGAGCGGCCCGCGCGGCCTGGAGGGCAGGGACGGGAAGGACGGCCAGGACGGGCAGGACGGCCAGACGGGGCGGGACGGCCGGGACGGCAAGGACGGGACGAACGGAAGCGCGGGCAAGGACGGCAAGGACTCGACGGCCACCGCGTCGCCCTCCGGCTCCGCGCGCCGCGGGCGCCACCGGCACGGCTCCACGAGAGCCCTTCCGGGGCCGTCGGCCGCGGCCTGCGGCGCCGAGGGGCCGTCGTCGGACGACCCGCGGGGGTGCGGGCAGTCCCGGTGACCTCGTTCACCACAAAAGTCACCCCATGTCACCATCCACGCGAAACGGGTGACAAGCACCATTCCGTCATGGGAGGTTGGTGGACCTCAGCACGACGGAGGGGGACACCCGCCATGCCCAAGTACGCCGAGAGCGACAAGGAAGCCAACGAGAGCCTCCTGGAGTACTGCGAGTCCATCGGCTTCGACCCCGAGTGGATCTCGCCCGACAAGTGGGACACGACGATCAGGATCGCCCGGAGCAAGGACAAGGGGTACGTCGAGGCGTACAAGGCGATCGACAGCGACCGCCTCGACATGGTCAAGTCCGGCGCCCGCGAGGCCCGGAAGAAGAAGGTCGACAACGACGCCGCCAACCTGATCGGCAAGATCACGTCACATTACGCCCTCAAGGACTCCCTGGTCCTGACCGTCGTCAAGCAGTGCGCGGCGGCCTACGTGGGCGGGGAGCGCGTCAACCTGGGCCTGGGCGGCTCCCCGATGGACGCCTCCGCCTACGCGGAACTGCGTGAGGAGTGGGACGAGGCGGCCCCGCTGGCCACGGGCGGGGTCTACACGGAGTTCCACAGCTTCCCGCCGCAGGACAAGGCCGCCCTGGGCAAGGGCAACGTGGGCGACACCCTGGCCAAGCGGAAGGTGCAGGGCAACCTGCTGCTGAAGGTCGCCGGGGTCAAGTTCAACATGCACATCGACATCGCCGAGTAGCGGATCCGCCCGGGGCCGGCCCGGACGACTCCGAGCGGGAACGGCCGGCGGCCGTTCCCGCTCCGTGCCGTGCGGCCCACGAAGCCGTGCCGGACCCGACCGCCCCGGTCCGGTCCCGAAAAAGTTTCCGGTCCGGTGCAACCCGGCGCCGCGCCCGTGCGTAGTGAAGTGGACAGCCGCACTTCACACGGGGGATCCCATGCACCTGGACCGTTCCGCCGGCCCGACCGCCGACGGCGTCGGCGCCGCCGCGCCGCACACCGCGGAAGAGGGCACCACCAGGTGACCGAGGACGAGTTCGACCTCTTCTACACGGCTTCCTATCCCCGCCTGGTCGGCCAGCTGTACGCCCTGACGGGCGACCACGCCGAGGCCCAGGACGTGGTGCAGGAGGCTTTCGTGCGTGCCTGGGACCGGCGTTCGACCGTCCTGAACGGCGACCGGGAACCGGAGGCATGGATCCGCACGGTGGCGCACCGTCTGGCGATGAGCCGCTGGCGGCGGGCGCGCCACTGGTGGGAGCTGGTCCGGAGCACGTCCGCCCCCCGGGCAGCGCCCGAACCGAGCCCGGACCACGTGGCGCTGGTCACCGCCCTGCGGCGACTGCCGGAGGCGCAGCGGACCGCGATCGTGCTGCATCACCTGTGCGATCTGAGCGTGGAGCAGATAGCCACCGAGACCGGGACCGCTCTCGGCACCGTCAAGGCGCGTCTGTCTCGGGGCCGCACCGCACTCGCCGGTCATCTGACGATCGAGGAACCCCGCCTCACGGAGGAAGCCCGTGCCTGAGCAGCAGCCTCCGCAGCCCCTGACCGAGGCGGAACTGTCCACCCGGCTCCACCTCCTGGCCGCACAGGGCACGGCGGCCGCCCCGACCACCGGCGCACAGGTCAGGGGGCGGGCGGTACGCCGCCGCCGCGCCCGACGCGGCGCGCTCTGCGCCACCGCGCTCGCGGCCCTCGCCGCCGTCGCAGGCGGCGCCCCCGACTCCCCCACCAGGGCGCCCGTGCCGCCGGCCGCCCCGCCCCCGGCACCCGTCCAGCGGGTGACGATCGACCTGGACGCCCACACACTCGCCGTCGAAGGCAGGAAGTTCCGCATCAGCGGGCTGGACGAAGCCTGCCCGATCGGCGAGACGCTGGTCACCGTCAGGGCGAAGCACCCCGCCCTGAAGATGCCGCCCAACAGCGCCGCCAAGTACGTCGCGAGCGCCCGCGTCAGGCGCTGGGCGGTCACCTTCACGGACCGCGCCCACCGTCAGCGGCTCCTGATGGGCGCGCTGTACCCCGTCGAAGGCCTCGGAAGCATCGGCAACGACGCCGGGCCCGGCTCCGTCGACCTCTCGCCCTCGGACGGGAAGTGGGTCTACGACGCGATCAGGGTCGGCGCGCGCGTGGAGATCAGGGGCCATCAGGGCGCGAAGCCGGCCCCTGACTCCGAGTGCTACGAGCGCATGCCCGTGGGCGGCGACGCCGGCACCGGCTGACGCCGCACCGCGCGCCTGACCGCACCCGCCCGTCCTCTGTATCCGGGGCGGCACCCGCCACCCCCCAATCGCGTGCGCTGCGCACGCATCAGGTGTTACAGTTTCAGCGAAGCGTGCGTAACGCACGCATTGATCGCTCGGCGTTCCCTGCTTCGCCCCGAAAGGACACCACCATGACCCTCACCCGCATCGAGGCCGCCCTCAACGACCTGCTCTTCAACCGCGACCTCCCGCTGGAGGAGGCCGTCGACCGCCACTTCGCCCCCGACTACCGGCAGCGCACGGACGGCGAGTGGGCCGATCGCGCCGGGTTCCTCGACCACATCGGCCACCTGCGCGGCATCGTCGCCGACGGCAGGGTCGAGGTGCACGAGGAGCTGTGCGACGGCAGCAGGTACGCCGACCGGCACACCTGCCACGTCACCAAGACCGACGGCAGCACCGTCGCCATGGAGGTGTACGTCTTCGCCGACCTCACCCCCGACGGCCGCTTCCGGCGCATCGAGGAGACCACCCTCATGCTCCAGGGCAGCGACGCCGACCGCGACCTCGGCAGCGCCCGCTGACGTGACCGAGCGCCGGTCGCGGGAACGGCCGATCACGAGCGGTCCCGCGCCGGCGACTGTACGGTTCACCGATGCGCGCACACCGTATCGACCGCCCGGCCGATCTCGACGTGGTCCGTGACTCGTACGACCGCGTGGCCGACAACTACGCCCACATGGTGCTGTCGACGGGAATCGGCGACATCCGCCGCCATCCCTGGCAGAAGGCGTCGATCGACGCCTTCGCCGACAGCGTGGGCGGGCTGGGGCCGGTTCTCGACGTCGGCTGCGGACCCGGCACGGTGACCGGCTACCTCGCCGAACGCGGACTCGACGTGTCCGGGGTCGACCTGTCGCCCCGCATGATCGAGAACGCGCGCCGCCTTCATCCGGGATGCCGCTTCAGCGTCGCCTCCGCCACCGAACTCGACCTGGCGGAGGCGTCCCTGGGCGGCGTCCTCGGCTGGTGGTCGCTGTTCAACCTCCCGCGCGCCGTCCTGCCCCAGGTCCTCGCCCTGTTCGCGCACGCCCTGAAGCCGGGTGGGCACTTCATCACCGCGACCCACGTCGGCGACGTGGACGCGGTGCGCACGGAGGCCTACGGAGGTGTGCCCGTGCGCTGGACGACGCACAAGTGGCGGCCGGAAGAACTCGTCGCCCTGATCGAGGAGGCCGGGCTGCGCCCGGTCGCCGAACTCCGGCTCCCCGGGGAGGAGTGGAGCGGCCCGGGCGTGGTCGTCATGGCCGAGCGCCCCGCCTGAGCGCGCCGTCCGCGCCGCTGACGGGACGGCGCCGCCAAGCACCCGGCCGGCGGGACCGCGCGGGGCGCCCGGCACCGGATCCCCGACATGACGTTCCGGCGCCGCTCGGGCGGGTGGCGACAACCTCGACGGGGGCCCGTGGGGCCCTGGGAGTGCGCCGGGCCGCCACCGGTCGGGACACGGCGCGGCCCATGCCCCAACGGGCCGTCCGCCCGTGCGCGGCGCCGTGCACGGGAGCGGCTCCCGGGCGGTGGCGCGGTCGGCTACCCGGGTCCGCGGCCGGGGGGCGGTCCCGTGCGCGGGCGCGGACGCTCTCCCTGGGGACCGAACATGACCAGGTACTCGACCGGCCCGCCGGTCCCGGCGTTGGCGACCCCGTGCGCGACGCGGGTGTCGAACTCGGCGACGTCCCCGGCGCTCAGGACGAGGTCCTGCTCCCCCAGCGCCAGCCACAGCCGCCCGTACAGCACGCACAGCCACTCGTGGCCGTCGTGGGAGACCTGCCGCGGCCGCGCCGCAGGCTCCTCGACCGCGGGCAGGACGTGCTTGTGGGCGTGCAGACCGCCGACGTAACGGGTCAGCGGAAGCACCGCCTTGTCGTCGCCGAAGCGCCGCGGGACCGGCGTACGGGGCTCGGTCGGCGCGGCGGGTGCGGTGCCGGCCAACTCGTCCAGGCCCACGCCGTACTCCCGCGCCAACCGCAGCACCACCTCCAGGGTCGGCCTGCGCCGGCCGGTCTCGATGCGCGAGAGCGTGCTCAGCGAGATGCCGGTCGACCGGCTGACACCGGTGAGCGTGGCACCGCGCCGCTCGCGCACGGCCCGCAGCCCGGAGCCCATCGCCGCCATCGTCTCGGCCATGCCGTCGTCCACCACCCTGACCCCGCCCCCTCCGGCCACACCGCCCTGTCCTGCCAGTTTGCCAGGGCGGCAAGAGTGATCGCGTCGGACGGCCGCCGCGCAGCATGATCGACGGGTACCCCGCGTCCGCCCCGATCCGAGGAGAACCCCATGCGCTCCCAGCCGTCCAGTCAGCCGCGCCACCGCACCATCGAGGCTCCCGCCGGGCGCCTGCACCTGGTCGAGCAGGGCAGCGGCCCGCTGGTCCTGCTCGTCCACGGCTTCCCCGAGTCCTGGTACTCCTGGCGCCGGCAGCTCCCGGCCCTCGCCGCGGCCGGGTACCGGGCGGTGGCGCTCGACGTGCGCGGCTACGGCCGCTCCTCCAGGCCCGCAGAGAGCGACGCCTACCGGATGCTGGACCTGGTGGAGGACAACGTCGCCCTCGTCCACGCCCTCGGCGAGCGGAGCGCCGTGGTCGTCGGACACGACTGGGGCTCCCCCATCGCGGCCACGTCCGCCCTCGTGCATCCCGAGATCTTCCACGCCGTCGCCCTGCTGAGCGTCCCCTACGCGCCGCCCGGCGGCCCCCGGCCCACCGAGGTCTTCGGCCGGATCGGCGGCCCCGGCCAGGAGTTCCACGTCTCCTACTTCCAGGAGCCCGGCCGCGCCGAAGCGGAGATCGAGCCGGACGTCCGGGGCTGGCTCGCGGGCTTCTACGCGGCCCTGTCCGCCGACACCATGCCCGCCCGGTCCGAGCCCGACCCGCACTTCGTGGCCCGCGACGGCGGCAGGCTGCGCGACCGCTTCCCCGCGGGTCGGCTCCCCTCCTGGCTGACCGAGGACGACCTCGACGTGTACGCCGGGGAGTTCGAGCGCACCGGACTGACCGGTGCCCTCAACCGCTACCGCGCCATGGACCGCGACTGGGAGGACCTCGCCCCGTACCGCGGGGCACCGATCAAGCAGCCGTCCCTGTTCATCGGCGGTGCCTCGGACGCCTCGACCACCTGGATGGCCGACGCCATCGACGCCTTCCCGACGACCCTCCCGGGCCTGGCCGCCTCCCACGTCCTGGAGGGCTGCGGCCACTGGGTCCAGCAGGAACGCCCCGACGAGGTCAACCGCCTGCTGACCGACTGGCTCGCCTCCCTCCGGTACTGAACCCCGGGCGCCCCTGCCTCGCCGGGCCGGCGGGCCCGTCGTGGGGGCGGCGGGCGGCACGGCCCGCGAGCCATCGATGACGAGAGCGGGGGTAGGTGGTGGTGACCTCATCCGTTCGCACGAGAGTGGTGCCCCGCATGGCCGATACACAGGACGTCGTCGAACTCATCCTTCAGGACCACCGGCGCATGGAGGACCTGTTCCGTCTGATGCGCAGCGTCGAGGCCGACCGGTCCGCGGCCCTCGACGAGTTCGCGGGCCTGCTGATCGCGCACGCGGCGGCCGAGGAGGCCGAGGTGTATCCCGTCCTGAAGCGGTACGAGCGCATCGACGACGAGGAGGTCGAGCACGGGGAGCACGAGCACGACGAGGGCAACAAGGCTCTTCTGGACCTCCTCGAGGTGGAGGAGGTCGGCTCCGAGGAGTGGGACTCCAAGCTGGAGGACCTGGTGGCGGCCATCACCCACCACACCGACGAGGAGGAGCGCACCATCCTCAACAGCGCGCGCGAGAACGTGGCGATGGGGCGGCGCGAGGAACTGGGGAGGGCGTTCCGGGAGGAGCGCGAACGCCGGCTGAAGGACGACTGCGGCTCGCTCCGCAACGTGCGCGGCATCGTCCGTTCCTGACGGCGCCCCGGCGGGGGTCGGCCCCCGCCGGGGCCCCGGGCTGTTCGAGTACAGCGGCTCGGCCCGGCAGCACGTGCCCGGGCGTGCTCAGTGGCCCGGGCCGCCGCTGCCGTAGTGGCCGCTGATCTGGTCCCGGTAGGACGGGTCGCCCAGGTGCTTGTCCTTGTCGAACTCGGGCGCGTTCTTGATCTGCTCCTTCGACCGGGCGACCCTGATCGTCCTGTCGTCGTGGTCGACGGCCGTGACGGTCCCGGCCGGAAGCAGGACCTCCTTGCCGAAGATCCACACGCCGGTGTCGACGACGATGTACTGGGAGCCGACGTCGTTGGAGTGCTGGTCGACCTTGCCGATGTGCCCGTCCATCGCCTCGACCTTGTACCCGGTCAGGTCGGTGTCGGGGGTGTGGCCCGCCGTCGGCGCGTAGTTCCAGATGCTCTGAGTCACAGGAGTCCTTTCGCACAGGGTCTGCAAGGGGTGGCTGCACCGCGTGTTCCGCGGCCCTCCTCCAGGTGTCCTCGACCTCGGACGGCAAACGCCGGGAGGGAACCGCTCACCCGTTCGGACGTTCCGTCCGGGCGTCGCCGGTGAAGTGCAGCTGCTCCTCGGGGCGCAGGCCGAGGACGACGGAGTTGCCCTCGTGGACCACTCCGTCGAGGGTGACGTTCACGAGGTCGGGACGGATCTCGACGAAGGCGACGCGGGCGTGGAAGACCACGCCCTCGTGGTTCTCGTACGAGAAGGTCTCGCCCACGTGGGAGTCGGTCAGTTCACCGGCGGCGATGACGTGTGCGTTGTGCGCGACCTTCACTTGTTCTTCCCCTTCGACGGTCGGCCCGACTGCGGGCCGGTGGGCTCCCACCTACCCTCCTGGCGGGCGGCGAAGCCCGGCACCTCGCCGGCCGCCGGGGCGTCACCAGGTGAGGTGCCACGACATGCCGCCGTCGGTGGACGCGAGAGCGACGAAGAGGACGAGGTCGGCGATGCCGAGCCCCAGTCCCAGCCGGGCGCGGAAGGGGCGCGGTGTCCCCCGCTTCAGGGCGAGGGAGGCGAGAACGATGGCGAGGGGTCCGAGCACCAGGTTGAGGACCAGCAGGCCCACGAGTCCCAGGACGAACGAGGCGACCGCCATGCCCTCGGTGTCGCGGCGGCCGGTGGCTCGCGACGGTGCCGCGGTCAGGCGCATGGGTCAGGCCCTCCTCGTTCCGGCCCGGCGATGCCGCTCCCGGACGGCGAACACCGCCAGCCAGGTCAGGACGATCACGGCGGCGATCACGGTGACGGGCCAGGGCAGGTACGTGACCGACCCGAGCAGCAGGGCGAGGACGACGAACGCGACGACCAGGAAGAGCATGGCCTACCTCCCCGTCACCGCGTGCGGCTGCCGGTGGGAATGTGTCTGCGGGATCATGGCGGTACGGGTTACCCGCCGGTCACTTGGCATGCCTGCGATTCCGGCCGTCGTGCGGCGTCACAATCCGGCCATCGCGGCGGTGCGTTCGGACGGCAGGCGGCCGAAAACCCGTTGCCCGGGTGATGGCGGGATGGCTAGCGTCGACCCGGCGCGAAGGACGCGTGATCGCCGGATGAGGAGGCGATGACCATGGCTGCCCTCGGCCGTCGTCAGCATGCCCTCATCCGGCGCGCGCGAGAGCACAGCGCGGCCGGTCGTCTCCCACGACCGAGGAGCGATCCGTGTCCACCTCCCCTTCCTCCCCCTCGTCGGCCCCCGCACAGCTGACCACCGACCGCCTCGTCCTTCGGCCCTGGACCGCGGCCGAGGCGACCGCGGTCCGCACCGGCACCAGGTCGGCGCACTGGGCGGACGACTTCCCCGCCGAGGGCGACCACGTCATCGCCGGCCTCCTCGCACAGCACCCCGCCTGGCTCGGCGCACACGGCCACCGCCTGATCATCGAACGCGACCGTCACCTCGTGGTGGGATCCATCGGCCTGTTCTGGCCGCCCGCCGAGGGCACGGTCGAGATCGGATACGGTCTTGTGGCGTCCCGCCGCGGCCGGGGCTACGCCACCGAGGCCACCCGGGCCCTGGCCGGCTTCGCCCTCACCCTGCCCGATGTCCACACCGTGGCCGCGAGCACGGAGCTGTCCAACCCGGCCTCTCTGCGCGTGCTGGAGAAGGCGGGCTTCTCCCGCGTGGCCACCGAGGGCGACCTGGCCCGCTTCAGGATCACCGGACCCGACCGGTGGGAGCGGTGACCCGAGGGGCCGGCGCACCCGGAACGGCTTGGAGGCCTCTCGGATGGAGCTTGCGACCGACGAACGCTGGACGCGTTCGGGAGTGAGACTGCGTCGGGCGGCGGTGCGCCCGGGGCCGTGGAACTGGCTCTTCGTGCCGGGCGGCCCCGGCCTCGGTTCCGCATCGGTGGCGGGGCTGGCGCGCGTGTCCTCGGTACCGGGCACGACGTGGCTGGTCGACCTGCCCGGTGACGGGTCCAACCGGGGCTTCCCGGCCGTCCCCACGCGCCCGTTCGAGCGGTGGCCGGACGTGCTCGCCGAGGCCGTCGAGGGCATGGCGAACGTGGTGATGGTCGGGCATTCGACCGGCGGGATGTTCGCGCTCTCGGTTCCCGAGCTGGAGCGCGGCCTGTCCGCGCTGGTCCTGGTCAGCAGCGCTCCGCACGCGGGCTGGCGCCGCACGTTCGAGCGGTGGGCCCAGGCGCGTCCGCTGCCCGGGGTGCAGGACGCGCTCCGCCGGCACGCCGCGCAGCCCGGTGACGAGACCCTGCGCGCGCTCACCCTCGCCGCCGCCTCGTGGAACTTCACCCCGGCCGGGCTGGCGCGCGGCCGACGGCTCCTGGAGGGTCTGCCCTACTGCCAGGAGGCGGTCGCCTGGGCCGAAGCGCACTTCGACGAGTCGTACCGCGCGCTCTGGACGCCGCGGACGCTCCCGACCCTCCTCGTCAGTGGCGCCGAGGACCACGTCGTCGACCAGGACATCTGGCGGCAGGCCGAGGGCTTCGACCGGCCGAACGTGCTGCGGCGCCACATCGCGGGGGCCGGGCACTTCCCGTGGATCGAGAACCCCGACGCCGTCCGCGAGGCCTTCACCGATCTGATCGCCCTGCTCGAACGCTCCTGACCCGCCCGGTGCGCCCGCACGCGCCTACGCGGCGGGTTCCTTCGCCACGGACACCACCGGGACGGGCGGCTCCTCCTGCGGGCGCCAGCCGGGGCCGCGGAACACGAGACCGGCCCGCTCGCTCCAACTGCGGGCCGTCCTCACGTCCTTGGCGATGGCCAGGTACTCGTGCGAGGCGACCTTCAGCGGGTTGTACGTCCGGATGTTCTTCGTCAGCCCGTAGACGGGCCGTTCGGTCTCCGGGGTGAACGTCGCGAACATCCGGTCCCAGACGATGAGCACCCCGCCGAAGTTGCGGTCCAGATAGCTTCCCTGGGAGGCGTGGTGCACCCGGTGGTGCGACGGCGTGTTGAAGACGGACTCGAACCATCGGGGCATCTTGTCGATGCGCTCGGTGTGGATCCAGAACTGGTAGGCGAGGTTGACGGAGGAACAGAACGCCAGCACCACCGGGTGCACCCCGAGGGCGACCATCGGGAGGAGGAAGTACCCCACGGTGAACGTCATCCAGGGCTGGCGCAGCGCGGTGGTCAGGTTGAACCTGCGGCTGGAGTGGTGGACGACGTGGCAGGCCCACAGGATCCGGACGACGTGGTGGCTGCGATGGCTCCAGTAGGACAGGAAGTCCTGCGCGAGCAGCATCAGCGGAAAGGTCCACCACAGCAACGGCACGCGCAGTGGCGTCAGTTCGTAGACGACGCTGTAGATCGCGACATCCTGGAACTTCCACAGGAAGGTGAAGAAGAGACTGCCGATCCCCATGCTGACACTGGTCGCCGCGTCCTTGGCCTCGTAGCCGGCGTCCTCTTCGTGGGGATGCAGCCGGACGCTGACGATCTCGACGACGGCGAGCAGCACGAAGGCGGGGACGGACCAGACCACGACATCAGGGAGGTTTGGCATGGAAGGAACCGTATAGTGCCCTCCCGTCCGGGAGTTGACACCCGTTGCCCGGTGGGCGACTGATATTGCTGCCCCGGTGTCACGGCCGGGTCCGCAGACCGGACGACTCCGTATCGTCGTCGGCGGTGTCCAGGATCGCGGTGAGCGCCTGGGCGGTCGTGGTCCGGTACAGGGTCGGTACGACGCCGGCGGGGGGCCGGGGGCCGACGAGGGCGGTGCGGGTTCCGGCGCGATGACCGGCGTCGACATCGCAGGCGGAGTCGCCGACCGTCCACGAGGAGGGCAGGTCACGGCCGAGGTCGGCCGCGGCCTGACGCAGCATTCCCGGGGCGGGCTTGCGGCACGAGCAGGCGATGGCGAACCGCGGCACGGTGCCGTCCGGATGGTGCGGGCACAGGTAGATCCCGTCCAGCCGGACCTGCCGGCGGGCCAGGAGTTCCCGCAGTCGCCGGTGCATCGGCGCGATGGCGGCCTCGTCGACCAGACCGCGGGCCAGCCCGCTCTGGTTGGTGACCACGATCAGGGCGAAGCCGTGGCGCCTCAGGGCGCGCAGCGGTGGCCCGATGCCCTCCTGGAGCACCAGGTCCTCGGGGCGGGACGGGTAGTGCCGGGGCTCGGTGAGGGTGCCGTCGCGGTCCAGGAACAGCGCGGGTCGCCGAGGGGCGCGGTGGACGGTCGGACGGGTGGGAGGGGGGTTCCGGGTCATCGGCGGGAGGGTGCGCGGCCTTCGACCATGTCGCGCAGGTGGTCGGCCGCGCCGGCCGTCTCGGTCAGGAGGAGGGACCGCGCGCAGTGCGGTTCGAGCGTGAGGTACCCGTCGTAGCCCGCGCTCGCCAGGCCCTCGATCACCGTCGGCCAGTCCACTTCCCCGGTGCCCAGAGGCACCGTGTCGTAGGCCCTGCCGTGATCGGTGTACCGGGTCCAGCCCTCGGGCGGCTCTCCCGCCGGTGCGCGGCGCACGTCCTTCACGTGGACGTGGCGCACCCGGGACAGGAGCAGGGGCAGCGCGTCGCGGGCCGGGTGGACGTCCGCGCACAGGAAGTTCGCGGCGTCGAAGGTCAGTCCGAACCAGGGCGAGTCGACCCGGGCAGCCAGGGCCGCGAGTGCCTCCGGCCGCCTGCTGACGTCGGACCCGGCCGGGTCCCATCCGAACGCGTCGAACTCGTTCTCCAGCACGACCACCACGTTCTGTGCCGCGGCGTGGTCGAGGACGGGCGCCAGCGCGCCGGCGTACGTCTCGATGGCGTGCCGGTCGTCGACCACCGGCGCGTGGCCGAAGTAGGTGTTCACCCGGTGGCTGCCCGTCCGTGCCGCCAGCGTGATCGCCTCGCGCAGCAGCGGGACGGAGTCCGCCGCGCCGGTGCCGTAGAGCTGGCTCGGGGTCGACACGCAGGCCGTCCGCAGCCCGGCGCGTTCGAGCTTGCGCAGTGCGCCGTCGACGCCGTCCCGCAGCGCGTTCTTCGGATACCAGAACTCCACCGCGTCGCATCGGGCGGACCTGGCCATGTCGATCAGGCCGTCGACGCCGTCGGTGTCGGTGAACTCGGTGCCGGAGACCGCGATCGGCATGTCCCGCATCAGGAGTCCCTCTCTGCTCGTTGCCACTGCCGCCTGTTCATCCGGCGAGGAGCGCCCCCAGCCGCTTGCCGAGCGCCAGCGTCGTCATCGACGGGTTGGCCGCCCCGGTGCGCGGCATCACCGACGGCCCGCACGCGTACAGGCCCGGGATGTCGGTGAACTGGTGCTCCTCGTCCAGGACTTCGCCGAAGGCCAAGGTGCCGGCCTCGTGCTGCTCGGAACCGAGCGGAAAGCTGTAGGTCAGGGGTGTCGCGGTACGGACCGCTGTCAGCCGGTCGGCGAGATCGGGCGACCCGTGGCGCGGCGAGAAGCGCAGCGGGTCGGCCCGGACGCCGAGGAGTCGTGCCGTCTCGGCCCACAGTTCGCCGAGCAGCTGCCGCTGGGCGGCGAGCACCGCTCCGTCGGCCGCCGCGAGGGGGGCGTGCACGGTCGTCGGCCAGGGCCAGGCGCCGCCGTCGTCGCACCGCACCCGGCCGTGCGGGCCGCGGCGCTGCTCGCCCATGGTCCAACTGTCCATGACGACCGTGTCGTTCGTGCCCCGGGTGAAGCGCACGAACTGGTTGGACCGGGTGGCGGCGGTACCGGTGCGGTGGTGGACGTGGCCCTCGTCGGCCGCCGCCCGGACGGCCTCGGTGAGCCGTTCGGTGTCGCTGAAGGCGACCGTGAACCCCTGGGAGATCTTGTCCACGAGCCCCGGCAACGCGCGTGGTGCGGCGCGGTCCGAGGCGGTCAGCGCCTGGATGGCCAGTCGGCTGTTCACGACCGTGCCGGCGGCCAGGACCACCCGGTCCGCACGCACGTCGCGCAGCTCACCGTCGTCCGTGCGCACCACCACGCCCGCCGCTCGGCCGCGGGCGACGCGCACGCCCAGCACGTCGTGGCCGGCGAGGATCGGCACGTGGCGCACCCTCGCGTCGCCGTCACCGTCGTCGTCCCACCACGCCAACGGGCTGAACGCGCTCCACCTGCCGCCGGGTTCCGCGCGGGTGGCGTGCGGCGTGCGGTCGAACTCCATTTCACCGACGGTCAGTCCGGGTTTTCCCGGCGGCTCGGCGCCCCAGCCGACCACGTCGTCCACGACCCGCTGGTACAGCGACGGCCCCCCGTCCCAGCTCTCGGTCAGTTCGGTGACGACCGCTTCGGGCCACTGCTCGGAAAGGGCCCAGCGCTCGACGGGCAGCAGCACGCCGCCCCAGTAGAGCGAGCGGCCGCCGACCCGGCGCCGCAGGCCGGCCAGGTCGCGGTAGCCCCCGTCGACCGTCCGGTACGGACGGCGGAAGTCGGGGTCGGTCTCCGGGCGCAGCCAGAGCCGGAGCGCTTCGGCCGAGGAGTGCGCGTGCTGGATGTGGGTGCGCCCCCGGTCGGGTCCGGCCTCCAGCACGGCCACGGAGCCCCGGCCCCGGCGGCCGAGTTCCGCCGCCGTGGCGAGACCGGCCATGCCCGCGCCGACCACGAGCGTCTCCACGTCGGCCAACGATTCCACTGACACCTCACGGTTGTTCGCGGTCCGGATGCTGTCTTCGGGCGGTCTTCGGGCGGTCACACCGGGCACGGTCGCTCTCGACTGGCCGTCATGGTGGGCGCGCGCCTGTGGGGCAGTTCGAGCTTGTAGGCGTGGGCGCCGCGCGTCAGGTCGAAGGTGTCCGTCCCCTGGGCGGCGAGTTCGGTGACCATCGCGGCCGTCAGCAGGTGTCCCGGCGAGTCGCGGCCGTGGTCCAGGGCGTAGGCCGCGCGGTAGGCGTAGTACGTGCGCCGGTGCCGGAAGCCGAACCACCCGGCGAGCAGGGTGTCGTCCAGCCACAACTCGTGCAGCCGCGCGGCGCTGGACGGCTCGGCCGCGACGGCCGCGTACGTGCGGTCGACCACGCCGCCGTCGAACGGCGCGACCGTGTCGGGCCGTTCGCGCCACTGCCGGGTGTGCAGGTCGATGAACGCCGGCAGGCGGGCGGCGACCCGCGCCGAGGTGTCCGCGCAGGTGAGCCGGAGTGTGCCGGCCCGCCCGAGCCGGCGGCGCTTTCGCCGCATGTCCCGGCGCTCGCTGACGCGTCGGACGACGTCGGGGTCGGTGAGGTCGAGCCGGAAGACCGTGTCCGACGGCCGGGGCACGGCGCCCAGCGCCGACACGGCGCGCAGCAGCGGCCCGCCGGCCATCAGGTCGGTCAGCTCCAGCCGGGCGCCGAACTCCCGCTGGCAGCCGTCGATCGCCTCGGCCAGCGCCGCGATGTCGGGCTCGGATGCGGTGGGCGGCCCGTCGCCCACCTGCGCGACCTCGTTGTAGTCGGCCCACGGCCAGGACAGCGGGCGCAGGAGTGCCGTGCCGCCGTCCTGGTGCAGTTGCAGGCCGACCACCAGGGTGGGCCGGTCAGAGCGCGTCAGGTGGACGAGCACCGGGGTCGCGCCCTCGGCGTCCGCCGCCTCGCGTATCCACGCCCGCCACCAACCGCGGGTCTGGAACGGCGTCCGCGCCGAGAGGCGGTGCGCGTCCAGGAAGTCCGTCGCCGCCCGCGCACCGTGCTCGAACGCGACGGCGTTCATCCGGTGCGCCTCCGCCGCCCCGGCGCCCGGCCGTGCGGTGCGGGAGGCGCGGCCCCCGCCGGGCCCGCGCCGGGATCCGGTCCGCCGCTCATGACGCCGCCTTGGCCGCGTCCTGAACCGTGGTCCTGAACAACCGCGCCGCCGCCTCGATCGCGTCGTCCTCGGCGGTCACGTCGATGCCCACTCCGCTGCCGAGGTAGGAGTCGACCACCCCGACGCTCAACGCGATGCTGCGGCCGAGGAGGTCGTCCGTGCGGGGCAGGCTGCCCGGCGGGTAGGACCGGCGCGGGACGGCGTGCTCCGGCCCGCGTGGTGCGGACGTCGCGGAGTCCAGGAGATCCGGCCGCAGCTGGGGCATGTTGGCGTAGTTGTGCTTGCCCGACCGGCTCAGGGTGATCGTGCCCAGTCGGGCCGCGACCTCCCCGGCCAGCGCGGCGGACGCGAAGGTGTACGCGAGCACCGTCGCGCAGTCGCCGTCGGGGTCGTGCAGTCGGCGAGGCGTCACCCCGGGCAGGTCGCCGATCGCGTCCGCGAGCTTGTCACGGTTGGCTCGCAGCGTGCGCAGGATGTCCGGCAGCTTGCGCACCTGGGCCAGCGCGACCGCGCCGGTCAGCTCGTGCATCCGCAGGTTCAGGCCGAACAGCGGCGGCCCGTCGGTGACGCCCGACCGCAACGGCGCGGCACCGTGGTCGTGCAGGGCGAACGCCGTCTCGTACAGGGCGTCGTCCTCGGTGAGCAGCACGCCGCCGTCGCCCGCCGTGAAGGTCTTGAAGACGTTGAGGCTGAACGCGCCGAATCCACCGAAGGTCCCCAGGTGCCGGCCACGGTAGGTGCCGCCCCCGGCCTGCGCGCAGTCCTCCACGAGCAGCAGCCCGTGCTCACGGGTGAGGGCGCCCAGCGCGTCGAGGTCGCACGGCGCGCCGAGCATGTGCACGGCGATCACCGCCTTCGTGCGCGGGGTGATCCTCGCGGCCACGTCCGCCGGGTCGAGCAGCAGGCTCTCGTCGATCTCGGCGAGCACCGGCTCGGCCCCGGTGTGCGCGACCGCGGCGATCGAGGCGATGAAGGTGTAGCCCGGCACGATCACCTCGTCGCCCGGGCCGACACCCGCGGCGAGCAGCCCGGCGTACAGGGCGCTCGTGCAGCTGTTCATGCCCAGGCAGTGGCGCGCGCCGGTCAGGGCGCGGAACTCCTGCTCGAACCGTGCGACCTTCGACGGGGGCGCGGCGCCCTCGTGGTCGTCGAAGCGGTACCGGCTCAGCTCCCGTTCCCGTATGACGCTCAGCAGTTCGGCCTCCTCCTCCGGGCCGATGCGGGATATTCCTGGTCCTGCCATAACGATCCGCCCTTCGTCCGGCTCTGTCCTGTCATCCGTGCCCGACCGCGGTCCGCGGCGCGGACGGCCCGCGGGCCAGGTCGCCGGGGACCAGGTCCATCAGCAGTGCGTCCCGCCGGGTGTCGCGGTGGCGTTCGTACGCCCTCATCAGGCCGACCTGCTGGAAGCCCACCTTCCGCAGGCACCCCAGGGCCGCCTCGTTGCCGGGGTGGGGCGCCGCGGTGACGCGGTGCCGGCCGGCGGCGAACACGGACCCGGCGAACAGCCTCAGCGCCCGTGTCCCGATCGACCGGCCCCGGTCGGCCGCGTCGGCCACCGCCACCGCGTCGAGCCGGACGTGGTCGACCTCCGGATCGTCCTCGGTGCGGTACTCCAGGAAGCCGACCGGACGGCCGTGTTCGAGCATCACCAGGCAGCGTTCGTGCTGGAACCGGCCGAGCACTCCGTCGGTCGGCTCCAGCGCTCGCCACGCCCGCACGTCGGCGTCGCCGAACGTCCGGCGGAACAGGTCGAGGTCCTCCGGTATCGCACGGCGCAGACCGATGCCGCTCTCGTCGGCCTGGTCGTCCTCGACGACGGCGGCACCGGGCCGCACCGACGCCTGCTCACCGGCCGCGATCAGCGTCTCCAGCAGGTCGACCAGCTCGGCGGCGTCCTCCGGTCGCGGGTCCGGCACGACGCGGCACGTGGGCATCGCGAACGCCTCGGCGGTCAGGAACGGATGGTCGCCCAGGACCAGCAGCGGGCGTCCGGTGTCCAGGGCGAGGCCGATCTCGGTGAGCGTGCCGTAGCGGCCCTCGAACGCGATCATGCCGTCGCCGCACCAGTTGAGGATGTTGCTCCGGGCCAGGTCCATCGACGTGGGCAGGGCCCAGGTGGTCCCGTCCTCGGCGTCCGACAGGCGGTTCCACTTCAACAGGGCGAGGGTGTCGCCGCCGACCGCCTGGCAGCCCTTGTTGGCCGCCGCGGCCACGCCGCCCTCGCCGCCGCTCACCAGGCCGTAGCCGCGCCGGGCGAGTTCCCGGCCGATCATCTCCGCCAGCAGCAGGGCGTCCCCTCCCGCGTTGCCGGGCCGGCCGCCGAGGACCGCGATCGCGCGCCGACGGGTCATTTGACCATCTCCTGGTGACCGGACTTCCGCATGCTCCACTCCAGTTGGTCCAGTTCGATCAGTACGTCGGCGGGGCGCACACCGGCCGCGCACGGAGCCGGGCATCCGGTGTAGTAGAGCCGGCAGGTGCCGTTCGGCTTCATGTGGGAGCAGGACAGCGCGAAGGCGCTCTGCACGATCCGCGAGATCTCGGGGGACGCCACCGGCGACCAGATGGCGCCGTCGGTCGCCAGGTACAGCGTGACCACCGGGCACCCGAGGGCGGCCGCCAGGTGCACGGCCAGCGTGTCGTTGCTGACGAGCACGTCAAGGCCGGCGATCCAGTCGCGGAGGGCTTCCAGGGAGTGCAGGAACCGCGTGTCAGCGACGCCCGGCACCGAGGACAGCCGTCGCGCCAGCGCCTGCTCCTCCTCCCCCCGGCCGACCGCGACCTCGGCGGTCAGGCCCCGGTCGCCCAGGTGGGTGATCAGCGTCGACCAGTCCTCAGCGGGCCAGCGTTTGACGGCGGCACTGGCGCCGACGTAGCACCCGACCACACCGGCGCGTGGTCGTCGGCGGTCGGCGAGCCAGGCCGGGTGGTCCAGGTCGACGGGGACGCCGTGTGCGCGCAGGAGGGCGGCGGCCTGCTCACCGAACGGCGACCGCTGCGGCCGCTCGCCCAGTTCGTGCAGGTCCCAGCACTCGACCCCCCTGCTCGTCGCCTCCGCACGGAACTGGAAGTAGTTTCCGTCCTCCTCGGCGGACTCCATCCTGAGGTTGACGACCAGGTCCACCCCCGTGCGGTCGACGAAGGTCCACAGCGCCTCCCGATCGGCCGGCAGGAACCGCCGCCACAGTGCCGGGA
The DNA here is from genome assembly GCF_040650555.1 of Streptomyces sp. NPDC048664. Taxonomy (NCBI): domain Bacteria; kingdom Bacillati; phylum Actinomycetota; class Actinomycetes; order Kitasatosporales; family Streptomycetaceae; genus Streptomyces; species Streptomyces sp. NPDC048664. Next base: position 4,786 of record NZ_JBEZHK010000036.1, on the reverse strand, counting down.
CGCTCCCGCGGGCACCCCGCAGGCCGACCGCCGTGCGCACCCACGGGGCGTCGAGTGCGATGTTCGGTGCCATGAAGTAGCGCCAGCCGGGATGACGTCGCTCGAACGCCGCCAGGAGCGGCGCGGCGATGACTCCGTTGCCCACGCCTTCGTTCATGACGACAATTGCCGTACGCATACGTGCCCTTCTGGGTCGGCGTCCATGAAGTGGTGGATGGCCGGCGCGGCATGGATGACGCGCTAGCCGTCGGTTCCCGGTCGGGCGCTGAGACGGCTCAGGAGGCGGGGGGTGGCGAGCAGGCTCAGGTAGTCGGGCTCGTTGCGCGCCCGCTCGATGCCGGGGCGCAGGTCCAAGAGGTAGCGCACCGAGTCCACCTCCTGGCAGCCGACCCCCAGTTTCCTGGCCATCCGGTCGTACAGCCCCCGCGCGGCGCGGTTGTCCGGCTCGGTCTCGCCCTCCGCGAACTCGTAGCCGCGCCGCATCGCCTCCACGAACGCCGCGGCCACCAGGATCGCTCCGATGCCCCGCACGCCGCGCAGCGATTCGGTCACGTAGACGTCGTGCACATACGCCACGTTGTCGGCGAACTGGAGGTTCGGAAGGGGGTCGACCATCACCAGGCCCACCGCGGTGCCCGCTTCGACCGCCATGATCTGGAAGCTGGCCTCCCGGCCGACGATGCCCTCGAAGAAGGTGCGGGTGCCGGCGAGGTCCACCTCTTTCCCGCAGTCGTGCTGCTGCTCGACCACCAGAGGCATGAGCATGTCCAGTTGATCCTTGCTCACCACGACCGTGTCCATACTCACGTGCTCTCCATCCCTGCGGTGCTGGCACCGATCGGTCCGTTCCGTGCCTCGGCTGACATGCCTTCAGCTGCGGTTGTTCATGGGGTCGAAATGCAGGTACAACGCGTGGGCGGCGTCACGCAGGTCGTCCGGGCCCGGGCGGGGCCGGGTCGGCAGCGACGCGTCCAGAGCGGACATGTCGGCGCAGGTCCAGTACTGGTACCGGCCGATGTGGGGGTTCGGGACCAGCCGCACGGTCAGCGGCGTCCCGGCGAAGTCCGAGCACCAGCGCAGCAGTTCGGCGAAGCTGACCGCGTGGCCGGATCCGAGGTTGTAGATGCCGGAGGGCGCCGCGGGATCGGCCATGAGGACGCACGTCCGCGCGACCGTGGCGACGGGGACGTAGTCCCGGCACGCCTCCAGGGTGTCGGCGAACAGCGTGAGCGGCTCCTGCCGCGCGGTCGCGCGCAGCAGTTGGCCGATGATGGAGGCCATCGACTTCTTGTGCCGCTCCCCCGTGCCGAAGACGTTGGTGAACCGCAGGCCCGCCCATCCCGGTCCGTCGTCGGCGCCGTACCGCGTGGTCATCTGCGTGTCGAACAAGGCCTTCGACCGGGCGTAGGCGTTCAGCGGGCCGGAGCACGCGGGCGTCCCCAGTGCGGACTCCGGCAGCGGCCGCCGGTCGGCGATCTCGCCGTAGACGCTCGACGATGACGCGTACAGGAGACGGGTGCCGCTGCGCGCACAGCGCTCCGCCAGCGCCAGCGGCCCGGTGACGTTCGTCCGCTCCAGCTTCTGCCAGTCCTTCTCGACCGTGCTGCTGATGGCGCCGAGGTGCACCACCGCCGTGAACAGGCCGGCGTCCACCGCGTCGAGGATCTTCGGATCGTCGAAGGAGCAGATGTGAGCGGTGGCGTCCCGGCACAGGTCGGGGGGCGGTGCGATGGTGTCCACCATGGTCACCTGGTGCCCGGCGTCGAGGCAGGCCCGTGCCACGTGCCTGCCGACGAAGCCGGCCGCTCCGGTGACGAGCACGCCCTGTCGGGTCGTCATCGTGTTCGCGCCGACTCGATGAGCGAGGACGTCGACCAGCCGGCGACGAAGGGCACGACCACGGTTCGTCCGCCCAGCGAGCCGACCAGTTCGCCCTCGGGGATCCGCATCCCCGCGTAGTCGCCGCCCTTGACCCAGATCGCGGGTCGCAGCGCGCGGATGGCCGCGTCTGGCGTGTCCTCGTCGAACACCAGCACGGCGTCGACGGAGGCGAGCGCTTCGAGCACGAGCGCGCGTTGTGCCGCCGGGACGATCGGGCGCGAGGGGCCCTTCAGCCGGGACAGCGAGTCGTCGCTGTTCAGGCAGACGACCAGGCAGTCACCCAGTTGGCGGGCCTGTTCGAGCAGCCGGACGTGTCCTGCGTGCAGCAGGTCGAAGCAGCCGCCGGCGGCGACCACGGTGCCGCCCCTGGCGCGGACCGCGTCGGCGAGTTCGAGTGCCCCTCGCCCGGCGGTCGGCGCCCCTTGCCCGGTGGCCGCGGTCCGGGCGCTCGCGCGTCCCGTCGTCGGTGAGCCGTCCTCGGGCGGGTCGTCCAGGCACCTGGGCCCACCCGCCGCGACGTACGCCGAGGCCGCCTGGACCGCCGAGGCCACCGCCTCGCTGGGTAATCGGCCGCAGGCCAGGATGGTGGCGAGGTGACCGGCGAAGAAGTCACCGGCACCGCAGGGGTCGGCCTTCCCTCCCGAGGCGATCCTCGTGGGCACGACCAGCGGCGGCAGATCCGCGTCGGCGAGCAGGACGGCCCCGTGCTCGTGCCGGGTGAGCGCCACCTGGACCGGCCCCCACGCACGCGCCACCGCGCGTGCCGCGTCCACGTCGTCGGACAGCGTGTCGCCGCCCGCGAGGGAGCCGATCACACGGGCCTCCCGGCTGTTCGGCGTCACGACCGCGGTCTGCGGCACCGGCACCGCGCCGCGCGGATGCGGGTCCCAGACCAGCGGGGAGCGCCGGGCGGCCTCGGCCAGTACGGCACGCAGGCCGGTGTGCGCGGCGACGCCCCGACCGTAGTCGGACACCAGGACGCCGCCGGCCGCCATCAGCACGCGCCGTGCCGCGGCCAGCGCCGTCCCGCCCTCGCGGCCGACCGGCGGGCAGACGTCGTACTCGTCCAGCATCATCATGGTGCGTCCGGCGGCGCGGATCCGTGTCTTCACCGCGGTCGGGCCGTCGAGCCCGAGGTCGACCACCTCGACGCGCGCCTCGTCCAGCAGCGTGCGCAGCCGGTCGCCCACCGCGTCCATTCCGAGTGCGGTGACCAGGGTGACCGGGTGGCCGCCTCGCGCGCTCAGTACGGCGGCCAGCGCGGCGCCTCCGGGGCGCGTGTGCGTGGTGCCTCCGGTCACGACCAGGGCCGGCTCGTCGGACGCGACCCGCTCCACCCGGCCGAGGTGGTCGCGGTCGACGAACGCGTCGCCGACCACGACCAGGTGCGCGCGCTCCCCACGGCCCGCGGCGGACCTGCTCCGCCTCACGGGCTCCGGGGGCGAGGCGGGCGAGAGCTGCTGCGCGGACGCGGCGGTGTCCGTGGGGCTGTCGTCCCCGGCGGTGGCGGCGGCGTCGTCCAATGCGGTGGCGGCGTCGTCCAATGCGGTGGCGGCGGTGTCCGGGGCGGTGGCGGCGTCCATGGCGGCGCACATCAGGTGGATCACCACGAGGTGGCATTCCTGCACCGTGGACAGCTCCTGGGCCGTGACGGTCACCGCCTCGTCCACCAGTGTCGCCAACGGGTTGGGTGCCGGCCCCGTCAACGCCCAGGTCACCGCGCCGACCTGACGCGCGGCCTCCGCGGCGCGCAGAAGGTTGGGGCTGCGGCCAGATCCGGACATGAGCAGCACGATGTCGCCCGGCCGCGCGTGCGCCCTGACCTGCCGGGCGAAGACCTGCTCGTAGCCGTAGTCGTTGCTGATCGCGGTGACCGAGGACGTCTCGGCGTGCAGCGACAGCGCGGACACCGGTGGGCGCTCCGCCCGGAACCGGCCCACCAGTTCGGCCGTCAGGTGCTGGGCCTGCGCCGCGGACCCGCCGTTGCCGGCCACCAGCAGGCGTCGGCCCTCGCCGCCCGACCGGGCCAGCCGTGCCCCCCAGTCGGCGACCCGGGACAGGTCGAGTTCGGGCAGGGCCTCGGTGAGCTGTTTCAGGTACTGAGCAGCGGTCGGGATGTCGGCCGTCATGCCGGTGCTCCTCCTGCCGGGCGCCCCCGGAAGTCGTTGAGTTCGATGGTGTGGCGATCGGGGTCGGCCACGAACGCCACCGTCTCCTGCTCGATCCGGTGCGGCTCGGTGACCACGCGGTAGCCGAGCGCGCGCACGTGTTCCACCAGTGCCGGCACGTCGGCGACGCGGAACGCGACATGGTGCGTGGGGTGCGGGGCCGGCACGAGGTCCCGCTCCTGCCACAGTTCCACGCCCGCCGGTCTGCCGTCCGGCGCCATCTGCAGGATGACGCGGTCGGCCAGGTCGTAGCGCACGACGCGGGACAGGCCGAGCGCGTCGGCGTAGAACCGTTCGGCGGCGTCGATGTCCGCCACGTCCAGCCTGATGTGGTCGAAGGCCGTGACGCAGGTGACTGCGTCCACACGGTCCAGCGATTCGCTGCCCAAGCCGCGGTCCTCCTTCGGGAATGACGGGGATTCTCCACCTGACCCGGCCGCAATTTCCGGCCACAGGCGGCTGAAAGGGAGAGTGGAGGTCTTTTCCTGCGTCGACCGCCGGATGACGGCATGTGCGCAATGCCTTTGTTCCGGCGTCGCGTTGTCGGAATCCTTCGGTGCGGCGCCATTCCTGTCAACCCCCGGCCGGTCGCCGTTCCACCGGCCGTGAGGGCCAAGTCTAGGGAGTCGAGTCGGCGGCGGTTGACCGGACTTGCGCAGTGCATGGCCGATGTTGCGGGTGCTCCATGCATGTGCGCCGTGCGCCGGTCTGGAGACGACCGGCAGGCGGCGGGTGTC
>NZ_JBEZHK010000035.1:0-76733 GCF_040650555.1 Streptomyces sp. NPDC048664 | reverse complement strand
ATTCAGATCCGTCGACAGATCCACATCCATATACGCCAACACCGGAGCATCCGACGCCGACCACACCACCCCCAACGCCCGCCCCCGCCCCTTCTGCTCCAGACGCACGTGCCGGACCCGGGGCAGGCGTTGCGCGAGCCGCGCCGCCACCTCGGGCGTGGAGTCGGTGGACGCGTTGTCCGCGACGGTGATGCGGAACGCGTAGGGGAAGGTGCGTTCGAGGTGCTCGTGCAGCCTCAGCACACAGGGCTGGAGGTCCTTCTCCTCGTTGAACACGGGGATCACAACGTCCAGGACGGGGGTGCGGGCTCCGGAGGCCGGGAGGTGCTCCCGCGCCGGCAGGGTGCCGGGAGAAGAGTCGGTTCGCATGGCACCGACTCTCCTCAACCGCCCTGTCCCACCCGTGTGGTGCGGCTGTGCTGAGCCTGTGAGTGCACGGGCCGGTGCGCGGCGGACGCGGGCAGGCGCACGGTGAACACCGTCCGCCCGGGGACGCTGTCGACGGTCACCGAACCGCCGTGCGCGGCCGCCACGGCCTGCACGATGGCGAGCCCGAGTCCGGTCGAGCCGGTGGCCCGGGTCCGCGCCGAGTCGCCGCGCGCGAAGCGCTCGAAGACATGCGGCAGCAGGTCGGGGGGGACGCCCGGGCCGTCGTCCTCGATGTCCACGCACAGCCATGTCCCCGCGTGCCACACGCGCGCGGTGACGGTCGTGCCGCTCGGGGTGTGGGTGCGGGCGTTGGCGAGCAGGTTGACCAGCACCTGCTGCAGTCGTGCCGCGTCGGCCGAGACCGGGGCGGGCTCGTCGGGCAGGTCGAGCCGCCAGAGGTGGTCGCGGCCGGCCGCCCGCGCGTCGCTGACGGTGTCCACGACCAGCGGTACGAGGTCGATCGTCTCGAACTGGAGCGGGCGGCCCGCGTCCAGCCGGGCCAGCAGCAGCAGATCCTCGACCAGCAGGCTCATCCGCGCCGCCTCGGACTCGATCCGGCCCAGCGCGTGCCGGGTGTCGGGGCCGGTCTCCTCGCGCCCCCGGCGGGTCAGCTCGGCGTATCCGCGGATGGAGGCCAGCGGCGTCCGCAGTTCATGGCTGGCGTCCGCGACGAACTGCCGTACCCGCGTCTCGCTCTGCTGGCGCGCCTGGAGGGCACCGTGGACATGGTCGAGCATGCGGTTGAGGGCGGCGCCGACCTGGCCGACCTCGGTGCGCGGATCGGTCTCTGCGTCCGGGACCCGCTCGTTGAGGGTCACCTCCCCGCTGTGCAGCGGCAGCTCGGAGACCCGGGTGGCGGTCGCCGCGACCTTGCGCAGGGGGCGGGTGGCGAGGCCGACGATCACGGTGCCCGCGAGACCGGCGGCGACCAGGCCGACGGCGGTGACGCTGGCTTCCACGAGGACCAGCGTGCTGACGGTGCTGTTGAGGTCCTTGAGCGGAAGCGCGACGTAGAAGGCGCCGTTGGATCCGGCGATGAACATCGCGCGGTACTCGCCGAGTCCGGGGAGGTCGACCGTGTGCGGGCGGCCCTTGGCGCGTGGCACCGCGTTCAGGGCGGACAGCTGCGCCGGGGTGAGGTCCTCGGACCAGACCTTGGTCGACGACCCCCTGCGCACCTTGCCTTCGGTGGCGGCGCCGTGGTCGACGCCGGCCGCGACCGTGCCGTCCTGGGGGCCTCGGGTGACGTAGTCGCCGAGATCGATCGTGCGCGGGGCGGTGATCCCGCCGGGCTCGCCGACGGCCGGCTCCTCGGGCCGGACGCCGCCCGCGGGAAGCTGGTCCGGCACCCCGGCGGCACGCCGCGCCGCCTCGGTGAGCTTGCCGTCGAGCTGGGTGTACAGGTGCTCGCGCAGCACCACCGTGGTCACCGTGCCGATCACCGCGCAGACGACGGCGATCAGCGTCACGGACGCGACGACGAGCCGGGTCCGCAGGGTGCGCGGTCCGCCGAGCCGCGGACGCCCCGTACGCGGCCGTCGTCGCCCGCTCATGACACGGCGGGCTTGATCAGGTATCCGGCACCGCGCCGGGTGTGGATCATCGGCTCGCGGCCGGCGTCGATCTTGCGTCGCAGGTAGGAGATGTAGAGCTCGACCACGTTGGCCTGGCCCCCGAAGTCGTACGACCACACGCGGTCGAGGATCTGCGCCTTGCTGAGCACGCGCCGCGGGTTGCGCATCAGGAAGCGCAGCAGTTCGAACTCGGTGGCGGTGAGGTGGATGTTCGCACCGGCCCGCGTGACCTCGTGGCTGTCCTCGTCCAGCGTGAGATCGCCGACGACCAGCACGGATTCCGAGCGGCGGTCCGCCGCGCCCGAGCGCCGGATCAGCCCGCGCAGTCGGGCCACGACCTCCTCGAGGCTGAACGGCTTGGTGACGTAGTCGTCGCCACCTGCGGTCAGCCCCGCGATCCTGTCCTCGACGGCGTCCTTCGCGGTGAGGAAGAGGACGGGCACGTCCGGCAGTTCGCGGCGCAGCCGCCCGAGGACGGACAGGCCGTCCATGTCCGGCAGCATCATGTCCAGGACCACCGCGTCGGGCCGGAACTCGCGCGCGGCCTGGATCGCGCCCTGGCCGTCACCGGCGCTGCGGATCTGCCAGCCTTCGTAGCGCAGGGCCATGGACAGCAGTTCGGTGATGGACAGCTCGTCGTCCACCACCAGGACGCGCACGGGACTTCCGTCCGGCCGGAGCAGTTCGGTGCGTCCCTGGGGCGAGGTGGTCGTCATGCGTAAAACCCTGTCCGGGAGGTCTGAGAGCCTCCTATCACCAACCTGTGATTTCTCTGAGAATCCCACAGCGAACGTTCAGGGGGCTCCTGGGAAAGGCCCATGCCGCCCCCGCCGGCGCGGGGCGAAGCGCAGGGCGAAGAGCGGGGCGAGGCGCAGGGCGAAGTGACTGTGGCAGGCGACGGGCGGCACGCGGCGGACGGGGCGCCGCCTGCCGCCCGTAACCATAAGAAGCCTGTGCGCGGGGGCAGGTGAGAAGCCTGTGCGCGCGGAGGAACCCGCGTGGGGGCCCCGCCCCTCAGAACAGCCCGTCCTGCACCCCCGTGTCCCCTGAGTCGGCCCATTCCCGCACCGGCACCGTCACCTCGTCCCCTCCCGCGGCCGTCAGTTCCCAGCCCGTCATCAACCGGGTGTCCAGCACCAGCACCCCGCGCACGGTGGCCAGATGGAGGTCGGGGCCGGCGACTGCCAGCAGCCGTCCGCTCACCGCTCCCCGCGCGACCAGCTCGCTCACCACGCCCTCCGCACGGGGCAGCCCGTCCAGCCCGAACACCTCCGCATGGTCCACGGCCCGAAACGGCGCGCGCTTCAGCGTCTCGGGCCAGCCGTCGAGCGCCACGGCCCGCGCGTGCGTGTGCGCCAACTCGGCGGCCCGCTCATCCTGCGGCGGCAGCGCGGAGCGGGCGGTCCGCTTGTCGGCGTACGGGATCCGGTCCGGCACCCGCAGCGCGGCCCGCAGCAGCTCCTCCACGCGCCGTGCCGCCATCAGCGGCCCCTGCCCCAGCCACGTCCAGGCGACGGCACCCTGCTCCAGCAGCCGCGCCGGGCCTCGCCGCGCCCCGGTGATCCCGACCTTGATCAGGCCGGGCCCGAACCAGGCGAGATACACCCGATACGGCCGCGGGTCGTCGGCGAGGGTATCGGCGGCCACGGAGTGCGCCCGGTCCAGCCGCGCGCACTCCTCGCAGCGCCCGCCCGTACCGCGCCCGGGCACCTCGGCTCGGACCGGGCACGCGTGTCCGCGCGCGCCCCCGCAGATCCGGGCGCCCCCGGCCACGACCGCGAACGCGACCCGCTTCCCCCGCTCAAGACCACTGCGCCGCCCGCCTTCCCACTCCAGCAGGGGCCCACCGTCCCCCCACCGCAGACCTGTGCATCTCCACGCCTGACTCATCGCTCTTGCGAGCCTAGGCCGTGCCACTGACAACGGGGTCTTGAGTTCTCGGCACAGCGGCGAAACCCTGGGCGGCGTGGGCGAGGCAGACGGCGTGGGCGAGGCGGACGACGTAGGCGACGTGGGCGACGCGGACGGCAGCGGCGTGCCGCATGGGCCGCTGCTGCACCGGCGATGGCCCGAGCTGATCGGCCCGCTCGCGCACCTCCGGCTCGGAGCCGGTCCGACACCCCTGCGCCCGCTGGACGCGCTCGACCTGCCCGCACAGGTGTGGTGCAAGGACGACAGCGTGTACGGCACCGGCGGCTGGGGCGGCAACAAGGTGCGCAAGCTGGAGTGGATCCTCCCGGAGGCCGAGCGCCGAGGCACCCGCACCCTGCTGACCGTGGGGGGCCTTGCGACCAACTGGGGCCTGGCCGCGGCCCTCTACGCCAGGGAACACGGCATCCACACCGCCCTCGCCCTGATCGACCAGCCCGTCACCGACGACGTACGCGAGCAGCTCCGGCGGCTGCGGCGGTCCGGCGCCGCCCTGCACTTCACCCGGACCAAGCTCCGTACCGTCGCCGCGGCCCCCTGGCTGTTCCTGCGGCACACGCACGGGGGACGCCCGCCCTACTTCCTCCCCGCCGGAGGCTCCGACCCCGTGGGCACGCTCGGCTACGTCGAGGCCGCGCTCGAACTGGCCGCGCAGCTCAGGCGGGCCGGCCTGCCCGAGCCCACCCACCTGGTCACCGCCGTGGGCTCCGGCGGCACGGCGGCCGGCCTGGCGCTCGGCCTGCGCATCGCGGGGCTGCGGACCCGGCTCGTGGGCATCGTAGTCAACGACACCCTGCGTCTGGACGCACCCACCGTCGTCGCCCTGGCCCACCGGAGCGCCCGCCTGCTGCGCCGCCGGGGCGCACCGCTGCCACCCGTGGCCCTCGATCCGGCCGACCTCCTCGTCCTGCGGGGGTGGATGGGCCCCGGATACGGGCACGGCACCGCGCAGGCCACCGCCGCCCAGGCCCTCGCCGCCACCCGGGTGAACCTTCGACTCGACCCGGTCTACACGGCGAAGGCGTTCGCCGCGCTGATGGAGCTGGCGTCGGACCACCGGTTCGGCAGAGGGCCGGTCGTATTTCTTCACACACACGGTCCAAGGAGCATGCCTGCCAATGGCTGACACCTCCTCACATGCCGTTCTAACGCAGGCTTTCGGAGGGAATGCCAGGGCGTGTTCGACATCCTCGCGCATCCTCGGCGGACGGGGTTCCGGTTCCTAGGCTCGCCCTGAACCAACCGCCTCCGGGACCGGTGCGGGCGCTGTCCGCACGGCCCACGGCGAGAAACGGCGGATCGTCCTCATCGAGGAGAAGAGCATGGGCAAGTCCAGGGCCACCACCCCTTCCCGCCGCTCCAGAGCCGGGCGCACCGGTTCCCGGTTGCGGATCTCGGCGGCCGTCGGCGCCGCGATCACCGTCCTGGGCGCCGCTGCGGCGCCCGCCCGCGCCGGCACCGCCGAGGGCGGGCTGTCCGCCACCGGACACCGCGCCCCCCGCCCCACGACCCTGTGGCCCTCGGCCCCGGAGAAGTCCTCCTCGGAGAAGTCCTCCCCGGAAAGGTCCTCCTCCTCGTCCCGCCCCCCGGGCACCAGCGCCGCCCCTTCCCACCAGGCCTTCGGCGGCAGCGACCGCGCCATCGGCGCCGTACCGAAGAGCGCCGTCGGCTACCTGGCGACGGACTTCGACTACCGCGGCACCTCGTTCCTCCCGCACTACACGCAGTGCAGCGCCACCGCCGTCGCCCCCGACGTCATCGCCACCGCCGCCCACTGCGTGGTCAGGAGCAACGGCGAGAAGGCGGGCGACCGTGAGGTCTTCTTCCGGCCCGGTCTCGACGCGAACCGGCAGCCGAGGCTGGCGGAGTACTTCCGCTCCTCCAAGGTGCTGGTCGACCCCCGGTACCGCGCCGCCGAGGGCTCCTGGGAGCACACCGCCTACGACATCGCCTACGTCGTCCTGGGCAAGAAGGACGGCCGCAGCGTCGGCGACGTGGCCGGCTGGGTGCCCAGCAAGGTGGACAAGGCGCTGGTCGGCAAGCGGATGACCATCATCGGCTACCCGGAGAACCAGGGCGACCGCTACCGCCCGCATGTGTGCGACAAGCCCACCCAGGCGCTGGAGCCCAACCGCGGCCACGGCGAGGCACAGGTCCTCTGGGGCACCGGCACCTGCGCCAACCTCGGCAACGGCGCCTCCGGCGGCCCCTGGTTCGCCCGGCAGGGCGGGCAGCTGACACTCGTCGGCGTCAACCACGGCACCTTCAGCCGCGACAGCGAGAACGCGGCGGCGGGCGCCGCCTTCAACGACACGTCCTGGCGCCTGTTCCAGTCAGCCCTGCGCACCGCCGCCGACGACGACTGAGACGACGACCCAGCGCCGTACCGCCACGGTCGCCCCTGCGGCACCGCCGGTCTTCCGGTCCCGCCGCCCGCCGACGCCGGGGGCGGCCCTGCCGGCGGACCGCCACATGATCCGTGCTCTCCGTGCCGGCGGCGGGGCCCGCCCGGGCCCCTCAGCCCTCGGCCCGCTCCGCCGCGCCGCGTTCCACACAGAACTCGTTGCCCTCGGGGTCGCACAAGGTCACCCACCCCGTGCCATCGGGCCTGCGGTGATCGCCCTGGAGCGCGGCGCCGATCGAGAGCAGGCGCTCGACCTCCTCGTCCCGGGTGCGGTCCTGGGGCTGGAGATCCAGATGCACACGGTTCTTCACCGCCTTGCGGTCCTCGACCCTGACGAAGAGCAGGGTTCCCGCGGCGGAGACGACCTGCGCCTCCGGATCCCCCGGGACGTCGTCGTCACCGAGCGTGCCGCCCAGAGCCCGGGCCCAGAAGCCCGCGAGGGCGTAGGGATCGGCGCAGTCGACCGTGATGTGCCGGATCAGGGAAGTCATGCCACAACCCGATCACGAACACTCCCCACCGTCCAGACAATGGGGCGCGGTGCTCGGCGAGTTCATGCGGTGGGTGGTTCGACGGGCCGACCGGCGGTGACGTTCTTCCCGTCGCCTGGCCGCAGATGCGCTTCCGCGCCGGCGTGATGCGCTGAACCCCGCTCGGCGGTGGGGGAGGCGGGGCCCGTGGTGGCCTCCTTCGACCGTGAGACGTGGGCGACGAGGAGCAGCAGTACGCCGCAGGTGGCGACCAGGATCCAACCCGGGCGGGAGGCGTGTGCGAGCCCTGCCGGGCTGCTGGCCGTGACGAGGCCGCCGGCGATTGCGATGCCGAGGGCGGAGCCGAGTTGCCGGGCGGTGGAGGTGATCGCGCCGGCCACGCCGGCACGGGCGGGTGGCAGTCCGTTGACCGCGGTGTTGGTGATCGGGGCGTTGGCGAAGCCGAACCCGATGCCGATGAGCGCGTACGCGGCCAGGAGCAGGAGCACGCTCGTGTGCGGGGTGAGCCGGACCAGGCAGAGCCCGCCGGCCGTGATGAACCCGCCCGCGAGGAGCAGCGGCAACCGCGGTCCCGCGCGGCCGACCATGCGGCCGGACCAGGGGGCGCAGACGGTCGCTCCGACGGCCAGGGGCAAGGTCGCCTCCCCGGCGGCCAGCGGCGTCCATTCCCGAGTGTGCTGCAGGTAGAGGGTGTTCAGCAGCAGTGTCATGTTCAAGGCCACAAAGACCGCCACCGCACCCACGACGGCACCGCTGAAGGCCGGGCGCCCGAAGAGCGGCAGGTCCATCAGCGGATCACGTCGGCGGGACTCGACCCACACGAATCCGGCTGCCGCCACGGCAGCCCCCGCGTATCCCGCCAGTGCCGCAGGCGACGTCCAGCCGATGCGCGGCCCTTCGATCAGGACACCGACCGCGACGGCGAGGACCAGGGTCAGCAGGGCCTGGCCGGGCAGGTCGAGCCGCCGGGCCCGCTGTGCCCGGGACTCCGGCACGAACACCGCGCTGAGCAGCAGAGCGGCCGCGATGACGGGCGCGTTGACCCAGAACAGCGCCCGCCAGTCGAGCCCCGCGAGCAGCGCGCCGCCCGTGACGGGTCCGGCGGCCATGCTCAGTCCGAACACCGACGCCCAGACGCCGATCGCCTGCGCCCGTTCCTTCGGGTCCGGCATCGCGTTCACCACGATCGCGAGCGCCACGGGGCTGAGCATCGAGGCACCGATGCCCTGCAGGGCGCGCGCCGCGACGAGTACGCCCACCGATGGGGCGAGAGCGCAGACGAGTGAGGCCGCGCCGAACACGGCCAGCCCGCACTGGAACACCCGGCGGCGTCCGAAGCGATCCGCCAGCGCGCCGGAGGAGATCAGGAGACTGGCCAGGACGAGGGTGTAGGCGTCCACGGTCCATTCGAGACCTCGCGTGCCGACGCCCAGGCCACGCCCGATGGCGGGCAGTCCCACATTGACGATGGTGGTGTCCAGGCCCACCAGGAACATGCTCAGGCAGCAGACGGCCAGTATCGTCCAGCGTCTGCGTGCGCTCAGCACGGGTTGAACAGGGTGTGTCGTCGCGGTCACGGCCTACCTCTGAATGTCCGGGAACAATGCCCGGCAAGGCTCGGCCAAGGCCAAGGTCGCGGCCCATCGATTTTGCGGACACTGCAAAACTGGATCCATGAACACGGGATCCGGGGACGCGGAGCTGGAGCAGATCCTCGAGGGCATCGGTCCCCGGCTGCGCAGGCTGCGTCGGGAACGGGGTCTCACGCTCAAGGCACTCGCGGCCACGACCGGGATCTCCCTCAGCACACTGTCCCGAGTGGAGTCGGGCAAGCGGCATCCGACTCTGGACCTGCTCATCCCGCTGGCCCGAGCGCACCACGTCGCACTCGACCAGTTGGTGGCGGCGCCGGCGAGCGGGGACCCCCGGGTGCACCTTCGGCCCCTGAGCAAGGAGCGCGGGAGCGTCCTCGTGCCCCTGACGCAGTACCCGGGCCGAGTGCAGGTCTTCAAGCAGGTACTGGCACCCCGCGAGCCGGAACCGGTCACCCACGAAGGCTACGAATGGCTCTACGTCCTCGCCGGTCGGCTACGCCTCATCCTCGGGGCGCGGAACTTCGCGCTGCTGCCCGGCGAAGTGGCCGAGTTCGACACCACCGAACCCCACTGGTTCGGCCCCGCGGACGCTAGCGCCGTGGAGATCCTGCACCTGTTCGGTCCACGAGGAGACCAAGTCGTCGTCCGCGCCGGACCGTCCACCACCGATCCCGCTCCGAACTCGCCGTCGACACCACGTCGACGCTGACGGCTGTGCCGAGGGCTGGTGAGATGGTGCGGAGGCTCCTGCCTGGATGCCGACGGAGAGAGGACCTCGCATGTTCGGACTGCTGGTGCGCTTCAGCTGCAAGGACGAGGCGGCAGCTGCTGCGTTCGACGACCTCGTGGCCCGGACTGGTGAGCAGATCCGCGCGAACGAGCACGGAACGGTGATCTACACGGTGCACCGCGTCGACGGGCGTCCCCTGGAGCGCGTGTTCTACGAGCTGTACCGGGACAAGGCCGCCTTCGAGGAGCACGAGTCGAGGGACTACGTGCGGTTCTTCCTTTCCGAGCGGGACCGGTACCTCGCGGCTACGGAAGTCGATCGCCTGGACTTCGTGTCCGGCAAGGGTGTGGACGTCGAGCACTGAGTAGCGCCTTCGTCTGGCGGTACTTCACTGCTGTACAGCCCTGAAACGCAAGAGGCCCCGGATCTCTCCGGGGCCTCTCATCTGTGTGCACTCGGCAGGATTCGAACCTGCAACCTTCTGATCCGTAGTCAGATGCTCTATCCGTTAAGCTACGAGTGCTTGTTCTGTTTTCTTCGGCGCTCCCGGCCCTTCCGGCCCGCTCGCGGCGACAGGAAGAACATTACATGACTGCCGCCGCCATGTGAAATCCGTTAGGCGCACCCCTTGTGACCTGCGAAAACGCCCCAGCGGGGTGCGGGCGAGGGCGGGAACGCCGAAGCCCCGGTCCAGTGGACCGGGGCTTCGGTGATCAAGCGCGGAGGCGGAGGGATTTGAACCCTCGATGGGCTTGAAGGCCCAAACCGCATTAGCAGTGCGGCGCCATAGACCGGACTAGGCGACGCCTCCAGCACAACCACTCACGCGAGCGCGCGATTGGTGCGTGCAGATGATGACACAGCCTCGCGGGCCGTGACCAATCGCCCTCCACGGTACTAGGCGAAAAGGCCGCAGGGCAAAGCACGGGGCCGTGCGCCGCCCGTCGCGTCCCACCGTTCCGTCCAGCCGTTCGGTCCCTCCCGCTCGGCCGACCGGGCGGCAGTGCGGGACGGGGCGCAACCCCGGGCCCCGCGCGGCGTTGTTCACAGCATGTTCCAGATGACCTCGCGCAGCCTGATCGTCGGCGCCGTCGCTCTTCTGTCGGCCATCGCGACGCCTGCCGTCTCCTCCGCCCACAGCCGTCCCCCCGTCTCCGGCGACCGGCTCGTCGTCACCGTGCGCCACGCCGGGCACGCGGACGGGACGTACGTCCTGCGCTGCCACCCGGGCAGCGGCAGCCACCCGTCCCCCACCCGCGCGTGCCGGGCACTGGACCAGCGGACCGTCTGGGGCCGGGACCCGTTCGCCTCGGTGCCGCCGCGCAGCATGTGCACGATGGAGTACGGCGGTCCGGCCACCGCGCGCGTCACCGGCACCTGGGCCGGCCGTCCGGTCGACGCCCGGTACGACCGCAGCAACGGCTGCCAGATCGCCCGCTGGAACGATCTCGTCCCGCTGCTGCCCGACCTCCGCTCGACGACCCCGCCCCGCAGGGCCACCGTCGGCTCGGGGTGGAGCCACGGGTGAAATGCGGCTTTGGCGCGCAGACCTGCCCGGTCACAGCATCTGCGTCACTTCCGCGTGCGACCTCCCTCTCATCCGGCGCCCGTGGCCGGGCCACTGCCCGTAGACTCCCTCGCGTGACACGCGGCGGGCACGGTTGGCAAGATGGCCCGGCGGTCGGCAAGGTGCGGTAACAGGGAGGAAGCGTCTCGTGAGCAGCAGGCCATCCCGAGGCGCTGCTCGCCTCGCTGCCATACTCGACGCCCTGCCCGACGCCTTGGTGCTGGTCAACGCCAACGGGACCGTCGTCAACGCCAACACCATCGCCCTGGAGGCGTTCGAGGCGCCCGGGACCGCCCTGGTGGGCCGGGGGCTCCTCGATCTGCTGCCCCACTTCGACTCGCGGCTGATCCCCGGGTCGATGCGGCGGCCGGAGTCCACCGACGCCAGCGGGCGCACCAAGCCGACCCGGATGATCGCCCGCCGCACGGACGGCCACGCCTTCCCGGTCGAGGTCACCAGCGCCAATCTCGAGGACGGCAGGCAGGCCTACGACGGCTCCGGCTACACCGGCGACGAGCTGCTGATGCTCGTGGTCCGCGATCTGTCCGGCACCGTCGACACCGAGGCCGAACTGGCCCGCTCCCAGCGCCAGACCGAGATGATCCTCCGCGCCGCGGCCGAGGGCGTCGTGGGCACGGACACCGACGGGCGGATCGTGCTCGTCAACCCGGCCGCCGCCCAGATCCTCGGCTACCGCGCCAGCGACCTCGGTGGCAAGGAGCTGCACACCCTCGTCCTGCACTCCCGCGAGGACGGCGCCCCGTTCCCGTACACGGAGTCCCCGCTGCACGACACCCTGCGGTCCGGCCGCAAGCACCGGGTGCGCGGGCAGGTGCTGTGGTCCAAGGCGGGGAACAAGGTGCCGGTCGACCTGACCACCGCACCGGTGCGGGACGGGGACGAGCTGGTCGGCGCCGTGCTGACGTTCACGGACCGGCGCCCGCTCGAATCGCTGACGGCGGAGCGGGACGAGGCCGTGCAGCGGCACGAGGAGGAGCTGGAGCGGCTCGCCGAGGAGCACAGGCAGGAGCTGGAGCGGCTCGCCGAGAAGCACACGGCCGAGCTCAGCGCACTGCACGAGAAGCACACCGATGACCTCGCGGCCGGGGACGAGCGCTACGCGGCGCTCGCGGAGCGCGAGAAGGACCGCTACGAGGCGCTGACCGCACGGCACGACCAACTGCTGGCGATGCTCGCCCAGTCCCTGCGCGGCCCCATCGAGGAGCTGCGCGGTGAGCTGGCCAAGCTGGCGGCGGACGACGCCGGGCAGCTGTGGCCCGAGGCCAACCAGGTGCTGCACCACCTCGCGGCCGGCTACTCCCGCATCACCACCCTCGTGGACAACGTCCTCGGCTTCCAGCGGCTGGAAGGGGGCGAGGACACGCTCGCCCGGACCGCCGTGATGCTCGACGCGGTCGTGTCCGCCGGTGTCGAAGGCGCCATCGAACTGATCGGGCCGGGCCGGGTGCAGTTCGCCGTACATGCCCCGCCCATCGAGGCCGAGGTCGACCCGGTGCGGCTCGCCCAAGCGCTCGCGCATCTCGTCGCGGACGTGGCGGGCGTCGACGCCACGGGCAACGCGCCCGTCTCGGCGGGTGGATACATGGACAACACCGTCGTCGTGGCGGCGGCCCAGCGCGGCGAGGTCGTCCGGATCGAGGTGCGCGGCCCGTACGCCGGGGGAGACCCGGTGCACCAGCCGATCGTCGGCGGCATCGTGCGCGCGCACGGTGGTGTGCTGCAGACGCACGAGGTGCCGGGCATGAGCGGCAGCGCCTATGTGCTCGAAGTCCCGATCGGCGACGGCGCGGGGGCCGTGACGGCGCCCGTCCCCGGGATGTCCTCGGGTCGGCCGGGCACCGAGCTCGCGCTCTTCGGGCAGGTCCAGGACGAGCCCGCACCGGCCGAGGCCGAGCGGGACGCCGCACCGCAGGAACCCGCCGCGCAGCAGCAGCCCACCGTGCCGAGGCAGGGCGGCGAGCAGCAGGGAGGTGGCCGGCGGCGGGCCCGGCGGTCGTCCGTGGACGCCTTCCTCGACAGTGAGGTGGGCGCCCCCGCCCCCGCCTCCGCCCCCGCTTCCGACGAGGTCGCCGGCACGGCCGCTTCGGCGCCCACCGGGCGGCGCAGGCGCCGGGCTGCGGAGGCCGCCGCCACCTCGGCGGCCGTTCCCGCCCAGGCCACCGCCCCCCAGGCCCCTCAGTCCGACGGCGCCCCGAAGGCGCCCGCGTCCAACGGCACTGGGCGGCGGCGCGGCCGCCCGAGCCCGGCCGAGAACGGCGCCGCTGGCGAAGCCGTCGCCGAGGGCGCGGTGACCACCGCCGCCGAGCACGCCGCCGGAACTCCGGCGGCCGGACTCGGCCAGGCCGTGCCCCCGGGCGGTGTCCCCGTCGCCCCCACCGGCCGACGCGCCCGCCGGGACGCCGGGCCCCAGGCCCTGCCGCCGGCACTGCCCGCGGCCGTCGACGGCAACGGCGAGGGCACGAGCGCGGAGGCCGCGGACCCGGACGCCGACGGCACCCCGACCGGTCGCCGCCGCCGTGCCCTAGTCGCCGCGAACGAGCGTGCCGCCGCCGCGGATTCCGCGCCCCGTACGGTGTTCGCGCTGCCGCCCGCCGCGGCGGATCGCGCGCCGGAGCACAGCGCTCCCGTGCCGGAGCAGGCCGACGAGGGCCGCCACGACCTCGTCCGGCACGACCAGGCCGACGGCCACACCCCACCGCAGCCGCACCCGGTGCCCACGCCGGCGGGCGAGATGCCCGTCCCCGCGCAGGGCACCGACGGGGCACAGCCCGCGCCCGCCGCCGCGCCGGAGGCGACGCCCCAGCCGGAGGCCATGCCCCAACCGCAGCCGGTGGCCGCCGAGGAGACCCCGGCGGGCGAGATGCCCGCCGCCTCCCCCGCCCCCGACGTCCCGGCATCCCCGCAGTCCTGGCCCGCCTCCCCGGACATCCCGGAAGGCGGTACGCCGCTGCCCCGGCAGTCCGCCCCCCAGCCCACTCCCTCCGGGGGGACCCCGCTGCCGCCGGAGCGCACCGCCGCCCCAGCCGCGTCCCCGCCGCAGGCGCCGAGGACCGGGGGCCCTCGGGCAGCCCAGCCGCTGCCGGCCGAGGCGAGCGCGCCCGCCGACCCCAACTCGACCCAGGGGCGGGCGTTCAGCGTGCGAACGCTCGGGCAGGGCGTGCCCTTCGCCCGCCAAGGCGCCCAGCCCGGAGCCACCCAGCCCCGACCCCTGTCCGCCACGCCTCCTCCGCAGCAGCCGAGCGCCTCGGGCCGACGCCGCAAGCTGGGCACGCCGCCCGAGCCCGCGGGCGAGCGCCCCGAGACGGCGGCACGTCCGCATCCGCAGCAGGCCGCCACGGCCACCACCGCCACGACGGCCGCGACGACCCCGGCGGCTCCGCTCCCGGGTCAGGCGCCGTCCACCGGGAAGTCCCGTCTGACCGGTCCCGGGAGCGGGATCGGAGCCTCCGAGGGCGCCGGGCGGTCGTACGCCATAGGGGCCCCCGACGAGAACGCCGACGAAGGACCCGAGCCGCTCGACGGCCCCGGGGGTGCCATCGAGGTCGCCGACCGGCCCCAGGCCCAGCCGATGGACGACGAGCTGCCCCCGGAGCCGCTCGACAACCCGCGGCGGCTGCTCGTCTGGCCGGCGCCCGACGCCACGACCCAGCAGGCGCTCGGCGACCGCGGCTACCGGCCCGTCGTCGTCAACTCCCGCGAGGAGATCGACGCGCAGATCGCCGCCTTCCCGGCCGCGCTCTTCGTGGATCCGCTCACCGGCCCGATCACCCGGACCGCACTGCAGTCGCTGCGCCAGGCGGCGGTGGCCGCCGAGGTGCCCGTCCTGGTCACGGCGGGGCTCGGACAGGCGACACGCGAAGCGGCGTACGGCGCCGACCCGGCCGTGCTGCTGAAGGCGCTCGCACCGCGTGACTCCGAGCAGCATCCGCCGCGGGTCCTGCTGATCGAGGAGCACGCCGAGATCGCGCTGGCGCTCACGGCGGCGTTGGAGCGGCGGGGTATGCAGGTCGCGCGGGCCGCGTCGGACGCGGACGCGGTCACGCTCGCGTCGCAGATGCGGCCGAACCTGGTGGTGATGGACCTGATGCAGGTGCACCGCCGCCAGGCCGGGGTGGTCGACTGGCTGCGTGCCAACCAGCTGCTCGACCGCACCCCGCTCGTGGTCTACACGGCCGCCGTGGACGAGGCCGAGCTGCCGCGGCTGGTCTCGGGGGAGACGGTCCTGTTCCTGGCGGAGCGCTCGACCAGCACGGAGGTCCAGGAGCGGATCGTGGATCTGCTGGCCCGGATCGGCACGAACTGACAGTTCCCGAAAGGGACATGAGGCGCGGACAAGCACAAGGGGTGCTGTTTCACGTGAAACAGCACCCCTCGCGTCGTCGGCCCCTCAGAGTTGCGTGACGTCCAGCTCACCCGCGGCGTACTGCCGGCGCAGTACCTTCTTGTCGAACTTGCCGACGCTCGTCTTGGGCACCGACGCGACGAGGGTCCAGCGCTCGGGGAGCTGCCACCGGGCGATCCTGCCCTCCTGCTCCAGGAAGGAGCGCAGGGTGGCGAAGTCGGCGGTGGCGCCCGACTTCAACACGACGGTCGCGAGCGGGCGTTCGCCCCACTTGTCGTCCGGTACGGCGACCACGGCGGCCTCGGCGACGTCCGGGTGGGACATCAGGGCGTTCTCCAGATCCACCGAGGAGATCCACTCGCCGCCCGACTTGATGACGTCCTTGGCCCGGTCGGTGAGGGTGAGGAAGCCGTCGGGGCCGATGGTGCCGACGTCGCCGGTCTTGAGCCAGCCGTCCTCGCTGAACTTGTCCGCCGGGCGCAGGGGTTCGGCGTCGGGGCCGTTGTAGTACGCACCCGCGATCCACGGGCCGCGCACCTCCAACTCGCCCGCGGACTCGCCGTCCCAGGGCAGCCGCGCGCCGTCGGGGCCGGTGAGACGGGCCTCCACGCCCGTGGGGAAGCGCCCCTGGGTGAGCCGGTAGGAGAACTCCTGCTCGGTACCGACCGCGTGGGCCGGGGGACGGGCGACCGTGCCCAGCGGGGAGGTCTCCGTCATGCCCCAGGCGTGGCAGACCCGCATGCCCAGCTGGTCGAAGGCCTTCATGAGGGAGGGCGGACAGGCCGCGCCGCCGATGGTGACCTGGCCGAGGGAGGAGACGTCACGCGGCCTGGCGGTCAGCTCGCCGAGCAGTCCCTGCCAGATGGTGGGGACGGCCGCGGCGTGGGTGGGCCGCTCGCTCTCGATCATCTCGGCGAGCGGGGCCGGCTGGAGGAAGCGGTCCGGCATCAGCATGTTCACGCCGGTCATGAAGGTGGCGTGCGGCAGCCCCCAGGCGTTGACATGGAACTGGGGGACGACGACGAGCGAGGTGTCCTGGTCCGTCAGCCCCATGGACTGCGTCATGTTGACCTGCATGGAGTGCAGATAGATCGAGCGGTGGCTGTACACCACTCCCTTGGGGTCGCCCGTGGTGCCGGAGGTGTAGCACATGGCGGCGGCCTGGCGCTCGTCCAGCTCGGGCCAGTCGAAGGTCGTGGGCCTGCCCGCGATCAGCTCCTCGTACTCGTGGACCTGCACGCCGGCGCCGTCGAGGAGGGCGCGGTCGCCGGGGCCCGAGACGACGATGTGCCGGAGGGTCGGCACCTGCGGCAGCAGCGGCGCGAGGAGCGGCAGCAGCGAGCCGTTGACGATGACGACCTTGTCAGCGGCGTGGTTGACGATCCACACCAGCTGCTCGGCGGGCAGCCTCAGGTTCAGCGTGTGCAGGACGGCGCCCATGGACGGGACGGCGAAGTACGCCTCGACGTGCTCGGCGTTGTTCCACATGAGCGTCGCGACCCGGTCGTCGTCGCGGACGCCGAGGTCGTCCCGCAGGGCGTGGGCGAGTTGGGCCGCGCGGGTGCCCGCCTCGGCGAAGCTGCGGCGCTGCGGCTCGCCCTCGCCGGTCCAGGTGGAGATCGTGGACGTCCCGTGCACCGCCATGCCGTGCAGCAGGATCCGGGTGACGGTCAGCGGTACATCCTGCATGGTGCTCAGCACGGCATCCTCCGGAGCGACGAGTGCCCACGTGTAGGCAGAGGGCTCCGCTGATTCTGCTCACATACCGATCGGTATGTCACTAGGGGTGGGCATGATCGATGCCACACCCGGTGCCCGAACGCTCGCTGCCCGGCAGGGGCCGAACGAGAGGTTCCTGACGGTTCCCGGCGGTTCCTAGCGGACCGGCTCCAGCTCGGGGTCCTCTCTGAGCTTGCCCAGGGCCCGTGACACCGCCGACTTCACCGTGCCGATCGAGACGCCGAGCACCTGTGCCGTCTGGGCCTCGCTGAGGTCCTCGTAGTACCGCAGGACGACCATCGCCCGCTGGCGTGCGGGCAGCTTCATGATCGCCCGCCACATGGCGTCGTGCAGCGCCTGCTCCTCGGCCGGGTCCTTGACGGGAAGCACCTCGGGTTCGGGCAGCTCGTCGCACACGAACTCCTCGACCTTGCGCTTGCGCCACTGCGACGTCCGCGTGTTCACCAGGGCCCGGCGTACATAGCCGTCGAGCGCGCGGTGGTCCTCGATCCGGTCCCAGGCGACATACGTCTTCGCCAACGCGGTCTGCAGCAGGTCCTCCGCGTCGCTCGGATTCTGGGTCAGCGAGCGGGCGGCCCGTAGCAGCACCGGCTGGCGGGCCCTCATGTACGACGCGAACGACGGGTAGGCAAGGGTCTGCCTCGCGGGTACAGCGGCATGCGAAGCGCTGGTGCAGACGGGAGTGGTCATGTCTCCACGCTAGGTTCCGGCCCACCCGCGCGGATCGCCCGCAGGTCCCGAAGCCGCATCCCCCTCAGGTTGTATGCCAGGGGCCGCCGCCACCTCCTGAAGGTGGACCGGGCCGTCCCCCGCCCCTGAGGGTCGGCGGCGGCCCCGGCCGCGCTCCGGTCACCTGTCCGCCGTCAGGACGAGGCCGGAGGTGGGAACGCCGGTGCCCGCGGTGACCAGGGCGCGGGCGGCGCCCGGCACCTGGTTGACCGCGGTGCCGCGCAGTTGCCGTACCCCCTCGGCGATCCCGTTCATCCCGTGCAGGTACGCCTCCCCCAGCTGTCCGCCGTGGGTGTTGAGCGGCAGCCGCTCCTCGGCCACGAAGTCCGCCGCCCCGCCCGGCTCGCAGAACCCGAACTCCTCCAGCTGCATCAGCACGAACGGGGTGAAGTGGTCGTACAGGATGCCCACGTCGATGTCCCCGGCCCCCATCCCCGAGGTCCGCCACAACTGGCGGGCCACCACGCCCATCTCCGGCAGTCCGGTCAGGTCGTCCCGGTAGAAGCTGGTCATCTGCTCCTGGGCCCGCCCGGCGCCCTGGGCGGCGGCGGTGATCACGGCGGGCGGCCGCGGCAGGTCGCGCGCCCGCTCCACCGAGGTGACCACGAGGGCCTGGGCGCCGTCCGTCTCCTGGCAGCAGTCGAGCAGCCGCAGCGGCTCCACGATCCACCGTGAGGCGGCGTGATCGGCGAGGGTGATGGGCCTGCCGTGGAAGTACGCCGCCGGGTTGGTCGCCGCGTGCCTGCGGTCCACGACGGCCACCTGCCCGAACGCCTGAGGGGTCAGGCCGTACGTGTGCAGATAGCGCTGGGCCGCCATCGCCACCCAGGACGCGGGGGTGAGCAGCCCGAACGGCAGGGACCAGCCCATCGCCACTCCCTCCGCGGACGGTTCGCGGCGCTGCACCCCGGAACCGAAGCGGCGCCCCGAGCGTTCGTTGAACGCGCGGTAGCAGACCACGACCTCCGCCACCCCGGTCGCCACCGCGAGCGCGGCCTGCTGGACGGTCGCGCAGGCCGCACCGCCGCCGTAGTGGACACGGGAGAAGAAGGACAGCTCGCCCATGCCCGCCGCCTGGGCCACGGTGATCTCGGGGCTGGTGTCCATCGTGAACGTGACCAGGCCGTCCACGTCCGCGGGCGTGAGCCCCGCGTCGTCCAGCGCGGCCCGTACCGCCTCCACGGCCAGGCGCAGCTCGCTGCGCCCCGACTCCTTGGAGAACTCGGTGGCGCCGATCCCGACGACCGCAGCGCGCCCGCCGAGGGTGTCCCGTGTCCGCACGCTCATCGGGCATCGCCTCCGCTCGCCGTGGTCGAGACCGTCACCGTGCCCGTGACATGCCGTCCGACGCCGTTCGTCCCGGCCACCCGTACGGTCACCGTGTCCCCGTCGACCTCCTCGACCGTGCCGGTCAGCACCATCGTGTCGCCGGGATGGTTGGGCGCGCCGAGGCGTATGGCCACCTTGCGCAGGGTCGCGCCGGGGCCGAAGTGGTCGGTGACATAGCGCCCGACCAGGCCGTTGGTCGTCAGGATGTTCATGAAGACGTCGGGGGAGCCCTTGGCCCGGGCCCGCTCGGCGTCGTGGTGGACGTCCTGGTAGTCCCGGGAGGCGAGGGCCCCGGCGACGATCAGGGTGCGGGTGATCGCGATCTCCAGCGGCGGCAGGCGGTCCCCCGCCCGTACCGCCTCGGCGCCGTCCCGGGTGTCGGTGTCGCCCATGTCAGCCCCCGTCCCTGGTGCCGGGTCCGGGCTCGGGCCTGGGCTTGGGCTCGGGCCCGGCGCCGGCCGCTGCCCCGGCGTCGTCCCCGGCCCGGAACACCGGGAGCACCAAGTCGTCGTCGTACCGTTCGAAGGCGAGCCGGACCGGCATGCCGACCCGCACCTTGTCGTACGGCACCCCGATCACGTTGCTCACGATCCGCACCCCTTCCGCCAGCTCGATCAGACCGACCGCGTACGGCGGGTCGAAGGCCGGGAAGGGCGGGTGGTGCATCACGACGTACGAGTAGACGGTGCCCTCGCCGCTCGCCTCGACCGTGTCCCACTCGGGGCAGCCGCAGGCGTTGCAGCCCGGCAGCCAGGGGAAGCGCGGGGCCGCGCACCCGGCGCACCGCTGGATCAGCAGTCGGTGCCGGGCCACCCCCTCCCAGAACCCGGCGTTGTCCCGGTTGACCACGGGGCGGGGCCGCCGCGCGGCGGGCTCCCCGCGCGCGGGAGCGGAATCCGCACGGTCGCGCCCCTCGGAGGCGGCGGACCCCGCGGGGGCGTACTTGAGGATGCGGAACCGGTGGGTGCCCGCCAGTTCGCCGCCCACGCGGATGTCCATGCGCGTCGTCACGAAGTACCCCGTGCCGAGCTTCGTCCGCTTGCGGTCCGAGACCGATTCGATCACCGCGTCGAAGGTGACCTCGTCCCCGGGGCGCAGGAGACGCGGGTACTCCTGCTCGCAGTCGGTGGCGACGACCGCGGTGCACCCGGCGCCGTCGAGAAGAGCGAGCAGTTCGTCGTACGCCCCCGCCCGCCCGGTGTGGCCGGAGAGGCCGCCCATCGTCCACACCTGGAGCATGGTGGGCGGGGCGACGGCGTCCGGCCCGGTGTACGCCGGGTGGGCATCGCCCATCGCCTCGCACCAGTGCCTGATCATCGGCGCGTTGACGGGGTCCTTGCCGATGCCCCCGGTCGCGGCCGGGCGCCCCTCGTACGCCTTCAGACGCGCGGTGAAGGCCCTGCAGTCCTCGGTCGTCGTCACAGTTTCTGACTGTCCGTCAGATACGAAGCGGCTGTCAAGACACGGACGGGCCCCCGACCTGAATCCCCGGTCGGGGGCCCGTACACCTACGCGGTGGGTGTGGGATTTGAACCCACGGTGACTCGCGCCACGACGGTTTTCAAGACCGTTCCCTTAGGCCGCTCGGGCAACCCACCTCGCCCCGGCCGTCAGGGCGGGGCGGGTACAGCCTACCGGGCGTTCCACGGCCACCAGGCCCAGCCGTACCCGCCGTGCCAGCCGTGCTGCTTGTGCTGGGTGTAGGTGATCGTCACCTCGGCCGGTCCGGTGGCCGTGCCTGAAGTGCCTCCCGCGGGGACGAGGTTGGATCCACCGCTGCCGCCCGCCGAGCCGAGCGTGCCGCTTCCGTCAAAGGCGTTGCAGCCGCCTCCGCCGCCCGCGACGCCGTTGGTGCCGGGGGCGCTGGCGAAGTCCCCGGGGCATGTCGCCCCGCCGGCCCCGCGCGAGACAGGGCCATCCAGCGGGACAGGGCCGCACAGAAGGGGCGCCCCTCGACGAGGGGCGCCCCTGAGCGGTGGTGGAGTGGTGGTGGGGTCAGTTGTCGCCGTAGCGGGAGGCCAGGGTGACCGTGGTCGTGTGGGTGGAACCGCCCCGCTGGTAGGTGATGGTGACCTTGTCGCCCGGCTTGTGGGTCCAGATCTCACCGATCAGGGTCGGGCCGCTGTCGACCACCACGTCGTCCAGCTTGGTGATCACGTCGCCCGGCTTCAGGCCCGCCTTCGCCGCCGGGCCGCCGGCCTCGACCGCGGCGGAACCGCTCGCGCCCTGATCGGTGATCTTCGCCCCGTTGGTGGACTCGTCCAGCGACACGGAGGCACCGATCTTCGCGTAGACCGGCTTGCCCGTGCTGATCAGTTGCTGGGCCACGTACTTCGCCTGGTTGATCGGGATCGCGAAGCCCAGGCCGATCGAGCCGGCCTGTCCGCCGCCGCCCATGCCGCTGCCGCTCGCCGCGGACTGGATCGCCGAGTTGATCCCGATGACCGCGCCCTCGGCGTCCAGCAGGGGACCGCCGGAGTTGCCGGGGTTGATCGAGGCGTCCGTCTGCAGGGCGCTCATGTACGACGACTTGCTGCCGGAGGCGCCGTCGCTGGAGGCCACCGGACGGTTCTTGGCGCTGATGATGCCCGTGGTCACCGTGTTCGACAGGCCGAAGGGGGCGCCGATCGCGATCGTCGAGTCGCCCACCGAGATCTCGTCCGAGTTCCCGAGGGCGAGCGGCTTGAGGTCGTCGGGCGCGTTCTTGAGCTTGATGACGGCGACGTCGTAGCCCTGTGCGTGACCGATGATCTCGGCGTCGTACTTCTTGCCGTTCGGGAACGTCGCGGTGAGCTTGCCGCCGTCGACCGCGTCCGCCACCACGTGGTTGTTGGTGATGATGTGGCCCTGCTTGTCGAAGACGAAGCCGGTGCCGGTGCCGCCCTGGCCGTTGGTGCTCTCGGCCTCGATCGTCACCGTGCTCGGCAGCGCTTTGGCGGCCACGTTCGCGACCGTGCCGTTGTCGCGCTTCACGTCGCCGCCGGTGGTCGCGGCGGAGACCGTCGTGGACCCGCTGGAGTCGCTGGTCCTGGCCAGCTGGTAGCCGATCCCGCCGCCGACGCCGCCCGCGACCAGCGCGGCGACGAGGATCCCCGCGATCAGTCCGCCACGGCCGCTCCTCGGCTTCGGGGCGGGCTGCTGGTACGCCGCGCCCCAGACGCCCGTGGCGCCGCCGCCGGCACCGCTCGCGTAGGCGGGCGCCACCGGTGCCGGAGGCGGCCAGCCCGCCTCGGCGGCCGTGGGCTGACCCGGGTGCGCCATGGGCTGGCCCGCGGGCGGCGCCGGCATCGGTGCCTGGCCGGGCGCCTGGGGCTGCGTCGCCGGCATCGGGGTGGTCGGGGCGCCCTCCTGGTGCGCGCCGCCGGGCCCGTACGGCGAGCCCGGCGGGGGCGGGGCGCCCCCCGCGTCCGGACCGGGAGTCCCCGCGGTCGGAGCGTGCCCCGCAGGGGCGGCACCCGGTGCGGAAGCGGGAGCGTCCACCGGCACGGGAGGTGCAGACGGGGCCGGGGGTACCGCAGTGCCCTCGTTCTCGGTGCTCACAGCTCTTCTCCTCGTTCCACGGCTGTCTTTCTGGGTCGCTTGGATCACACGGGTCGCACGCGGTCACGCCCGCTCGGCCCGCGCGGCTGCCGGGCGCCGACAGCCGCGCGTGTGTCTGGCTACGCGTGTCCTGTTGTACGTCGTCAAGCTTTTCCCACAAGGCGTCAGGGCACCATAAGCGGCGGCTGTGGGGATCCCGCGCACCTTTATACCGGACGTACCCGAACACACATCTGCATTCCCGACACCTTGCCGACGCCGTCGCGTCGCCTCCCGACCTCACACGTTTCCCGTAACGGTGACACCATGTCGCGGTGACCCACGCACCACAGCACCCGGTCCAGGTCGTCGCCCACCGGGGCGCCTCCGAAGAGGCCCCCGAGCACACCCTGGCCGCGTACAACAAGGCCATCGAGGACGGTGCCGACGCCCTCGAATGCGACGTCCGGCTGACCGCGGACGGACATCTCGTCTGCGTCCATGACCGGCGTGTCAACCGTACCTCCAACGGCCGAGGCGCGGTCTCCGCTCTGGAACTCGCCGATCTCGCCGCGCTGGACTTCGGCTCCTGGAAGAGCCGCGACGAGGAGCCCGACTGGGAGCACCGCCCGCAGGATCCCGGGGACACCTCCGTCCTCACCCTGGAGCGGCTGCTCGAACTCGTCGCCGACGCCGGGCGCCCCATCGACCTCGCCATCGAGACGAAGCACCCGACGCGCTGGGCGGGTCAGGTCGAGGAGCGGCTGCTGCACCTGCTGAAGCGGTTCGGCCTGGACGCGCCGACGGCCCCGGACGCCTCCTCGGTACGGATCATGAGCTTCTCGGCCCGCTCGCTGCACCGGGTGCGGGCGGCCTCCCCGACGCTGCCCACGGTGTACCTGCTGCAGTTCCTCTCGCTCAGGCTGCGCGACGGACGCCTGCCCGCGGGGGTGCGGATCGCCGGTCCCTCGATGCGGATCGTGCGCAACCATCCGGCGTACGTCCAGCGGCTGAAGGAAGCCGGTCACCAGGTGCACGTGTGGACCGTGAACGAGCCGGAGGACGTGGACCTCTGCGTCGAGCTGGGCGTGGACGCGATCATCACCAACCGTCCGCGGGCGGTGCTGCACCAGCTGGGGCGGTAGCGCCGCGTCGCCGCGCGCTGCGACGCGGCGGGCGGGCGGGCGGCCCAAGGACCTCTCCCGGGGCGGGAATTCGGCCACGCCACCACGGGGAGTGCTCCGGCGCGCGGGGAGCGTGTCCGATCGCCACGAGTGCGTCAGCACACGCGGAGGGTCGGTTTCCGGTCCGATGCGATGGGGCATCCACACCGTGGCGTGGGGCGAAGGAGGTCTCGGGGGTGGCGTTGGTGGTGGCACAGGAAGTGCCCACGTCGTCGAGCATGGCCGTACCCCATGGTCCTGCGGGCGTGGGGAAGGCGAGGCACCGGATGCGCGATCAGCTGCGCACCGGTGGCGTGTCGGAATCGGTCATCGACGATGCCGTACTGATTCTCTCGGAGCTGCTCAGCAACGCCTGCCGACACGGCCGGCCGCTGGGGGACGGTCTCGCGGGTGACGGGGACGTCCGGGCCGCGTGGCGCCTCGACCTCACCGGCCGGATCACGGTCGAGGTGACGGACGGCGGCGGGCCCACCCGGCCGGTGCCCGCGACCCCGTCGGTCACGGCGCGCGGCGGCCGGGGGCTGAACATCATCACGGCGCTGGCCAAGGACTGGGGCGTACGGGACGACGCCCGGGGCGAGGTCACGGTCTGGGTCGTCGTCCAGGACGACGTCGCGTCCGCACACCGCCGCGACGATTTCGCTACGCGCGTCACCGCGCCCGTCGTCCCGCAGCTGTCCGGACTGGACTTCGCGGACGTGTTCGACGAGGCGGACTGATGCGGTACGGGGGCAGCGGGGGGGTTCGGTGCCGAAAGGCGTGCGGGGGCGCCGCCGTTCGCGCGGTGTGACGCATCCCTTCGGGGACGACTCGGTGCGTTGTCCACAGGATCCCGTCGACCGCTCCACTAGCGACTAGGCTCA
Organism: Streptomyces sp. NPDC048664; assembly: GCF_040650555.1. Taxonomy (NCBI): domain Bacteria; kingdom Bacillati; phylum Actinomycetota; class Actinomycetes; order Kitasatosporales; family Streptomycetaceae; genus Streptomyces; species Streptomyces sp. NPDC048664. The sequence continues at coordinate 52,287 of NZ_JBEZHK010000035.1, read as the reverse complement.
CGCCGTACGAAACGAGCCGTAACCGGGAGACGACCCACGATGGCCAAGAAGCGACCCCAGACCAAGGCCGAACGCCCGCAGCTCAAGGATGCTGAGATCCCGGTCGTCGGCGCCCGCGAGCCCTGCCCCTGCGGCAGCGGCCGGCGCTACAAGGCCTGCCACGGCCGCGCCGCCGCGCAGGCGGTGACCGAGCTGGTGCACCGTCCGTTCGAAGGGCTCGCGGGCGAGGGCGACTGGGTGGCGCTGCGCGAGCTGGTCCCGGCGGCGACCGTCGAGTTGAAGCTCCGGGCCCCGCTGCCCGAGGACGTCCCGTCGGTCACGCTGGCGACGGTCCTGCCGATGGCCTGGCCCGCGCTGCGCCGCGACGACGGCTCGATCCTGCTCGGCCTGCAGAACGACACGGCGTCGGGCGACATCAGCCGGGACCTCGCCGACACCCTGGAGCGCGCGCTGACCGCCGAGCCCGGCACCCCCGTCAAGGGCCGCCGCGCGCCCGCCGACGGCCCGCGGCTGCAGGACCTGCTGGACCCGCAGGCCGCCTTCGAGCCGGTCGTGCACAGCGGTTTCGAGTACTGGGTGCCGGACGCGGAGAACGCGACGCCGGAGGTGGCCGCCTCCCTGGAGCGGGCCAACGCGGCGGCGATCCCCACCGTGAAGCTGGCCGGTGTGGACGCCGCGTACTGGTGCGAGACGCCGGAGAAGAACCACCTGCGGTGGGTCATGCCGCATGCGGAGGAGGAGCTTCTGGACGCCCTCGCGCGGCTGCACGCAGCCGGTCGGTCCGGCCTCGGCGAGGGCACGCGCCTGGTCGGCTCCTTCCGCGCGCACGGGCTCACGGTCCCGGTGTGGGACCTGCCGACGGGTATGAGCGCGGACGACGTGGAGAAGCCGGCGGCCGAGTTCGCCGAGCGTCTGGCGAGCGCCCTCGCATCGGACACCCCGTTGACCGCGGACGAGCGCCGGGCCCGCGGCGGGCTCACCAACCGCCAGGTGACGCTCAGCTGACCGGGGAACCCTGCTGAACGACCGGTCAGCCTGCCCAAGGGGCCCCCTCACGGGTGACTCCCGTCACAAGTCCGTGCGGTGACGGGCAGTTCCGTGTCCGAATAGGCCGGATCGAATTTGCGAACCGCCGATCTCTTGTTACCGTTCCATTAGCCCGGTTGCTGGTGCATCCCCCGTCGCCAGCAACCGGGTCTTTGCATGCCCGCCGCTCCCGCCGCCCGCCGGAGACTGTCGGCAACTACCCGGGAAGTCCGCCGAGTTGTCGGCGCGCTACCGCATCGGCATACCGGCGCCCTCGCTTCCGCAGCGCAGCAGCAGCGGCCCGTCCTCGTCCGCACCGGCGAACTCCGCCACCGCCGTGTACGACCCCGGCGCGCCGCGCAGCCGCTCCCGGGGTGTCTCACAGGTCTCCGGCTCGTCCGCGGCCGCCACCACGCAGTGCGTCTCGACGCTGCGCCCGCCGGGCCCCATGAAGCTCAGCACGGAACGCAGTTCCTCGCCGGTCGCATTGCGGTAGTAGGTGCGCGCCCAGGTCTGCCGCCCCTGCCACATGACGCAGGTCTGCGCCTCGATGCCGTCGGCGGAGGAGAGTTGGGGGCCGCAGCCGACGGCCACCGCCAGGCCGAGGCCCGACAGCGGGGAGCGGGCGGAGCGCCCTCGGGGCCCGGCGTCGGCGGCGCCCTCAGCACCCTCGGCGTCCTCGGTCTCCGGCACGCGGATCGCGACCCGCTCGGTGCCGCCGCCCACACCGCCGACGGCGCCGGCGGACGCGACGGCGAACGGCAACGCGGCGACGACCAGCACCACACCCGCCAGGGCGAGCCACAGGCCGTTGCGGGCGGGCGGCGGACTTCCGCCGGCGAAAGCACCGAGGGCCCCCATCACCCCGGCGGATCGCCCGTGTTGAGCGGATCCGGAGGCGGTGGCGGACGCGGTGACGGGCCCAGAGACAGGGGCGATGGCGGACGCGGCGGCCCCGCCGGTTCCGGCAACTCCCGCGCCGTCGGCGGGTGCGACGCCCTCGGCCGCCTCCCCATGCCCCCGAATCCCGCGCCCCGTCGGCCGTCCCCCAGGACGAATCAGCATGTCATCGACGATATCGGGCCATCACGGAGCGTCCGCCCCGCGAGCCGGTCGCCCCCTACAACTCGGGGGCGCTCACACCCGTACGAGTGAGGACGTCCACGGCGACGTCCACGACCGCCTCCACGTCGGGAACCCAGGGCGAGGCGGATCCGGGCAGCGGCGCGCGCTCCCAGTGGATCTCCCCGTGGCCCGTCGCGGACGGCGGCAGCGCCAGATAGCCGCCCTCGCCGTGGAACCGCAGGGCGCCGGGGACGAAGTCCTTGGCGTAGAGCAACTCGCCGAGCCGCTCCAGGGAGTAGGGGGCCACGAGGATCGCCCAGCGGTGGGGCGACGCCACGACCGGGCCGAGACGCAGGCCCTTGCCCTCCACCACCTCGAGCGCGCGCGAGGCCGCGCGTGCGGGCAGGCTGACCGCGCAGGGCGCGTGCCCCCCGGTGGCCAGCACGATCGGCGCGGAAGGCCGGTTGGTCCACCACCAGCGCACCATGCGCTCATCGGTGGTGGCCGCGAGCAGCCCGGGGTCGAAGGGGTGCGCACCGGGAACCGTGCACTCCGGGTCGGGGCACGCGCAGCGGGCGGGCGCCTGTGCGTCGGCCGCCACACCCGGGAGAATCGGCCACCGCCATCGAGTCGCGTAGGTCAGGGCCGCGTCGACCTTCTCAGACCCCCCGCCGTTCCGCCTGGACAGGAGCCTGCGTCGCTTTCCGGGGATCTCGCGCATGAGCGCTCGTTCCTTTCCGTTGCACGCATGGCAACACCGAGGATCACATCATGTGTCGATCACTTCACTCTGCGTACCTGTTGGCGCATCACGCCCTTGTCCGGAACAAGGGGAACCCCATGGAAGCCGAGCATCGGCTGCGTCCGCGTCCATACTGCGCCCACCGTGAGCATGGGCATGGCGTGGGGTGGCGGCACCTGGCGATGTGCCGTCCCGCACATACCGGCCGTCTCCACCGAAGGAGAAGGGGCTCGATCGTCGATGGTTAGGACGTCCGGGTCCGGCGCCGGGTTCCGGGTGACCCCCGGCCACCCCCGGCCCTTACCGAGTACGTACCCAACACAACCGCTGTGACGCTCCGTCGAACGAGGCCAGTCGACCGCAGTACGAGGATCCCCGAGGCTGTTTTGAGCCAACTTTGCTCCTCCGTACGCCTGTCCGCAAGACCGTAACCGGAGCCTCCTGGACACCAGGAATCCCCGCAGGACAATGCTGGACATCCCCTCACGAGTGCGTGTACATGTGGAGCCACTGCTAGCGGCGCAGATTGACATGGGGGTTTGCGATGCTATCGAGCAATACGCACCGGTCCGAAAGCCGCACGCCATGAACGCCCCTCACCCTTCGAAAGTGGCCGGAATCGATGCGACGGTTCCCTCGCCCGCACACACTGTCGCGCCGGCACCCGCCGCCCCTGGTGTCCCTCAGGCCGCACCGCCCGTCCCCGCCGACCCCGGAGCGCTCCTCCAGGACCGGCTCGCCGGCTGGGTCTCGGACCTCACGACCCTCCAGGAACTGACCGAGCGTCTGGCCCGCACGGCATCCCTCACCGAAGCACTCCAGGAGCTCCTGCACGCCGGAGCCGCCCTGGTGGGCGCCCGGCGCGGCCTCGTCGTGGTGGAGCCGTGCGACGGACTGGGCCCCGACTCCATGACCGGGCTGGGCCTCGCCCGCTCCGACCTCGGCCACATCGAGACCGTGCCGCGCGACTGCATGGCGTACGGCAGGCTCCTGGACGGGCCACCGGGCGGGGAGCGGGAGATCGCCCAGCCCGACCTGTTCTCGGAGGACGGTCTTGACCCGCGCCATCGCGAGGTGGCCGCCCGGCTCGGCTACGCCGCCAGTTACGCCCTGCCCCTGTGCACCGACCGGGACGGCGCGCTCGGCGCCGCGGTCTGGCTCTACGACGAGCCGGCCGAGCCGCTGGAGCGCCAGCGCCATCTCGCCGGCATCTACACCCGCTACGCGGCGCAGCACGTGGCACGGATGGTCGAGGTCGAACGCGCACGCGCGTGCCTGACCACCATCACCGAGGAACTGCTGCCCTCCCGGCTCCCCCGGGTGCCCGGCGTGCAGCTCGCCGCGCGGCGGCGCAGTGGCCCGCACGGCGGCGGCGACTGGTACGACGCGCTGCCGCTGCCCGACGCGGCGCTCGGTCTCGCGGTCGGGTCCGTCACCGGTTCGGGGCCCGGCGCCCTCGCCGCGACGGGTCGGTTGCGGGCCTCCCTGCGCGCGTACGCCGTGATGGAGGGCGAGGACCCGGTGGCCGTCCTGTCGGATCTGGAGCTGCTGCTGCGGCTGACCGAGTCGGCGCGGTCGGCCACCGCCCTGTTCGCGTACTGCGAGCCCGCGCTGCGCAAGCTGACGCTCGCCGGGGCGGGGCACAGCCCGCCGCTGGTGATCGGCCCCCGGCGCACGGAGTTCGTGGAGACGTCCCTGTCGGCGCCGCTGGGGATGCTGGCCTGCTGGGAGGCGCCGAGCGTGGAGGTGACCGCGGAGGCCGGCGAGACCGTGCTGTTCTACACGGACGGCCTGCTGCAGCGCACCGGGGACCCGATGGACCGCGCCTTCGCCCGGTTGCACGCGGCGGCGGCGAGCGTGCCCAGACCGCTGCGGGGCGACCCGGGCGCGGTCGCCGACCACGTCCTGCGGACGGTGCTCCCGGACGGCCTCGACGAGGTCGACAGCACGGAGGACGTGATCCTGCTCGCAGCCCGCTTCGACTGACCCCGCGCGGCCGGCGCCCCGAGTCCCCCTGGAACCCCGGCCCCCGGCCGCCCCGCCGCCCCCTATGTAAGGGGCTCTCCTCCCGCCGGACCCCTTCGCTGTGCGCGGTGCGACCGTACGATGGACGAGGCCCAGTGCCGTAGTGCCAGTGCCGTAGTGAAGGAGGATGACCGTGGCGGACGAGCTCACGCCGGCCGAGTCGGAATCCGCTGCCGACGCAGCGGACCCGGAGCAGACCGAAGAGCCCATCAAGCAGCGCAAGAACGGCCTGTACCCAGGCGTGTCCGACGAGCTGTCCGAGAACATGAAGTCGGGCTGGGCGGACACCGAGCTGCACGGCCTGCGGCCGATCGCCCAGGCCGCCGAGACCGCCGCCCGCCGTGCCGCGCTCGGCGCCCGCTTCCCGGGCGAGCGCCTGGTGATCCCCGCGGGCCGGCTGAAGACCCGCTCGAACGACACCGAGTACGCCTTCCGCGCCGCCACCGAGTACGCGTACCTCACCGGAAACCACACCGAGGACGGCGTCCTCGTCCTGGAGCCGACCGGCGAGGGGCACGAGGCGACGCTCTACCTGTTGCCCCGCTCCAACCGCGAGAACGGCGAGTTCTGGCTCTCTGGCCAGGGCGAGCTGTGGGTCGGCCGCCGCCACTCGCTGGCCGAGGCCGAGCAGCTGTACGGCATCCCCGCCTCGGACGTGCGTGAACTGCCCGAGCTGCTGAGGGAGGCCACCGGCCCGGTCCGGATCGTGCGCGGCCACGACGCGGCCGTCGAGGCGGCCCTGCACGACAAGGTCACCGCCGAGCGCGACGAGGAGCTGCGCGTCTTCCTCTCCGAGGCCCGTCTGGTCAAGGACGCCTTCGAGGTGGGTGAGCTGCAGAAGGCCGTCGACTCGACCGTGCGCGGCTTCGAGGACGTGGTGAAGGTCCTCGACAAGGCGGAGGCCACCTCCGAGCGCTACATCGAGGGAACGTTCTTCCTGCGCGCACGCGTCGAGGGCAACGACATCGGCTACGGCTCCATCTGCGCGGCGGGCCCGCACGCCTGCACGCTGCACTGGGTGCGCAACGACGGCCCGGTCCGCTCCGGCGACCTCCTGCTGCTGGACGCGGGCGTGGAGACGCACACGTACTACACCGCGGACGTCACGCGCACGCTGCCCGTGAACGGCACCTACAGCGAGATCCAGAAGAAGATCTACGACGCCGTGTACGAGGCCCAGGAGGCCGGTATCGCGGCGGTGCGGCCGGGCGCCAAGTTCCGTGACTTCCACGACGCCTCCCAGCGCGTCCTGGCCGAGAGGCTGGTCGAGTGGGGCCTGGTGGAGGGCCCGGTGGAGCGCGTCCTGGAGCTGGGTCTGCAGCGCCGCTGGACGCTGCACGGCACGGGCCACATGCTCGGCATGGACGTCCACGACTGCGCCGCGGCGCGCGTCGAGGCCTATGTGGACGGCACCTTGGAGCCGGGCATGGTGCTGACCGTCGAGCCGGGTCTCTACTTCCAGACGGACGACCTGACCGTCCCGCAGGAGTACCGCGGCATCGGCGTCCGCATCGAGGACGACATCCTGGTCACGGACGAGGGCAACCGGAACCTGTCGGCGGGCCTTCCCCGGCGCTCCGACGAGGTCGAGGCGTGGATGGCGGCCCTGAAGCAGGGCTGAGGCGTGGGCGGACGGCCGGGCACCTTCTCGGGTGCCCGGCCGTCCGCGCGTCCGCACGCCGCACACCCGCACGTCCGCGCGGTCCGGAAACAGGGGACCCGGGCCGCGGGCAGCGTGCCAGGATGACCGGCATGTACGGCTCCTTCGACCGTGTCGGGCCCCGTGTGGTCGCGCCCGGTGAATTCCCGCTGTGGGACGCGGCGCTCGCGCTGCTCAACGGCGATCTGCTGGCGACCCTGCCGGGGCAGGAGCCCCTCCGGCTCGTGGCCCTCCCGTCGTTCGGCGGGGACGAGGACGGCGCGGAGTACGTGCACGTCGCGATGTCCGACGGCACCTGGCACGGCAACGCCCTGCCCCCGGACTCCGCGGCGGACCGCGCCCGGGCCGTGGACGCCGTCGCCGACGCCGCCCAGGAGACCGTCAGCGAGCGGCTCTGGCAGGCGTGGCCGCTGTGCACCGCGCACGGCCTCGGCCTGCACCCGCGGGAGGTCGCCGGCCGGCTGTCCTGGTGGTGCGCGGGCCCGCGCGAGGACGCCGACGGCCATCTTCGCGCGGCCGTGGGCGAGCTCGACGGACGGTGACCGCCGGGCCGGGGCTCACACCGCCATCAGCGGCGCGTCCTGCCGCCACTTGAGGACCTTGTCGAAGCTCACGACCGCCCCGCACCGGTCCGGCGCGCTGTCGATGTGGACGTGGTCGGCGAGTTCCTGGATGAGGCACAGGCCCCGGCCGCCCTCGGCGTCGGTGCACGCCGGGCGGATCGGCGGACGGGAGCCCGCCCGGGGGAACCCGGGACCCGAGTCGGCCACCTCGATCCGGCACTTCTCGCCGTCGAGGTAGGCCGTCACCCGGTACGCCTCCGTGGCGCCGCCGTGCATCGCGCCGCCGCCGTGCTCGACCGCGTTGGCGCAGGCCTCACTGAGAGCGACGGAGAGATCGTAGGAGATGTCCGGGTCGACGCCCGCGGTCTCCATCGTGCCCAGGAGCAGCCGCCGGGCGAGGGGCACGCTCGCGGCTTCTCGGCGCAGATGGAGTGACCACCAGATGCTCATGCTCCAGCCTCCTGGCCGCGGCTCGACATACCGTTACGTATTGCCACCGCCGCACAGGTGCAATCACCCCCCGCACGGGATCCCGCCCACTCGGGGGATGCGCCGGGGAGCCGGGGCGGTGTATGCGCCGGGGAGCGGATGCCGCATACCGGACCTGCCGCGGGGAGCCGTTGACGCCAGTGGGATGATGAGCCCGCCATGAGTGCCCCCCACCCGCGCACGGCGCGCGCCGGACACGGACTCCGGATCCTGCGGGCCGCGGTGTTCGCCGCGGTCTGCGTCGTGCTGGCCGCCGCGGGACACGAGGTCGCCTCCTGCGCCGCGATCCCGCTGTGGACGCTGGGCGCCGGGTTCCTGTGCGTGTGCGCCGTCACGGTTCCCCTCGCGGGGCGGGAGCGCTCGCTGCCGGGCATCGCCGCCTGCCTGGCGGTGGGGCAGACCGTGCTGCACACGCTGTTCGGGCTCGGTCAGGGCGGCACCATGTCCATGGCGGGCGGCATGCGGATGACGCCGGACCCGACGTCCGGGTCCGACGCCGCCCTCGTGGCGCGGGCCGCCCACGTCCTGTGCGGCGCCGGCGCGGCGACGCTCTCCCCCGCACAGGCGCAGAGGATCCTCTCCGACGCACGGCTCGGGACGGGCCCGGGCGCGGGAGCGGGCACGGTGGCCCTGCACCATCCGGCGGACGCCCTGTCGGCGGCCTCCGGCGCATGGTGGTCGATGCTGCCCTCGGTGCCGATGCTGCTCGGCCACGTCCTCGCGGCCGTCGCCGCGGGATGGGTGCTGCGCCACGGGGACATGGCGCTGCTGCGGATCATGCGGCTGTCGGCGCACGGAATCGCGGAGGGGGCGTTCGTACGATCCCTGCGCTCCGCGTTCGCGCTCATACGCGCCCTGCTGGCCGGACTTCCCGGGGCACCGGGGACCGGGCCGCGGCCGCCGCACCCCGCCTTCCTCGGACCGCCCGGCCCCCACACGGCGCCTCTGCGGCACTCGGTGACCCGGCGCGGGCCACCGTTCTCCACGCTCCGCATCCTCGCTGCCTGACACGACGCGCGACTCCGCCCCCTCCGACTCATCCGTCCTGGGGACCTCCTGGAGGAGCTGCCGCCGTCGTGCGGCACGCGCGTGCCCGTCCTCGCCCCACCCGGGGCCACCGCCGTGCACGCGCACCTCTTCCTCAACGGACTCTCACTCGGAGTGGAGTGCTCTCTGTCATGAAGGCCATCAAGGGTTCCCTGAAGGCGTCCCGTGTCGCCGTCGTCGGCACCGCCGCCGCGTCCGCCGTCCTCGCCCTGTCCGTGCCCGCCTTCGCGCATGTCACGGTCCAGCCGGAGAACGGCGCGGCCAAGGGCTCGTACGCGGTCGTCGACTTCAAGGTCCCCAACGAGCGCGACGACGCCTCGACCACCAAGCTGGAGGTCAACCTCCCGGCCGACCACCCGCTCGCCTCGGTGATGCCCCAGCCGGTTCCCGGCTGGAAGGTCGACGTGACCAAGTCCAAGCTCGCCAAACCGATCACGATGCACGGCAAGCAGATCGACGAGGCCGTCACCAAGGTCACCTGGACCGCCACCGGCAAGGGTGTCGAGGCCGGCTACTTCCAGAAGTTCCCGCTGTCGATCGGCACGCTGCCCGAGGACACCGACCAGCTCGTCTTCAAGGCCCTGCAGACGTACTCCAACGGCGAGGTCGTCCGCTGGATCGAGGCGCAGAAGGACGGCCAGGAGGAGCCGGAGAACCCGGCCCCGGTGCTCCAGCTGACCGCCGCCTCGGACGACGGCCACGGGGGCGCCCCGGCCCAGGGCGCCCCGGCCGCCTCGGCACACAAGGACACCGCGGCCCAGGCGTCCGGCGACGACAGCGACCCCACGGCCCGCGTGCTCGGCGTCGTGGGCATCGTCGTGGGCGCCGCGGGCGTGGCGTACGGCGTGCTCGCCGGGCGCCGGCGCACCACCGAGGTCTGACGGCCCCACCCCCGGTCCCGCGCGGGGGCCGTCCGCCGGCGCCGTAGCGTCGGCACGCGGCCCCCGCGCACACCGAAGCACTCACATCTGGGACATCTCTCCATGCGTAAGAAGAAGACGCTCGCCGCGGCGGCGCTCCTGGCCTCCGCCGCGCTGACCCTCTCCGCCTGCGGGTCGAGCGACGGCGGCGACAAACCGGTGGTGTCGATCTCCGCCGAGGACGGCTCGGACCAGGCGAGGTCCGTGCTCGACCAGCCCTTCACCAAGCCGGACCTCGTGCTCACCGACACCCACGGCAAGAAGTACGACCTCCGTACCGAGACCAAGGGCAGGCCGACGCTCATCTACTTCGGCTACACCCACTGCCCCGACGAATGCCCCCTGACGATGAACAACCTCGCCGTCGCCAGGAAGGAGGTGGACCGGAGCACGCGGCTGACCCAGGCGCAGAAGGACTCGCTGCGCATCGTGTTCGTCACCACCGACCCCGAACGGGACACGCCCTCGGCACTGGGCGCCTGGCTCAAGGGCATCGACCCCGACGTCGTCGGTCTGAGCGGTGACTTCGCCACGATCCAGGCGGGCGCCCGCAGCCTCGGCATCAGCATCGACCCGCCGAGGAAGGGCAAGGACGGCAAGATCGTCTCCACGCACGGCAGCCAGGTCATCGCCTTCTCCCCGAAGACCGACGCGGGCTACGTGGTCTACAACCAGAACACCACCGTGGACGACTACACCAAGGACCTCCCCAAGATCATCAAGGGGGAGAACCCGTGAACCGCCGTCTCACCACGGTGATGGTCGCCGCCCTGGCGCTCACGGCCTGCGGCGGGCCGGGCGGCTCCTCCTCGGCCGAGCCGCGGCTGAAGGTCACCAGCTCCTACATGCCCGCCCCCGTCACGAGCGACATGGCGGCCGGGTTCTTCAACGTCACCAACTCCGGCGGCGCCGACACCCTCACCTCCGTCACCAGTTCCGTCGCCGGCGACATCACGATGCACTCCACGAGGAACGGCGCGATGGAGGAGGAGAAGTCGTTCGCCGTGCCCGCCGACGGCGAACTCGACTTCGCCAGCGGCGGCAACCACCTCATGTTCGAGAAGCTCACCCGCAAGCCGAAACAGGGCGAAAAGGTGACCGTGCGGCTGCACTTTGCCAAGTCCGGAACCGTCACGGTCGAGATGCCGGTGAAGTCGCCGACGTACAACCCTCAGACCGGGCACTGAGAAAGGGATCACCGTGACGCAGGCCATCGCTCCCGACGGGTACGTCCCGGGCACCGCCCGGGCGGCCCGCCCGCGTACGCTCCGGACCCGGGCGGCACGCGCCCTGCTCGCGCTCGTGCTCGGCGCCCTCGGTGCCGCGGGCGCGCTGCTCGGCGGGGCCGCACCCGCCTCCGCGCACGCCGCGCTGCTCGGCAGCGACCCCGCGCAGGGATCGGTGGTCCGCACGGCGCCCACCCAGATCACCCTCACCTTCTCCGAGAAGGTGGCGCTCTCCGACGGCTCGCTGCGCGTCCTCGATCCGAAGGGGCAGCGCGTCGACACCGGCGCGGCGTCCAATCTGACCGGGACGATGTACGGCGTGAAGGTCCGCGCGGGGCTGCCCCGGGGCACCTACACCGTCACCTACCAGGTGGTCTCCGCGGACAGCCACCCCGTCGCGGGCGCCTACACGTTCTCCGTCGGCGCCCCGTCCGCGACCTCGGTCAGCACCTCGGGCCAGACCGTGGGCGGCGGGGTCGTCGGCGGGCTCTACTCCTTCGCGCGGTATGTGTCGTACGCGGGGTTCATCGTGCTGACCGGCGGCGCGGCCTTCGTGCTGGCCTGCTGGCAGCGGGGCGCCGGGGTGCGGGCGGTGCAGCGGCTGGTGGTCTCGGGATGGCTGGCGCTCACCGCCGCCACGCTCGCCCTGCTGCTGCTGCGCGGCGCGTACACCGGGTCGGGGAAGGTCGGCGACATCGTCGACCTCTCCCTGCTCGCACAGGTCCTCCAGACCAAGACGGGGGCGGCGCTGGTCTCCCGGCTGCTGCTCCTCGCGGCGGGGGCGCTGTTCATCGCGGTGATGTTCGGTGCGTACGCGAAGCGCGCGGCCGACGGGTCCGAGGGCATCGAAGGCGCCGAGGCCGCCCCGGAGCACGGGACCGGGGCCGGGGCCGGGGAGACGGAGGACCGCGATCCCGACAGCCGCGGCGATCTCGACGAGCGTGACGGCCTCGACGAACGTGACGCTCTCGACGCCGAGCGGAAGGACCTCACCTTCGGGCTCGCCATCGGCGGAACCGTCATCGCGGCGGGGCTCGCGGCGACCTGGGCGATGGCCGAGCACGCGTCCACCGGGATCCAGACCGGCCTCGCGATGCCGGTCGACGTCCTGCACCTGCTGGCCGTCGCGCTCTGGCTGGGTGGACTGACGACCCTGCTGGTCGCGCTGTACCGGGCGCCGTCGATCGAGGCGGCGGCCGTACACCGCTTCTCCCGCCTCGCGTTCGCGAGCGTCCTCACGCTGGCCGCGACCGGCGTCTACCAGTCCTGGCGGCAGCTCGGCTCCTGGTCGGCACTGACCGGGACGGCATACGGGCAGCTGCTGCTCGTCAAGGTCGCCCTGGTCGCCGTGCTCGTCGGCCTCGCCTGGTTCTCCCGCCGCTGGACGACACGGCTGACGGACGCGCGGGCCGGTGCGGTGGCCGCGGACGGTGCGCAGGAAGCGGACGGTGCGGGGGAAGCGGACGCGAGGGAGCCGGCGACGGTCGCCGCGCACGCGTCGTCCCAGGACGGCGAGACCCCGGCCGCGACCGGCGCCGCCGCCACGGCCGCCACGGCGTCCGGCGACTCCGCGCGGGCCGCCCAGCTCGCCCGCCAGCGGGAGGCGATGGTCACCGCGCGGGCCAAGCGGCTGCGGGACTCCGATCCCCTGCGGTCGGGCCTGCGCCGCTCCGTGCTCGCCGAGGCGGCCGTGGCGATCGTGGTGCTCGCCGTCACCACCGCCCTGACGGCCACCGAACCCGGGCGGACGGAGGAGGCCGTCAAGGCCCTGGGCTCGTCCACGTCCCAGCGGTCCGAGCCGCTGTCGCTGAAGCTGCCCTTCGACACAGGAGGCCAGGACGGCAGGGGAACCGTCCAGGTCACGCTCGACCCGTCCCGCGTGGGCGGCAACGAGCTGCACGTCTACGTGGGGCGGCCGAACGGCGCGGCCTTCGACGTCCCCGAGGTGAAGCTCGCCCTCACCCTGAAGGCGAAGTCCATCGGCCCGCTGTCGGTCGTCCCTGACCGCATCGCCACCGGACACTGGTCGGCGGCCGGTGTGCAGATCCCCATGGGGGGCGACTGGGAGGTCGCGGTGACCGTGCGGACGTCCGACATCGACGAGACCACCGTGACCAAGAACGCGAAGATCGGCTGACCCACACCATGGCTCACAGCACGTCGAACAAGGGCCGCGCCGCCGCGAAGGGCGGCGCCCGCCGGGGACCGTACGGCGACGGCACCGGGTCCGAGTCCGGGTCCGGGGGCACGCCGACCGGCACGGCCCCGCACACGCCGGAGGGTGCGCACGGGGCGACCGCCGAGGGCGCGACCGCGGGCGCCACCTCCGACGGCGGCACTCCCGCCGCCGGTCCGGTCTCACGGCGGCGCCTCCTCGCCACGGCGGGCGCCACCGGGCTCGCGCTGGGCGCGGCGGGCGGGGCCGCCGGGTACGCGGCGGCGCCCGACGAGAAGGCGACGCCCCTGACGTCGCTCGGCGCGAACCAGGTGATGTTTCACGGGAAACATCAGCCGGGCATCACCGACGCCCTCCCGTCGCACGGTCACCTCGTCGCCTTCGACCTCGCCGCGGGCGCGGGCCGCAAGGAGGCCGCCGCGCTCCTGCGCCGCTGGTCGGCCACCGCCGAGCGGCTGATGGCAGGGGAGAGCACCCCGCACGACGACACCGACGTCGCCCGTGACGCCGGCCCCTCGTCCCTGACCCTCACCTTCGGCTTCGGACACAGCTTCTTCTCCCGGACGGGCCTTCAGAAGCGGCGCCCCGCCGCGCTGGACCCCCTGCCCGCCTTCTCCTCCGACCATCTCGACGCCTCGCGCAGCGACGGCGACCTGTGGGTGCAGATCGGTGCCGACGACGCTCTCGTCGCCTTCCACGCGCTGCGCGCGATCCAGAAGGACGCCGGGAGCGCGGCCCGGCTCCGCTGGCAGATGAACGGCTTCAACCGGTCCCCGGGGGCGACCGCGCGTCCCATGACGGCCCGCAATCTGATGGGCCAGCTCGACGGCACCCGCAACCCGCGGCCTGCCGATCCCGACTTCGACCAGCGCGTCTTCGTGCCCGGGACACCGGCCTCCGGCGATCCGGAGAGCTGGATGGCGAACGGCTCCTATGCCGTCGTACGCCGGATCCGCATGCTGCTGGACGACTGGGAGAAGCTCTCCCTCAGCGGCCAGGAGCAGGTCATCGGGCGCCGGAAGGCCACCGGGGCGCCGCTCAGCGGCGGCACCGAGACGACGGCGATGGATCTGGAGAAGGCCGGCCCCGACGGGGGCCTGGTCGTCCCCCTGAACGCGCACGCGCGCATCACCCGCCCCGATCAGAACGGCGGGGCCGCGATGCTCCGCCGTCCCTTCTCCTTCCACGACGGCTTCGATCCCGACGGGACGGTGGACGCGGGTCTGCTGTTCGTCTGCTGGCAGGCGGACCCGCTGCGCGGCTTCGTCCCGGTGCAGCGCAAGCTGGACCGGGGGGACGCGCTGTCGGCGTTCATCCGCCATGAGGCGAGCGGCCTGTTCGCGGTGCCGGGCGGTGCGGCGCGGGGGGAGTACGTGGGGCAGCGGCTGCTGGAGGGCTGAGATCCCCCGCGGGGGTGCCCTTCCCCGGGGAAGCCGACGCCCCCGGCCGGGCACCACTAGGGTGAGGTCATGCCAGCCAGCTATGCGTATCTCGGTCCCGAAGGCACCTTCACCGAGGTCGCCCTGCGTACGCTGCCCGAGGCCGCGACCCGGGAGCTCGTCCCGATGGTGTCGGTCCCGGCGGCGCTCGACGCGGTCCGGGCCGGTGAGGTCGAGGCCGCCTTCGTGCCCATCGAGAACTCGGTGGAGGGCGGCATCACCACCACGCTGGACGAACTGGTGGCGGGCGAGCCGCTGATGATCTACCGCGAGGTGCTTCTCTCGATCACCTTCGCGCTGCTGGTCCGACCCGGCACCCGGCTCTCGGAGATCAAGACGGTCACCGCGCACCCGGCCGCCCAGCCGCAGGTGCGCAACTGGCTGAAGGCCCATCTCCCGGACGCCCTGTGGGAGTCGGCCGCGTCGAACGCGGACGGCGCCCGCCTGGTCCAGGAGGGCCGCTACGACGCGGCGTTCGCGGGGGAGTTCGCGGCCGCGCGGTACGGTCTGACACCCCTGGAGACCGGTATTCACGACGCGGAGAACGCGCAGACCCGGTTCGTGCTGGTGGGCAGGCCGGCCCGGCCCGCGGCTCCGACGGGCGCGGACAAGACGTCCATCGTGCTGTGGCAGCGTGCCGACCATCCGGGTGGACTGCGCGACCTGCTGGGCGAGTTCGCCGTGCGGGGGGTCAACCTGATGCTGCTGCAGTCCCGTCCGACCGGGGCGGGCATCGGCAACTACTGCTTCTGCATCGACGCCGAGGGTCACATCTCCGATCGTCGGGTGGCCGAGGCGCTGATGGGTCTCAAGCGGCTGTGCCTTCAGGTGCGGTACCTCGGTTCGTACCCGCGCGCGGACCTCAGGCCCGACGCCGCGCAGGTTCCGCGGCCGGGCACCTCGGACGCCGACTTCATGTCCGCCGCCGACTGGGTGGCGCGCTGCCAGGACGGCAGGTTCTAGGCTCCCTCGCGCGGGCGTCGGCGGCCGCTGGCGGGCGTCGGCGGGGCGACCGATTCCCCACCGGTTCCTGACCGGTTCTAGATCGTTCTAGACTCAGATACGACAGCGTCCTGTCCTACCTGCACATTTTCGCTGTCCACAGAAGTTATCCACAGGTGAGCTTCTCGATCTGGGGACAAGTCGACAACGCAGCGCGATCGTGTCGACACAGGGTTCCACGAGCCTTCGGCCGACCACCGCGATGTCCGCGAGAGTTGTCCACCCGTTTCTTTCGATCAACACTTCGGGGCGACCCTTTTACACCCGAAAGTGCTACCGATCGCGGTTTGTACCAGGAATTCTCGCCGTCGGGGGCGACTCTCGGAATGATCACCTCCGGAATCCACAGATCTTTCGCACAGCCTGTGGATAACCTCCGGGGCTGTGGATACCTGTGGACAAGCCTGACCCAAATCCCGCTCTTCGCAGGGAAGTCGGGTCAAGATCCCAACGCGGCCATGCCCCCTTCGAGGGCCCGCGCCGCTTTTCTTGACACGTACCGCAATTAACCCATAACGGAACTCGGGTCACGGATCCGAATACGGAGTCGTGAGCGGGAACTTCACACCGGTAGCCTTGAGGGGTGATCGACCTTCGCCTGCTCCGTGAGGACCCTGACCGTGTCCGCGCCTCCCAGCGCGCCCGTGGAGAGGACGTCGCCCTCGTCGACGCCCTTCTCTCCGCCGACGAACGGCGCAGGTCGTCCGGCGTCCGCTTCGACGAGCTGCGCTCGGAGCAGAAGACACTCGGCAAGCAGATCCCCAAGGCCTCCGGCGACGAGAAGGCCGCCCTCCTGGAGAGGGCGGGCCGGCTCGCCGCCGACGTGAAGGCCGCCGACGCCGAACAGCACGAGGCCGACGAGGAGACCAAGCGCCTGCTGCTCCAGCTGGGCAACCTGGTGCACCCGGAGGTACCGGTCGGCGGCGAGGAGGACTTCGTCGTCCTGGAGACGCACGGAACCGTCCGCGACTTCGGCGCCGAGGGCTTCGAGCCCAAGGACCACCTCGAACTCGGCGAGGCGCTCGGCGCGATCGACGTCGAACGCGGCGCCAAGGTCTCGGGCTCGCGCTTCTACTACCTGACGGGCGTCGGCGCGCTGCTGGAGCTGGCGCTCGTCAACGCCGCGATCGCCCAGGCCGTCGAGGCCGGGTTCACCCCGATGCTGACGCCCGCCCTGGTCCGCCCGCGCGCCATGGAGGGCACCGGGTTCCTCGGCCAGGCCGCCGAGAACGTCTACCACCTGGAGAAGGACGACTACTACCTGGTGGGCACGTCCGAGGTGCCGCTCGCCGCGTACCACATGGACGAGATCCTGGAGGCGGACAGCCTGCCGCTGCGCTACGCCGGCTTCTCGCCGTGCTTCCGCCGCGAGGCCGGCACCTACGGCAAGGACACCCGGGGCATCTTCCGCGTGCACCAGTTCGACAAGGTCGAGATGTTCTCGTACGTCGCCCCCGAGGACGCCGAGAACGAGCACAAGCGGCTCCTGGAGTGGGAGAAGCAGTGGCTGACCTCGCTCGAACTGCCCTTCCAGGTCATCGACGTGGCCTCGGGCGACCTGGGCTCGTCCGCGTCGCGGAAGTACGACTGCGAGGCCTGGATCCCGACCCAGGGCAAGTACCGTGAGCTGACGTCCGCCTCCAACTGCGACGGCTTCCAGGCGCGCCGGCTGTCGGTGCGCATGCGGGACGGCAAGAAGGTGCAGCCGCTGGCGACGCTGAACGGCACGCTGTGCGCCGTGCCGCGCACGATCGTGGCCATCCTGGAGAACCACCAGCTGCCCGACGGATCCGTGCGGGTGCCCGAGGTGCTGCGCCCCTACCTGGGTGGACGGGAGCTGCTGGAGCCCACCGCCAAGTGAGCGCGTCCGACACCACCGGTTCCTCGTCCATATTCCCGTACCAGCTGGTCGCGACCGATCTCGACGGGACGCTTCTGGGCGCCGGGGAGACCGTCTCCCCGCGCACCCGGGAGGCGCTCGCCGCCGCCACCGCGGCGGGTGCCGCGCACCTCGTCGTCACCGGCCGCCCCGTTTCCCTGACCCGTCCCGTCCTCCACGACCTCGGCTACCGGGGCCTCGCGGTGTGCGGCCAGGGAGCACAGGTGTACGACGCGGCCGAGCACCGGCTGCTGACGTCGGTGACGCTGGACCGGCAGCTCGCGGGGATCGCGCTGGCGAAGATCGAAGCCGAGGTGGGCCCGCTGCTGCTGGCCGCGAGCCGGGACGGGCTGGACGGCGAGGTCCTGGTGGGTCCGGGCTACCGGTTCCACGAGGGCCCGGTGGCCCACCAGCCGATCAGGGACGCGGCGGACCTGTGGTCGGCGCCGCTGAACAAGGTGTACCTCCAGCATCCGACGCTGGGCGACGAGGAACTGGCCGAGGCCGCGCGGCAGGCCGCCGGTGGCCTGGTCGGGGTGACGATGGCGGGCCAGGGGATCGTGGAGCTCCTCCCGCTGGGCCTGTCCAAGGCGACGGGCCTGTCGCTCGCGGCGCGTCGGCTCGGGGTGAAGGCGAAGGACACCATCGCGTTCGGCGACATGCCGAACGATCTCCCGATGTTCGCCTGGGCCGCGCACGGCGTGGCCATGGCCAACGCCCATGACGAACTCAAGGCGGTCGCGGACGAGGTGACGCTGTCCAACGAGGAGGACGGCATCGCGGTCGTGCTGGAACGCCTGCTGCGGTGAGTGGTGCCTGAGGTGTCGCGGAGGATGCGCGGATCGAACGCGCGCGGGGGATGACCCCGACCACGGCTTAGCAAGCCGGTGCCTTACCACTCGGCCAATCCTCCGGGTGGGCGGCCCGCGCGACACTGTCGCGCGCTCGAAGCGGCCGCCCCGGGCGGTGCCCTGTGCGACGGGGCTCGACGGAGGGGTGGTTACTCCGGAGCCCGCCGCGGGCCGCCCTGCCGGGAGCTCGGCGTACTGCCGTGCATGGACATCGCCGACCTCCTCTCCCAGCGTGCGGTGCCGGACGGATCCGGCGCGGTGCAACGACTCCACTGTGCCGTGGGAGCCCCGAGAAGACCACCGGTTTTCCGCGCGGCCCGACCGGACCTGTGCGCGGTTCCCCGCGCCCCTACCCCTCGCGGCCACGACGTACCCGCACCCGGCAACGTGCCCGGCCGGGCACGCGCGAGGGGGGTACGGCCACCCACGGCCGCACCCCCCGGAACCGCACCGCGCCGTGGCGCGGCCTACTCCTCGCCCGCCAGCGTCAGCGCCCGCAGCCTCCGCCCCGCGTACCAGGTGGCGGCCACGGTCACCAGGACCAGCAGCACCGTCGCCGTGGGCAGCTTCACGTCCGAGGTGACCAGCGCGCTGTGGGACACCTTCTGGGCCACCGCGAGAGCCCACTGCTGGACACTGAGCGTGCGCGCCCCGGAGACCAGCGACCCGAAGAGCGCCTCCCAGACCAGCGCGTAGACGAGGCCGAAGACCACGGCGTGCCGGCTCACCGTGCCGAGCAGCAGGAACAGCGCGGCGTACGCGATGGAGGCGACCAGCGCGGCGACGGTGTAGGCGACCGCGATCTGCTGCCCGTTGCCGTTGAGGATCATGCCCGCGACGAACGTGGGCAGGGCCGAGAACGCCATCGTGACCGCGATCGCGACGATCAGCTTGGTGAAGATGATCGTGGACCGCTTCACCGGCTTGGCCAGCAGGTACACCACCGAGCCGTCGTCGATCTCGGGCCCGATCGCACCGGTGCCGGCGATGACGCCGATGAGCGGCACCATCGTCGCGAGGGCGAATCCGCCGAGGACGTCGTGGGCGACCTGGTCGTCGGCGCCGGTCAGCGCCCGGACGACCGAGGAGATCACGAGCAGCAGCACGGGCAGCGCGCCGAGGATGAAGGCCCGGCGGCGGCCGAGCAGGCCACGATAGGTGAGCCGGGCGACTGTGGGGTCGTACATCTTCGGCCTCCTACGCCGCGACGAGATACGAGAAGACGGACTCAAGGGACTCGTCGGACGGTGACACCGTCAGCAGGCGGATCCCCTGGTCGCGCGCGACCTTGGGCAGCAGCGCCGTGAACCTGCCGAAGTCGACCGCCTGGACGCGCAGCGCGCCCTCACCGAGGTCGACCTCGATCCCGGAGGTCGACGGGTCGGCGATCAGCGCGGCGGCGAGCGCCCGGTCGTCGCTGGAGCGCACGAGATAGCGGTGGGGGCGGTCGGTCATCAGCCGGCGGATCTTGCGGAAGTCACCGCTCGCCGCGTGCCGTCCGGCGACGATCACCTCGATGTGCGAGGCGAGTTGCTCGACCTCCTCGAGGATGTGGGACGAGAAGAGCACCGTGCGCCCCTCGGCACCCATCCGCCTCAGCAGGTCCATGAGCTGCATGCGCTGGCGGGGGTCCATGCCGTTGAACGGCTCGTCGAGCAGCAGCAGGGACGGGTCGTGCACCAGGGCGGACGCCATCTTCACGCGCTGGCGCATGCCCTTGGAGTACGTGGAGATCTTCCGGTCCTGCGCGTACTCCATCTCGACCGTGGCGAGGGCGCGCGCGGCCTCCTTCGCGGTGAGCCCGTGCAGCTCGGCGTTGGCGACGACGAACTCGCGGCCGGTGAGGAAGTCGTACATCGCCTCCCGCTCGGGGACGATGCCGATCCGCCGGTAGATCTCCTCGTTGCGCCACACGGCCTCCCCGTCGAGGGTGACGGTGCCGGTGGAGGGGGCGAGGAAGCCGCCCATCATGTTGATGAGGGTGGACTTCCCGGCTCCGTTCGGGCCGAGCAGGCCGGTGACGCCGGGGCCGATGGTCATCGTGACGTCGTTGACGGCGACCACGTTGCCGAACCAGCGGGAGACGTGGTCGATGGAGAGCGTGGTCACAGTCCGGCCTTTCGGTAGCGGCGCACCAGCAGACCGTAGCTGCCCGCGATGAGCCCCAGGAGGACGAGGAGGAAGACGACTCCCTGAGCGGCCGAGGGGCCGTGGCCTCCGGGGTAGGACGAGACCGCGCCGAGGAAGGCCGTCTGGACGCCGTCGATCAGCGTGATGGGCGAGAACAGGCCCATCCACAACGCGGTGTTCGAGTTGCCCGAGTGCACGACGGCGATGGCCTGGATCGTGGAGACGGCACCGTAGGAGATGACCAGGACGGCGATCACGGCGGCGATGCCGAAGCCCCGCCGGGGTGTGGTGGCGGCGATGACCAGGCCGATGCCCGAGAACAGCAGGGACAGCAGGGCCACGGAGACCAGTCCCTCGGCGAACCCCTTGGTCTGGTGCGCGAAGTCGAGCTTGGCCAGGAGCGCGCCCACGTAGAGCACGAGCAGCGGCGTGGACGTCAGCAGGAACATGGCCGAGGCGAGCGCGGCGAACTTGGCCCGGACGTAGTCGGCGGTCTCGATCGGCCGCGAGAAGTACAGCGGAACGGTCTTGAAGCGCAGGTCGCGGGAGACGGACTGGGGTGCCTGCGAGGCGACGTACAGGCCGATGAGGGCCTGCATGATGATCGCGTACCGCGTGTAGGGGACAGGCAGGTCCTTCGCCTTGGTCGCGACGGCGACCGCCACCATGATCAGTGCGGGCGCGCACATGACCACGAACAGCAGCATCGGCAGCACCTTGGACTTCACCGACCGGCCGAGGCCGTAGGCGCCGCGCAGGGACTGGGAGTAGAGGGAGCGCCGGGCGTAGGCGCGGCCGAGGCGCGGGCCGTCGTACGCGCGGTAGCCGATGTTGTGGATCCGGGTCTGCTCGGCCTCACGGGCCGCGGGCTGCTCAACCGCCATGGCCGATCGCCTCCTTCCGCTGCTCGTCCTCGTTCGTGAAGACCTCCGCGATCTGGTGCCTGCGCTGCTCCATGCGGACCAGGCCCAGGCCCAGGTCGGCGACGACGTCCCTGATGAGGTCGTACGTCTGGTCGCCCTGGCCGGTCAGCAGCAGGACGCGCCCGGCGCCCGGCAGGCCGCCGCCGTCGTCCTGGGTGCTCACCCCGCGCGCCTGGAGCGCGTCGCGCACCGCCTGGGTGCCGTCGGGGTGTGCGTCGGAGTCGGTGACCTCGATCGCGAGGGTCGTGGTGGTCTGGGTGAAGTCGCGGGTGGAGCTGGAGCGCAGCAGCTTGCCGCCGTCGACCACGACGACGTGGTCGCAGGTGCGCTCCAGCTCGCCCAGCAGATGCGAGGTGACCAGGACCGAGATGCCGAAGTCGGTGTGGACGCGGCGGATGAGGCCGAGCATCTCGTCACGGCCGACCGGGTCGAGACCGTTGGTCGGCTCGTCCAGGAAGACCAGCTGCGGGTCGTGCACCAGGGCCTGGGCGAGCTTGACGCGCTGCTTCATGCCGGTGGAGTAGCCGCCGATGGGCCGGTAGCGCTCCTCGTACAGGCCGACGTGGCGCAGGGTGTCCGCGGTGCGCTCACGGGCGGCGGCCGGGGGCAGGCCGGACATGCGCGCCATGTGGACCACGAACTCCGTGGCCGACACGTCCGGCGGCAGGCAGTCGTGCTCCGGCATGTACCCGACGCGCTCGCGGATGGCGCCGCCCTTGGTGGCGACGTCCAGCCCGAGCACCTCGGCGCGGCCCTCGGTGGCGGGGGACAGACCCAGCAGGATCTTGATCAGTGTGGATTTGCCGGCCCCGTTGGCACCGACGAGCCCCGTCACTCCGGGTCCGATGTCCAGGGAGAGCCGGTCAAGGGCGGTCACCCTGGGGAACCGCTTGCTCAGGCTTTCGGTCGCGATCACAGTCACGTCCTCGACGGTAGTGACCCGGACCACGCCGGTCGTCAGACCCCAGAGCCGTCTTGGCATCAGACTCCAGTAGTACGGCCCCGGAGGGATCCCCCTGAGGTCGAACCGCGCCCGGGGCCTGTGCCCCGGGTTGTCCACGCGCAGAGTGATGCTGTTGACGGGATCTCTAACAACTGCGAGATTCTCCGATGTCACGTTACGGGTGCGTAGCGCGAGGGGCGCGGACGGGTGGGCGGTGGCATGACGACTCTCCAGGGGGCGCGCGAGCGCCGGATACGGACCGGCGAAATCGAGCTGTGCGTCGCCGAGCTGGGCGACCCGGAAGCGCCCACGGTGGTCCTCGTGCACGGCTATCCGGACAGCAAGGAGGTCTGGTCCGAGGTCGCCGCGCGCCTGGCGGACCGCTTCCATGTCGTGCTGTACGACGTCCGCGGCCACGGCCGGTCCACGGCGCCGAAGCCGCTGCGCGGCGGGTTCACCCTGGAGAAGCTGACGGACGACTTCCTCGCGGTCGTCGACGCCGTCAGCCCGGACCGGCCGGTGCATCTGGTCGGGCACGACTGGGGTTCGGTGCAGTCCTGGGAGTTCGCCACCGTCGCGCGCACCAAGGGCCGCATCGCGTCCTTCACGTCGATGTCCGGGCCCTCGCTCGACCATTTCGGGCACTGGATCAAGCAGCGGACGACCCGCCCCACTCCGCGCCGGGTGGGCCAACTGCTGGGCCAGGGAGCGAAGTCCTGGTACGTGTACCTGCTGCACACGCCGGCGCTGCCGGAGCTCGCCTGGCGCGGCCCCCTCGGCACGCGCTGGCCGAAGATCCTCCAGCGCCTCGAGAAGGTGCCCGCAGGCGACTACCCCACCTCCTCGCTGCCCAGGGACGCGGCGAACGGGGCCTGGCTGTACCGCGACAACGTACGGGCCAGGCTCGGCCGCCCGCGCACCGACGCGTACGCACACGTGCCCGTGCAGCTGATCACCCCGCTCGGCGACGCCTTCCTGTCCCAGCGGCTCTACGACGGCCTGGAGGCCTGGGCGCCGCGGCTGACCCGGCGCACCCTGCCCGCCAAGCACTGGGTCCCGCGCACCAGGCCCGACCAACTGGCCTCCTGGATATCCGAGTTCGCGACCTCAGTGGACAGCGGGACCAGTGCACTCAGGGCGACGGGACCGCACGCGGACCGGTTCGGCGGGCAGTTGGTTCTCGTCACCGGCGCGGGCAGCGGCATCGGGCGGGCCACCGCGTTGGCCTTCGCCGAGGCCGGAGCGCGGGTGGTGGTCGTCGACCGGGACGCGCAAGCGGCAGCCCAGGTAGCCGATTTGGCCCGGCGCAGCGGCGCCGCCCGGGCGTGGGCGGAGACGGTCGACGTCGGCGACGAACAGGCCATGGAGAAGCTCGCCGAGAGGGTCGCGGCCGAGTACGGGGTGGTCGACGTTCTGGTGAACAACGCCGGTATCGGGCTTGCCGGTTCGTTCCTCGACACCTCCACCGAGGACTGGCGCGAGGTCCTCGGCGTCAACCTGTGGGGCGTCGTCCACGGCTGCCGGCTCTTCGGGAGGCAGATGGCCGTACGCGGGCAGGGCGGCCACATCGTCAACATCGCTTCCGCCGCGGCGTTCCAGCCGTCGAGGACGCTTCCCGCCTACAGCACGTCCAAGGCGGCGGTGCTGATGCTCAGCGAGTGCCTGCGCGCGGAGCTGGCCGGCAAGGAGATCGGGGTCTCCGCGATCTGCCCCGGCATCGTCGACACCGGCATCACATCCACCGCGCGCTTCACCGGCGTTGACGCCGCCGAGGAGAAGCGGCGCCGCAGGAGGGCGGCGCGGCTGTACGGGATGCGCGGCTATCCCCCGCGGAAGGTGGCGGACGCGGTGCTGCGAGCCGTCGTACGGAACCAGGCAGTTGTGCCGGTCACACCGGAGGCGCGGGGCGCGCGGCTCATCTCCCGTGTCTCTCCCGGTCTGTTGCGAGGTCTCGCCCGTCTGGATCCACCGTGGTGAATCGATATGACGATGCGTCAGTTCTGATCGGTTGAACGCATCCAACAGACCTGTGGCGTAGCGGGATTGCCCGGACAGGCACCACTCACGCCCAAAGCACGCACAGTTGACGAACTGGGTCATCACGCAACGGAGTTGTCCACAGAAGCGTCAAGTGAGCTGTGGATAACCGTACTTGGCTGTGGATCAAACCTCCGAGCGAAAATCCATGTGCGTGATCCGCGTCGCTCCCGCACTCTGGAGGCATGACGGAAGGGAAGGACGAGAGACGCACCGTGAAGGTGTCGAAGTACCTCTCGAAGCACCTGCGGCATCAGCCGGAACGGATCGGGCTCACGCTCGAGGAGGGCGGCTGGGTGGGGATCGACGCGCTGCTCGCCGCGATGGACGCGCACGGCTTCCCCGTCACGCGCGCGGAGCTGGACCATGTGGTCGCCACCAACGACAAGCAGCGCTTCGCGGTCGAGGGCGGCCGTATCCGCGCCAGCCAGGGCCACAGCATCGACGTCGAGCTGGGACTGCCCGAGGCGACCCCGCCCGCGCACCTCCACCACGGGACCGTGGCGGGCGCCCTGGACGCGATCCGCGCTCAGGGACTGCGGCCGATGAACCGGCACGACGTACACCTGTCGGCGGACCGTGAGACCGCCACGCGCGTCGGGGCCCGCCGAGGCCGTCCGGTCGTCCTCACCGTGGACACGGGCGCCATGCACCGCGACGGACACGTCTTCCACTTCAGCGCCAACGGCGTATGGCTCACCAGAACGGTGCCCCCGGGCTACCTGCGCTTTCCAGGCCCCCACTGACACAGACCTGTGATCGTGCGGCTTCGCTTACGCTCGAACCATGAGTCTGCGTCTGAGCACCGTGATCCTGCCGTACGTCCGCTGGCACCAGGGCGGGCGTTCCGCTTGGCAGCGCGCGGAACAGCTCGGCTTTCACACCGCGTACACCTACGACCACCTCTCGTGGCGTTCCTTCCGCGACGGGCCCTGGTTCGGCGCTATCCCGACGCTCACCGCCGCCGCGGCAGCCACCGACTGGCTGCGCCTGGGCACCCTGGTGACCTCGCCGAACTTCCGGCACCCGGTCACCCTGGCCAAGGAGCTGATCTCCCTGGACGACATCTCCGGCGGCCGGATCACCCTGGGCGTCGGCGCGGGCGGCACCGGCTTCGACGCCACCGCGCTCGGCCAGGAGCCCTGGAGCCCGCGTGAGCGCGCCGACCGGCTCGCCGAGTTCGTCCCCCTGCTCGACCGGCTGCTCAGCGAGGACTCCGTCACCCACGAGGGCACCCACTACTCCGCGCACGAGGCGCGGAACATACCCGGCTGCGTCCAGCGGCCCCGGCTGCCGTTCGCGGTCGCCGCGACCGGGCCGCGCGGCCTGAGGCTCGCCGCGCGCCACGGCCAGGCGTGGGTGACGACCGGGGACCCGAAGCTGTACGAGGACGGCACCCCGGAGCAGTCCGTGGCGGCCCTGCGCGCCCAGACCGAGAAGCTGGCCGGCGCGTGCGCCGCGATCGGCCGCGACGTGACGGAGCTGGACAAGGTCCTGCTCACCGGCTTCACCCCGGACCGCGGCCGG
Source organism: Streptomyces sp. NPDC048664 (assembly GCF_040650555.1). Classification (NCBI taxonomy): domain Bacteria; kingdom Bacillati; phylum Actinomycetota; class Actinomycetes; order Kitasatosporales; family Streptomycetaceae; genus Streptomyces; species Streptomyces sp. NPDC048664. The sequence continues at coordinate 26,617 of NZ_JBEZHK010000035.1, read as the reverse complement.
CCCCTGGAGTCCCTGGACGCCTTCGTCGACTTCGCCGGCCGGCACCAGGAACTGGGCTTCACGGACATCGTCCTGCACTGGCCGATCCCCGACTCCGACTTCGCCGCGGATGTGAAGGTCTTCGAGCGGATCGCCCTGGAAGCGCCCGCACAGCTGGCCTGATCGTGACGGTGGGTGCGCTCACGGGTGAGGAGTGTCACCATCCGGTCGCCCGCACCCTCGTACGCCCGTACGGGCATATGCGCGAGAATGAGGCCCGTGACCTCAGCGACCCGACAGCCCGAGAAGCCCGCCACCCCGGCCCCCGCAGTGCCGCCCCGGTTGATCGCGACAGATCTCGACGGCACCCTCCTGCGCGACGACAAGTCGGTCTCCGAGCGCACGGTCGCCGCGCTGGCCGCGGCCGAGGCGGCCGGCGTGGAGGTGTTCTTCGTCACGGGCCGCCCGGCTCGCTGGATGGATGTCGTCAGCGACCACGTCCACGGCCACGGCCTGGCGATCTGCGGCAACGGCGCCGCGGTGGTCGACCTGCACGGCGGGCCCGGCGCCCACCGCTTCGTCAAGGTGCGGGAACTGCCCCGCGCGAACGCGCTCGAAGCCGTACGCCTGCTGCGGGACGCCGCACCGGGCACCGTCTACGCCATCGAGCAGACCTACGGCTTCTACCAGGAACCGTCCTACCCCAAGCTCCACATGGAGATCCCGGACCACCTCGCACCCGCCGAGCAGCTGCTCGCCCCGGACGCGCCCGGCGCGGGGGAGCCGATCCTGAAGATCCTCGCCTTCCACCCCGAACTGGACCCGGACGTCTTCCTCGCCCGGGCCCGCCTCGCCGTCGGCGACCACGCGACCATCACCCGTTCCAGCCCCAGCGCCCTGCTGGAGATCAGCGGGCCCGGCGTCTCCAAGGCCAGCACGCTCGCGCTGTGCTGCGCCGAGCGCGGGATCTCCCCCGAGGAGGTCGTCGCCTTCGGCGACATGCCGAACGACGTGGAGATGCTCACCTGGGCGGGCCGGTCCTACGCCATGGGCAACGCGCACCCGGACGCCGTGGCCGCCGCCTCGGGGCGGACGGTCGCCAACAACGAGGACGGGGTCGCCGTGGTCGTCGAGGAGTTCCTCGCGGCACGGCCGTAGGTCGGTCCGGGGCGCCCGCGCCCCGGTTCACACCTTCACTCCGTGGGCCTTCAGCCAGGGGAGGGGATCCACGCCCGAGCCGAACTGCGGGGTGATGCGCACCTCGAAGTGCACATGCGGCCCGGTCGAGTTGCCCGTCGTCCCCGACTGCCCGATCCACTGGCCGGTCCTCACCCGGTCACCCGGGTCGATGGTGACGGCGGCGAGGTGGGCGTACTGGGTGTAGCAGCCGGCCGCGTGCTTGATCACGATCTCGATGCCGAACGCGCCCCCGCAGGTCACCCGCACCACCGAGCCGGCCCCCGCCGCCCGCACGGGCGTCCCGATGGGCACCGCGAAGTCCTGGCCGGTGTGCCGGTGCGCCCAGTGCTCACCGCCGTTGCCGAAGCCCGCGGTGAGCCGGTAGTCGTCCACCGGTGTCACCCACGGGCGGGCGGCCCTGCGCCCCGGGAGCCCCAAGCGGACGGCTCCCCGGCACTTTCCCGCCGCCGCGGACGCGTCGGCCTGCCTCTGCAGGGTCCACCGCGCCGCCTCCAGTCGCGCCAGAAGCGTCCGCCGCGTCGTGGCCAACCGCGTGGTCCTCTTCCGCAGCTCCCGCCACCGCGCCGAGGCCCGCGCTCCCTCCTCGGCGATGCCCGCCTCCACCAGGCGGCTCCTCATCGTCGCGTCCCCGAGGGCGAGGTCCCCCTGTGCGAGGGGGGCGTGATCCCGGGTCAGTTCCTGCTTGTCGTCCGGGTGCAGGGCACGCAGGACATCGGGAGCCGCCCCGCCCCGCTGGTCCTCGGCGCGCAGGATGGTGCCGAGGTCCATGTGCAGAACGGCTGTCAGTCGGTGCTCCCCGGCGAGAAGCCGCTGGTCGCGCCACGCTATCGCCTCCTGGCGCGCGGCGTCGCGGCGTCCCGTCTCGTACTGCCGGGTCAGGGTGACCGTGTCCGCGGACAGGCGCGCCACCCGGGCGCTGATCCCGCTGTCCGCGCCCACGCCCGACGTCCCGCCTCCGGCCGCCGCGGCGGACCACTCGGGCAGCGCCGCGGCCGTGCACAGGGAGAGGGAGAGAACCAGGAGAAAACGGTGAAATGATCGCATGTCAACGATCGTGACCCGTGTCGCCTCCACCGTCCTGCCGACGTCCCACGGCCGGCCCAAGAAAGCACCACGATCGGCCGATCGCCATCCCCCACCGGAGTGCCTTGGCCACCACGGCCGCGGGCGCCCGTGCGAGGCCCGTCGAACCGCAGCGGTTCACACCGCGTCGCAGGACATCTCTCGCTCCACCATCCCGCGCAACGGCCCCTCCGTCGCGCTGAGCTCCTCGAACGTGCCCCGCTGCACCACGCGCCCCTCCGCCAGCACCACCACCTCGTCGACCGCCTCAAGTCCCGCCATCCGATGGGTGATCAGCACCGTCGTACGCCCCTCGGTCGCGGCCAGCAGATCGGCCGTGAGCGCGTCGGCCGTCGGCAGGTCGAGATGCTCCGCGGGCTCGTCGAGGACCAGCACGGGAAAGTCGGCGAGCAGCGCACGCGCCAGGGCGAGCCGCTGCCGCTGCCCGCCGGACAGCCTCGCGCCGTGTTCCCCGATCAGCGTGTCGAGGCCGTCCGGCAGCCCCTCGACCCACTCCAGGAGCCGCGCCCGTCCGAGCGCGTCGCGCAACTGCCGCTCACTCGCGTCCTTCCGTGCGAGCAGCAGGTTCTCCCGTACCGAGCTGTCGAAGAGGTGTGCGTCCTGGGCGCACAGCCCCACCAGCCGCCGGACGTCGTCGCCGTCGAGCGTGTGCGCGTCCGTGCCCCCCACCGTGTAGCTGCCGCTCTCAGCGTCCAGGAACCGCAGCAGGACCTGGGCGAGCGTCGTCTTGCCCGCACCCGAGGCACCGACGACGGCGACCCTGCGCCCCTGCTCGAGTGTCAGCCCGAAGCCGCGGAGCGCCTGGTCCCGCTGCCCGTCATGACGCGCGGTCAGTCCGTCCAGCACCAGCGGGAAGGGCGAGGCGGGCGCCTGCCGCGGACGCTCGGGCTCACGCACGGGCTCGGGACTGTCCAGCACCTCGTGGATCCGCTCGGCACTCCTGCGCACCCGCTGGCGGTGCTGGACGGCCGTCGGCAGCCCCGCGACCGCCTCGAACGCGGCCAGTGGTGTCAGGACCACGACGGCCGTGACGACACCCCCGAGCCTGCCGTCGGCAACGGCTTGAGCCCCCACGAGAGCGGCCGCGGCGACGGTCAGTCCGGTCACCAGCGCGGTGAGTCCGTCGCCGAGGGCGGTGGCCGCCGCCGCGCGGGAGGCGATCCGGGTGAGCACCCCGTCGGCACGGCGCGCCCTGGCCCGCCGTTCGGTCAGTGCCCCCGCGACCGTCAGTTCGGCCGTGCCCGTGAGCAGATCGGTCACCCGGGTCGCCAGTTCTCCCCGAGCGGGAGCCAGCCTGCGCTCCGCACGGCGAGCCACGGCGGCGGTCACCAGCGGCACGCCGACACCCGCCGCCAGCAGCCCGGCGGCCAGGACACCGCCGGCCTCCGGCAGCAGCCACGCGGTGAACCCGATGGAGCCGGCCGACACGGCCAGCGCCGTTCCCACGGGCAGCAGCCAGCGCAGCCAGTAGTCCTGCAACGTGTCCACATCGTTGACCAGCCGCGACAGCAGATCACCACGCCGCGTGGCCCTCAGCCCGGCCGGGGCCAGCCGTTCCAGACGCCGGTACACGGCGACCCGGGTGTCCGCCAGCATCCGCAGCACCGCGTCGTGCGACACGAGCCGCTCCGCGTACCGGAACACGGCCCGGCCGATACCGAACGTGCGCGTGGCCGTCACGGCGACCATCAGATAGAGCACGGGCGGCTGCTGCGAGGCTCGTGAGATCAGCCAGCCGGACGTGGCCATCAGGCCGACGGCGCTGCCGAGCGCGAGAGTGCCGAGCAGCAGGGCGAGCGCGAACCGGCCGCGACGGGGGCCCGCCATGGCGCGGACCCGGGCGAGGGCACCGCCCCGCCCCGCCGTCGAGGAGCCGGTGGACATCTCGCCGTCGCCGCCGTCCGGCACCACGACGGCTGCCTCGCTGCGGGGTGACGGCACACCCCCGGCCCGGGCCCCGGTGCGCGGTGCCGGGTCGTGCTCCTCCAGGTCGAGCCGCACGACCCGGTCGGCCACCCCGAGCAGCGCCGGCCGGTGCACCACCAGCAGCACCGTCCGGCCGGCGGCCAGTCGGCGCACGGCCTCGACGACCTCCGCCTCCGTCGCCCCGTCCAGGGACGCCGTCGGCTCGTCCAGCAGCAGGACCGGCCGGTCGGCGAGGAACGCGCGGGCGAGAGCGAGGCGTTGGCGCTGCCCGGCGGACAGTCCCGCCCCGTCCTCACCGAGCACCGTGGCCGTGCCGGCCGGCAGCGCTCCGACGAACTCCAGCGCTCCGGCATCCGCCAGCGCACGGTCGACCGCCGCGTCGTCCGCGTCCGGCCGGGCCAGCCGGACGTTCTCCGCGACGGTGCCCGCGAACAGATGCGGGCGCTGCGGCACCCACGCGATCCGTGAACGCCATTCCTCCAGGTCGGCCGAGGCGAGATCGACGCCCCCGACCCGTACCCGCCCCTCAGTGACCGGCACGAACCCGAGCAGCACGTTCAGCAGGGTCGACTTGCCGGACCCGCTGGGGCCGACGAGAGCGACCGTCTCACCGGGGCCGACCGTCAGCGACAGCTCCGACAACGCGTCGGACGTGCGCTCCGGATACCGCACGGTCACGTCCTCGAAGGCGATCCCACCGGCGGGCAGAAGCTGCGTGCCGGGCACCGGCACGGGCGTCTCCAGCACGGCGAACAGTTCCTCGGCCGCGGAGAGCCCCTCGGCGGCCGCGTGGTACTGCGCGCCCACCTGCCTCAGCGGCAGATAGGCCTCCGGCGCCAGCACCAGGATGACCAGCCCGGTGTACAGGTCCATCTCCCCGTGGACGAGCCGCATGCCGATCGTCACCGCGACGAGCGCCACCGAGATGGTGGCGAGCAGCTCCAGCGCGAAGGAGGACAGGAAGGCGATGCGCAGGGTCCGTACGGTCGCACGCCGGTAGTCCCCCGTGATCCGCTTGATGGATTCGGCCTGCGCCTTGGCCCGGCCGAACACCTTGAGGGTGGGCAGTCCGGCGACCACATCGAGGAAGTGGCCGGACAGCCGGGACAGCGACTGCCACTGGCGGTCCATCTGGGACTGGGTGGCCCAGCCGATCAGAACCATGAAGAGAGGGATCAGGGGGAGGGTGGCGACGATGATCGCTGCCGAGACCCAGTCCTCCGTGACGATACGGGCGAGCACCGCCACCGGTACGACCACCGCGAGCCCCAACTGGGGCAGATAGCGTGAGAAGTAGTCGTCCAGGGCGTCGATCCCCCGGGTGGCCAGGGTGACCAGCGCGCCGGTGCGCTGCTGCCCCAGCCGGCTCGGGCCAAGGGCCGAGGCCCGCTCCAGGAGCCGTCCCCGCAGCTCGGACTTCACGGCTGCGCTCGACCGATGGGCCGCGAGCTCGGTGAGCCACGCGACCAGTCCCCGGCCGGCCGCGACGGCCGTCAGGAGGAGGAGAGAGGTGCGCAGGTCCGGGGCCGACTGGTGGCGTTGGAAGGCCCCGATCACCACATCGGCGATCAGCATCGCCTGGGCGATGACCAGGGCCGCCGCGACGGCGCCCAGCCCGATGACCGCCATCAGGAAGAAGCGGGTGCCACGGGCGTAGCGGAGCAGACGGGAATCGATCGGTTTCACGTGAAACAGGCCCTTCCGGTCGAGGGTGGGGTGTTTCACGTGAAACACCCCACCCCACCAGAACTCAGTGCACGGCTCCGGCGGCGGAATCGGCGATGTGTTGCGTGCCGATGCGCCGACGGAACACCCAGTAGGTCCACCCCTGATAGAGCAGGACGATCGGAGTGGCGATCCCCGCACACCACGTCATGATCTTCAGGGTGTAGGGGCTGGACGAGGCGTTGCTCACTGTCAGACTCCAGTCCGCGTTGAGCGTGGAGGGCATGACGTTCGGGAACAGCGTCAGGAAGAGCATCGCGACCGTCGCCACGATGGTGACGCCGGAGAGGGCGAACGACCACCCCTCGCGTCCTGCCTGGTTCGCCACGAGTGCCGCCGCGAGCGCGACCACGGCCACGATCATGGCGACCAGGCTCCCGGAGTCCCCGCGGTCGACCTGTGCCCAGCCGAGGAAGACCAACGCCAGGACGGCCGTGGCCGCACCCACCCGCAGGGCCAGCTTCCGCGCCCGCTCCCGGATGTCACCGACGGTCTTCAGTGCCGTGAACACCGCGCCGTGGAAGGTGAACAGGGTCAGCGTCACCAGTCCGCCGAGCAGCGCGAACGGGTTGAGCAGATCCCAGACGGTACCCGCGTAGTCGAAGTGCTGGTCGATCTTCACCCCCCGCACGATGTTGCCGAAGGCCACACCCCACAGGAAGGCCGGGAGCAGCGAGGACCAGAAGATCGCGATCTCCCAGTTGCGCTGCCAGCTCTCCTCGGGCCGCTTCGCCCTGTACTCGAAGGCGACACCGCGCACGATCAGGCTGACCAGAATGACCAGGAGCGGCAGATAGAACCCGGAGAAGAGGGTGGCGTACCAGTCGGGGAACGCGGCGAAGGTCGCGCCGCCGGCGCTCAGCAGCCATACCTCGTTGCCGTCCCAGACCGGGCCGATCGTGTTGATCAGCACACGCCGCTCGGGCCGGTCGCGGGCAAGCAGCCGGGTGAGGATCCCGACTCCGAAGTCGAAGCCCTCCAGGAAGAAGTAGCCGGTCCACAGAACCGCGATGAGGACGAACCAGACGTCATGAAGTTGCATGAGATGAGCGCTCCCTCGGCCTAGTACGAGAAGGCCATCGGCTTGTCGGCGTCCCGGGGGTCGCCGCCGATCCTTGTGGGCGGGTTGAGGTCGGCCTCCGTCAGCTCCGGCGGTCCGGCCTTGACGTACTTGACGAGCAGCCTGACCTCGATGACCGCGAGGATCGCGTAGAGCAGGGTGAACACGGTCATGGACGTGATGACCTCGCCCTGGGAGACACCGGGGGAGACGGCGTCACGGGTGCGCAGGACGCCGTAGACGACCCATGGCTGGCGGCCCATCTCCGTGAATATCCAGCCCCAGGAGTTCGCGATCAGCGGGAAGCCCAGGGTCCAGACCGCGACACGCCAGCACCAGGTGGTCAGTGTCGGTCCGAGCGGCTTGCCCGTGAACAGGACCAGGTGGGGCACCTCGTCCTCGCCCACCCGTAGATGGCTCGGCAGCATGAACTTCTTGCGGGTCAGCCACAGACCGGCCGTCCCGATGGCGAAGGACGCCATGCCGAAGCCGATCATCCAGCGGAAGCCCCAGAAGGTGACGGGGATGATGGGTCGGTAGTCGCCCGGGCCGAAGCGCTGCTGCTCGGCCTTGTTGGTGTCGTTGATGCCGGGCACGTAGGAGCTGAAGTCGTCGTCGGCGAGGAACGACAGCACGCCGGGGACGGACAGCTCCACACTGTTGTGCCCCTGGCTCACGTCTCCGTAGGCGAAGATCGAGAACGGGGCGGTTTTCTGGCCGTCCCACAGGGCCTCGGCCGCCGCCATCTTCATCGGCTGCTGTTTGAACATGACCTTGCCGAGCAGATCGCCGCTGACCGCCGTGAGCAGCCCGGCGATGACCACGGTGATCAGCCCGAGCCGCAGCGAGGTCCTCATCACCGCGATGTGCTTCTTGCGCAGCAGATGGAAGGCTGCGATGCCGACCATGAACGCGCCCCCCGTGAGGAAGGAGGCCGTCAGGGTGTGGAAGGCCTGGGCGAGCGCGGTGTTCTGGGTCAGGACGTGCCAGAAGTCGGTGAGCTCGGCGCGCCCCTTGGCCTTGTTGATCCGGTAGCCGACGGGGTGCTGCATCCAGGAGTTGGCCGCGAGGATGAAGTACGCCGACAGGACGGTGCCGAGGGAGACCATCCAGATGCAGGCCAGATGGAGCCTCTTCGGGAGCTTGTCCCAACCGAAGATCCACAGCCCGATGAAGGTGGACTCGAAGAAGAAGGCGATGAGGGCCTCGAACGCGAGTGGGGCACCGAAGACGTCACCGACGAACCGCGAGTAGTCGGACCAGTTCATGCCGAACTGGAACTCCTGGACGATGCCGGTGACGACACCCATCGCGATGTTGATCAGGAACAGCTTGCCCCAGAACTTGGTCGCTCTGAGGTACTTCTCCTTCTCCGTGCGCACCCAGGCGGTCTGCAGACCGGCGGTCAGCGCGGCCAGCGAGATGGTCAGCGGGACGAACAGGAAGTGGTAGACGGTGGTGATACCGAACTGCCATCGCGCCAGAGTCTCCGGTGCCAGAGCTATGTCCACGTCGTCTTCTCCTTACATCGCCGTGGGGTCAAGCGGCAGCTTGACCTGTTTCGCCCCGTATCACGGGGACAATCCAGGCAACTTTGTGAACGCGTTCACATTCACAAGCAATTATGGCGCATAGGAGTTCGACCCTGAACAGAGGGGGGTCCCTCACCCCCCGTCCCTCCCTGGGCCCTGCCGGGAAACGGCTCCGCGTGGCGGCAGCAGGTCGGCAGGGCCCCGGAGGTACTACCCGCGGTGCCCCTCGGCCACCTTCAGGAAGATGTCGTTCGCCCCGACCTCACCGATGGTCACCCGCACCCCTTCGCCCGCGAAGGGCCGGACGACCACACCCGCCTGTTCGCAGGCGGCCGCGAAGTCCACCGTGCGCTCCCCCAGCCGCAGCCACACGAAGTTCGCCTGGGTCTCGGGCACCGTCCAGCCCTGGGAGCGCAGCGTGTCGACCACCCGGGTCCGCTCGCCCACCAGCGCACCGACCCGCCCGAGCAGTTCGTCCTCCGCACGCAGCGAGGCGACCGCGGCGTCCTGCGCCAGCTGGCTCACGCCGAACGGGACCGCGGTCTTGCGCAGTGCCGCGGCCACCGGCTCATGGGCGATCGCGAACCCCACCCGCAGCCCGGCCAGGCCGTACGCCTTGGAGAAGGTGCGCAGCACGCAGACGTTCGGCCGGTCACGGTAGAGCTCCACGCCGTCCGGGACGTCGGCGTCGCGGATGAACTCCCGGTACGCCTCGTCCAGCACCACCAGGACATCGCCGGGCACCCGGTCGAGGAAGCGCTCCAGCTCGGCCCGGCGCACCACCGTCCCGGTCGGGTTGTTGGGGTTGCAGACGAAGACCAGCCGGGTCCGGTCGGTGATGGCGGCGGCCATCGCGTCCAGGTCGTGCACGTCGCCCGCGGTCAGCGGCACCTGCACCGGGGTCGCCCCGCTGATCCGGGTGATGATCGGGTAGGCCTCGAAGGACCGCCAGGCGTAGATCACCTCGTCGCCCGGGCCGCTCGTGGCCTGGAGCAGCTGCTGTGCGACGCCGACCGACCCCGTGCCGGTGGCGACGTGGGCCTGCGGCACCCCGAAACGTTCCGCCAGCTCGGCGGTCAGCTCCGTGCACGCCATGTCCGGGTAGCGGTTGAAGGACGCGGCCGCCGAGGTCACGCTCTGCATCACGCCCGGAAGCGGCGGATAGGGGTTCTCGTTCGAGGACAGTTTGTAGGCGACCGGGCCGCCGGCCGCGGCGGGCTTGCCCGGCTTGTAGGTGGGAATACCCTCCAGCTCGGCACGCAGCCTCGGGCTCGTCTCGCTCACCGCAGTCCTCCTCGCGCACACCACCGGCTCACGACCGGCACCGGCTTCCAATGCTCCTCACCTTATGAGGATTCGAGGCCGCTGCGAATGGCCTGTGGACAACCGCTTGTGCCGCGCACCCCCGTCCGCCGGGCCGACCGGGACGTGTCGGGCGCGGCACACCCGGGCATATCGCCGCACCGCGGCGCCTTCGACGGGGGGCGCATCGCCCTTCCTCGCGCGCGCCCATGGCTCGCGCCGTGGCGCGCATCCCCCGTGAAGGTGAGTTGAGACCGCTCCGCGATATGGCTCTCTCGGCAGGCGCACGCGTGCCATGGGGCCACGTACTGAACCGTTCTCGCCCAACTCTTGCCACTTCCCAGGCATTTGGGTGATGTTGACCATGCAGAATCGTGCCTGTCAACGCGCGCATATGCGTCCGCACTACCCCACCGCATGAGCCCTACTATCGGCTCGCCATGACAGCAGCAGGGAAGCACCAGGTGAGCCGAGCGGAGACCTCCCGCCGAGGAAGCCGGCCGGGGCGGGCGGGCATCAGAGACGTGGCCGCCGCCGCCGGAGTCTCCATCACGACCGTCTCCGACGCCCTCAACGGCAAGGGCAGGCTGCCGGACGCCACCCGACGCCATGTCCGCGAGGTCGCCGACCGACTCGGGTACCGCCCGTCGGCCGCGGCCCGCACGCTCCGTACCGGCAAGTCGGGACTCATCGGCCTGACCGTGACGACGTACGGGGATGAACCTTTCACCTTCACCGAGTTCGCGTACTTCGCGGAGATGGCGAGGGCCGCCACGTCGGCCGCCCTCGCCCGGGGCTACGCCCTGGTCATCCTGCCCGCGACCTCCCGCCATGACGTGTGGTCGAACGTGGCCCTGGACGGCACCGTCGTCATCGACCCGTCCGACCAGGACCCGGTGGTCAGTGAGCTGGTCCGACAGGGCTTACCCGTCGTCTCCGACGGCCGCCCGGCGGGCGCGCTCCCGGTCACCGCCTGGGTCGACAACGACCACGAGGCAGCGGTCCTGGGCATCCTCGACCATCTGGCCGAAGCCGGCGCCCGCCGGATCGGCCTCCTGACCGGCACCACCACGGACACCTACACCCATCTGTCCACGACCGCGTATCTGAACTGGTGCGAGCGCGTCGGGCAGGACCCGGTCTACGAGGCCTACCCGGCCCATGACCCGTGTGCGGGCGCCGTGGCCGCCGACCGGTTGCTGGCCCGCCCCGACCGCCCCGACGCGGTCTACGGGCTCTTCGACCCGAACGGCACCGACCTGCTGGCCGCCGCCCGCCGCTACGGGCTGCGGGTGCCCGACGACCTGCTGCTCGTGTGCTGCAGCGAGTCCACCGTGTACGCCAACACCGAGCCGCCCGTCACCACGCTCTCGCTGAAGCCGCGCCGGATCGGCACGGCGGTGGTCCAGCTCCTCATCGACGCCATCGAGGGGGTCGAGTCGGACCAGCCCGTGGAGCAGGTGATGCCGACGGAGCTGATCGTCCGCACCTCGTCCGAGCGACGAGCGCCCCGTACGACCGTCAGTCCGCCGCGTTCTCCCGAACAGCGGTGAGCCCGTCAGCGGCCCGCGGGTGGCGCAGGCGCCGCCCGCGGACGTCCGGCATTCCGGGCCGCGGCAGGGAACGCACCGCCCATTTGGGGCGAATGCCGCGGTGAAGTGGGGTCCTGCCCCGATTCACCACCCCTGGGTCATCACATGGTGCGAGCCGCATTCCTATGATGGGCCCACGACACCGCGGGCCGCTGCGACCAGGCAGTCCGATCCGGTGCAGATGCGGCGCGATGGTGGAGGGGTCGATGACTCAGGGGGCCGGCCAGGGACCCGCGGCGGAGCGGACGACAACGCTGCGCGATTTCCGGGTACCCGCGTACGTCCACGAGCCGGACCCGTACGCGCAGAGCACGCCTCCCGACGCCGTGCCTCCCGACGCCGAGCCCGAGGACTACCCCGGCGGCTATCCGGACGCCTACACGCCCACCGAGCGGGACCTCCCGATCATCGACCGCGGCGACACCGTCCAGGTGGCCGTCGACCCCGTCGCCGTGCCCACCCCGCCGCCCGGCGAGGGACCTGGACCGCTGTTCGTGGTCGGGGACGTGCACGGCTACCTCGACGAGCTCATGGCGGCGCTCCAGGAGAAGGGCCTCATCGACGCGGCGGGGAACTGGTCGGCGGGGACGGCGCGCCTGTGGTTCCTGGGCGACTTCACCGACCGCGGCCCCGACGGGATCGGCGTCATCGAACTCGTCATGCGGCTGTCCGCCGAGGCCGCCGCGGCCGGTGGCTACTGCAAGGCGCTCATGGGCAACCACGAGCTGCTGCTGATCGGCGCCAAGCGGTTCGGGGACACCCCCGTCAACTCGGGGGCGGGCACCGCCACCTTCCAGGCGGGATGGCTGCTCAACGGCGGCCAGAAGACGGACATGGACCGCCTGCAGGATCATCATCTGCAGTGGATGGCCCGTCTGGACGCGATCGAGGAGTGCGACGGCCATCTGCTGGTGCACTCCGACACGACCGCCTACCTCGACTACGGCGACTCCATCGAAGCCGTGAACGACACCATCCGCGAGACGCTCACGCGCAACGACGCGGACGAGGTGTGGGACCTGTTCCGCAAGTTCACCAAGCGCTTCTCCTTCCGCGACGAGGGCGGCGCCGACGCGGTGCGCTCCCTGCTGGACACCTATGGCGGTAACCGCATCGTCCACGGCCACAGCCCGATTCCGTATCTGCTGGGCGACGTCGGTTCGGAGGAGGGCGAGGACGGCACCGGTCCCGCGGTCGAAGGCCCCCATGTCTACGCGGACGGCCTGGCCATCGCGATGGACGGCGGAGTGACGATGGCCGGCAAACTGCTCGTCCAGCAACTTCCCCTGGCCGACTAGGGTTTCCCGCTCCCGGCGCTCCCGCGGGCGGAACCGGCGGAGGAGTGGTCGCCCGAGGCCAATTTCCGCGAATCCCCTGTCACCGCGTGCCGCCGCCGCTCTACCATCGGATTATCCGTAGCAGGCTCCCCTCCGTTTCTGCCCGCCGGCTCGTCAGCATGCCCAGCCCCACGCCCTACGGAGCATCGGGGGATGCACATGAACAGCGTTCCGCAGCACCTGCCGAGCGAGGATCGCCAGGACTACGAGCGGATCCTCGATGAGGCGCTGCGCTCCGCGCCGCACCGGCCGGACCTGACGGCTGTGGGCCACCGCCTCAACCCGGAACAACTGCGCACCATGGCGCTGAACGCCACGGCCCTCATCGCCTCGGCGGCCGCCACCGAGTACGCCCACTACGTGCGGGTCCGCGGGGAACTGCGCCGTCCCGCCCACGACACCCGCACCGTCGGCGACCCTGCCGCCGCCGACGCCGTGGAGCCGGAGATGGACCCCCTGGGGCTCGCCGCCACCGTGGGGGAGGCCACATCGAGCGCCGGGCCCGGTGCCGTCGCGGCGGTGCTCGCGCCCTTCCTGGCCGGTGCCGCGGCAGCGATCTTCCTGCTGGTGGGATACACCCTCAGGGCCGTCGATCCCGACCAGGCGTTCGCACGGACCCTGCTGACCACCGGATGGATCTTCGGCGCGGTGACCGCGGCCACGATCCTGATCGCCGCGGCCGGTCTCCTGATCACCGCCCTGCGCAACGGCACCCCGGCCGAGGCCACGAGTGCCAGGGAGGCGCTGGTGGCGGAGACGGCCCTGGCCAGAGAGGCCTGGCACAAGGCTCTTCTGGAACGGGGCATCCTGCCGTTCCTGCGGGAGGCACTGGCCGAGCCGGGCACGACCGCGATGAGCCGTACGCCGCCGGGGACGACGCCCCACCGTATGCCGAACCTCGGCTACGGACGCCCGGGGTTCACCAGCCCCGAGAGCGGCTCCGGCACAAGCACACGCCCCAGTTACACCAGCCCCGACTTCACCAGCCCGGATTTCGGAGGCCCCGACCACCGACCGGAGTAGAGGCGGCGGTCAAGGGGCCTCGGGCGAGCGCGGGGCGCGGCCCCGGGAAGGCTGTTCCTGCCGTCCCCGGCGCGGCGCCCCTGACCGGCCCGCCGGCGCGAGGAGTCAGTCGGCGAGGGGGAGGTAGACCCGGTTGCCGTGCTCCGCGAACTCCTCGGACTTGGCCTTCATCCCCTGGAGGGCGGCCTCGTCGTATTCCGGTTCGGGCGCCCCCTGGCCGTACTTCTCGGCGATGCTCCGACTGATCTTCATCGAGCAGAACTTCGGCCCGCACATCGAGCAGAAGTGGGCGGTCTTGGCGGGCTCCGCCGGAAGCGTCTCGTCGTGGAAGGCACGAGCCGTGTCCGGATCGAGGGCCAGGTTGAACTGGTCCTCCCAGCGGAACTCGAAGCGCGCGTCGGACAGGGCGTCGTCCCACTCCTGTGCGCCGGGGTGCCCCTTGGCCAGGTCGGCCGCGTGAGCGGCGATCTTGTAGGTGATGACCCCGGTCTTGACGTCATCGCGGTTGGGCAGGCCCAGATGCTCCTTGGGCGTGACGTAGCAGAGCATGGCCGTGCCCCACCAGGCGATCATCGCGGCGCCGATGCCCGAGGTGATGTGGTCGTACGCCGGCGCGACGTCCGTCGTCAGCGGCCCGAGGGTGTAGAACGGCGCCTCGTCGCAGATCTCCTGCTGAAGGTCGATGTTCTCCTTGATCTTGTGCATCGGGACATGGCCCGGACCCTCGATCATGGTCTGCACGCCGAAGCGCTTCGCGACCCGGTTGAGTTCTCCGAGGGTGCGCAGCTCCGCGAACTGCGCCTCGTCGTTGGCGTCCGCGATCGAGCCCGGCCGCAGGCCGTCGCCCAGCGAGTACGTGACGTCGTAGGCCGCCAGGATCTCGCACAGCTCCTCGAAGTTCTCGTACAGGAACGACTCCTCGTGGTGCGCCAGACACCACGCCGCCATGATCGAGCCGCCTCGCGACACGATGCCGGTCTTCCGGCCCGCGGTGAGCGGCACGAACGGCAGTCGCACTCCGGCGTGCACCGTCATGTAGTCGACGCCCTGCTCGGCCTGCTCGATGACCGTGTCCTTGTAGATCTCCCAGGACAGTTCCTCGGCCTTCCCGTCGACCTTCTCCAGGGCCTGGTAGAGCGGCACCGTGCCGATGGGCACGGGGGAGTTGCGCAGCACCCACTCCCGGGTGGTGTGGATGTTGCGGCCGGTGGACAGATCCATGACCGTGTCGGCCCCCCAGCGGGTGGCCCAGGTCATCTTCTCGACCTCCTCCTCGATGGAGGAGGTCACCGCGGAGTTGCCGATGTTGGCGTTGACCTTCACCAGGAACCGCTTGCCGATGATCATCGGCTCGATCTCCGGGTGGTTGACGTTGGCCGGCAGAACCGCCCTGCCCGCCGCTATCTCCTCGCGCACGACCTCGGGCGCCACGTTCTCGCGGACCGCCACGAACTCCATCTCTGGCGTGATCTCACCGCGCCGCGCATACGCGAGCTGGGTGACGGGCGCCCCGGTGCGAGCGCGGCGCGGCTGACGCGGGCGCCCGGGGAACACCGCGTCGAGATTGCGCAGTCCACCGCGCGGCGAGGTGTGTTTGAGTCCGTCGTCCTCGGGGCGGGCAGGACGTCCCGCGTACTCCTCGGTGTCGCCCCGGGCGATGATCCAGTTCTCCCGCAGCGGCGCCAGTCCTCGGCGGACGTCCGTCGCGACCAGCGGATCGGTGTACGGGCCGGAGGTGTCGTACAGCGTGACCGACTGCCCGTTGGTGAGGTGCACTCGGCGGATGGGCACGCGCAGATCGGGGCGCGAGCCCCCGGCATACGCCTTGTGCCAGCCGATGGCCCCGTCGTCCACCGGGGACTGTGCGTCCTGGTGGAGGGCAGGCGTGCGTGCATCCTTGTTGGTCATGAGACCTACTCCCTACGCCGGCATTACCCGGTAACAGGTTCAGCGGTCGACGCAGCGGTGTCCGCCGGCGATGTTCCACGTGAAACATCGCCGTATGCGGAGGTCAGCGCCCTCTCAGCCCGGTGCTCCGAGCTCCCGCGTGTGCAAAGGTTCTCTCACGCTAGCGTCTCTTTACGGAGGCTGACCAGTAGGCCTTGGGCCTTCTTGCGATGATGCGTCGGTGACCAGGACCCAGCCCCCGCCCTTCTCCCCCTCCTCCGAGCCGTCCAGCCACCATGGCCGCGGCGTCGGCGACGGGCACGGTCACTCCCACAGTCACGCTCACGGCCCGGCCGCTCCTGTCTCCCGGCAGCTGCGCAAGGTCATCGCCGCGATCCTCATACCGTTCACCGCGGCGGTCGTGGCCGGTCTCGTGGTGCTGTGGCCCGGAGGCGTGCCGTCGCACCAGCGCAGTGGTCTCGGTTTCGACCGGCAGACGCAACAGGCGACGGTCACCCGGGTCGTGGAGGTGGACTGCGCGTCGGTGAACGCCTCGGGGGGCGGCACCCCGATCGGGGACACCTCCACCGGCGGCGGAACCTCCGGACCGCAGAAGGCGGGTGGCACCTGCAAGAAGGCGACGGTCAGGGTCGACACCGGCAAGGACAAGGGCCGTACCTTCACGGAGATCGTCCAGCCGGACCAGTCACGGCAGTTGAGGCAGGGCGAGAAGGTGGTGGCCGCGTACGAGCCCTCCGCGCCCCGGGAACTGCAGTACTCGGTCACCGATGTGAACCGGACGTTCCCCATGGCACTGCTCGCCGGGATCTTCGCCGTCGCCGTGGTGATCGTGGGGCGCCTGCGCGGTGTCATGGCGCTCGTCGCCCTGGCCGTGAGCTTTCTGCTCCTCAGCCTCTTCATCCTGCCGGCGATCCTCCAAGGATCGAACCCGCTGCTCGTGGCCGTGGTCGGATCGAGCGCCATCATGCTGATCGCCCTCTACATGTGCCACGGGCTCTCGGCACGCACCTCGGTCGCGGTGCTGGGCACCCTCGTCTCCCTTTCCCTCATCGGTCTGCTGGGCTCCGAGTTCATCGACTGGGCCGCACTGACCGGGAACACGGACGACAGCACCGGGCTGATCCATGGCCTGTTCCCGCACATCGACATGAGCGGCCTGCTGCTCGCGGGAGTCATCATCGGTTCGCTGGGCGTGCTCGACGACGTGACCGTGACCCAGACATCGGCGGTCTGGGAGCTGCACGAGGCCAACCCGTCCCTGGGCTGGCGCGAGCTGTACCGAGCGGGCATCCGTATCGGCCGCGATCACATCGCGTCGGTCGTCAACACGCTCGTCCTGGCGTACGCGGGTGCCGCACTGCCCCTGCTGCTTCTCTTCTCGATCGCGCAGAGCGGCGTGAGCACGGTCGCCACCAGCGAGCTGGTGGCCGAGGAGATCGTCCGCACGCTCGTGGGGTCGATCGGGCTCGTGGCCTCCGTTCCGGTCACCACCGTGCTCGCGGCCCTGGTGGTCTCCGCCGACCGCCCGGCGAGGACCGCCGCCGCGGACGGCACCACCGGCACCCCCCGAAGCGGCCCCGGACCTGCCGGCCCCGTGCCCCTGCCGACGGCCCGCACGGGGCGGGGCCGACGCCGTAAGCGCTGAGCGCCACAGGCCGCCCGCGCCGCTCCGAGAGCGAGCGAAGAACCGTTACGGCACCAGATCCGCGTCGCTCCCGTACAGGAGCCCGTCACCGCGCCTCACAGGGCTTCACCCGGCGCTCTGCTCTTCCGCCAGGATCCGGTCGAGGGCCTCGTCCAGATGCGTGTCGAAGTCGGCGAGGGAACCCTCCTGCCCAAGCGGCACCAGCTTGTCCGTACGGTCGAGGAACGCCACCAGCGGCACCGCCCCGGACTTGAACAGTGCCCGGTCCGCGCCCACCTGGAGCCGGATCAGCACATCGCCGAACGTGTCCGGTTCGGCCGGCGCGATGTGCACATCGCCCTCGCCGCAGGGCCTGCCGACCCCGTCAACCAGCAGCTCGCGTCCGAACGCCCAGGTCACGGGGGCGTCGCCGGGCAGATGGAAAGTCAGCCGTACGGCATACGGATCACAGGTCTCGTAGCGCAGCTCCACCGGAATGCGGAACGAGAGCTCCTCCGACACGAGAAAACTCATCATGACCTCTGCCTGCACCGACTCGCGCATCGCCTACCCCGTCAGTAGCCGTCGACTGGCCAGGATTGATCCCCTGACACCTGTTGGAAGTTTGCTGAACGTGCATGGCAGATCACAAGGAGTGAGTTTTCAGATGCTGATAGAGAGAGTGAGTGTCCCTAGCAGCTTTCCGATCTCCGCCTGGAGCCGACGGACCGCGGGCATCAGCCGGTCCGCCTGATGGGCCGGCAGCGAGAAGGCCACCGTGGCGGCCGTCGCCCCGACGGTGATGGGCACGGCCGCGCAGACCGCCCCGAGCGCGTACTCCTGACGCTCGACGACGGGTTCCATCCGGCCCAGGCGTTCCAGTCTTCGCAGCAGAGCGCGCTCGTCGCGCACGGTGTAGGGCGTGAGCGACTGCACGGGACAGCGGGCCAGATGGTCCCGGCGCGCCTCCTCGCCGAGCTGGGACAGCAGGCACTGGCCGACGGCGTGCGCGTGGGCGGTCTCGCGGAAGTCGGCCCATTCCTCCACCGCGGGGTTGCTCGGGGTGTCGGCGACGCTGAGCACATCGACCTCACCCTCGCGATAGACGGCGTAGTACACCGGAGCGCTGATCGAATCACGCCATTGTGCGAGCGCGTCGTCCATCATGCTGCGACGTTTCTGCTTGGCCGCGCTCCCCCCGAGCTGCTCGGCGGCCTCTCCCAGGAAGAAGAGGCCCTTCTCCCGGCGCAGATAGCCTTCATGGGTCAGCGTGCGCAGCAGGTGGTACGCCGTGGGCAGCGCCAGGCCGACCTCGCGGGCCAGCTGCTTGGCCGGGGCCCCGTACTCGTGGTCGGCCACCGCCTCCAGCAGCCGCATCGCCCGCTGCACGGACCCGATGAGTGTGGTGGACTGCGGCGGCCCGGGCGCGAGGTGCGCCTCCGCCGGTGAAGCGCGCCGCTGCAGGGGCGGGGCGGGTACGTCTGCGCGTGCGATGCCGACCGTGGCCAAGGATCACTCCCGGAGCGCGAGGGTGGCCTCCCGTGCGGGGACACGGGAGGGGATGCGCCGCGCGCGGGGCCTGCCGCGCGTCGAACTCCGGACTCTAACGGTCGGCCGCGGTCGGTCGACTGCCTCAGCGCGGAAACTTCCCTCGCCCGAGGGAACCCCCCGTTTCTGTTACCGCCAGCGTGTTTTAGACCGATCGGCCCTTCCCAGTGCCTGGCACACGCGTACGCCGTCCACAGGACCCGGGCGGCTCACCAGTCGCCGCGCGACGTCGATCCCGTGATGAACTTCCGCACGACGTAGATCAGTCCACCGACCAGTGCGACGAAGAGCAGCACCTTGAACAGCAGCCCGATGACGAACCCGACGACGGTAGCGATCACGCTTCCGAAGACGAACAGGGCGATGACCGGCACCGCGACCCACTTCACCCACCACGGCAAACCCGCGAAGATCTCTCGCATCGCCTTGTCCTTGTCTCTCCGCCCCCTGCCCCGCGCCTGTCGCGGTGGCACTGCTTCCGGGGTTTCTCGTTCTGCTTCGATGCTAGGGCCGCCGGAGGGGCACTCCCACAGTTCGCGCCCCCCGTCCTCCCCTGATCGTCCCCCTAGAAAACCCTGAGACGGGCGTCAGCTCTCGGGCGGAGAGAACACCACCAGAACCCTCAGGTCCTCGGTGATGTGATGGAACTTGTGCGCGACGCCCGCCGGCACGTAGACGACGCTGCCGCGCGCGATCTGGGTGGTCTCCGTGCCCACGGTGATCGAGGCCCGCCCGCTGACGACGAAGTACACCTCGTCCTGCTGGTGCGGCTTCTGCGGGTCGGGAGCCCCGGCGTCGAGCGCGTACAGGCCGACCGACATGTTCCGCTCCCGCAGGAACTGCAGATAGGCACCGTCGTTGGCCGCGCGCTCGGCTTCCAGTTCATCCAGCCGGAATGCCTTCATCGAAGTTGCCCGTCCTCGCTCTGTTCTCGCCGGTGATCGCGTCTGCCACGATCAGACACATGAAGAATTTCGTAGTCAAGACGCTCGCCAACGCGGGGGCCCTGGCCGTCGCCGTATGGATCCTGGACAAGATCACTCTCACCGGTGCGGGCACCGGCAAGAAGATCGGCACACTGATAGTCGTGGCGCTGCTCTTCGGCCTGGTGAACTTCCTGGTCAAGCCGATCGTGAAGGTGCTGACCTTCCCGCTGTTCATCCTGACACTGGGCCTGATCACCCTGGTCGTCAACGCCCTCATGCTGCTGCTCACCTCATGGCTGGCGGGCAAGCTGGATCTGAGCTTCCATGTCGAGGGCTTCTGGACCGCGGTCCTCGGCGGTCTGATCGTCTCGATCGTCTCCTGGGCACTGCACATCGTGCTGCCCGACGAGGACTGAGAGCGTCCATGACCTACCGAGTCTGTTTCGTCTGCACCGGGAACATCTGCCGCTCCCCGACGGCCGAGGCCGTCTTCCACGCGCGCGTCGAGGAAGCCGGCCTCGACGGCCTGGTCGAGGTGGACAGCGCGGGCACCGGCGGCTGGCACGAGGGGGAGGGCGCCGATCCGCGCACCGCCCGCACCCTGGAGGAGCACGGCTACGAGAGTGATCACACCGCCCGGCAGTTCCAGACCTCCTGGTTCTCCCGCCTCGACCTGGTGATCGCACTCGACTCCGGCCATCTCAAGGCCCTGCGCCGTATCGCGCCCACCCCCGAGGACGCGGCGAAGGTGCGCCTGCTGCGCTCCTACGATCCCGCCGCGGACGACGACCTCGACGTACCCGACCCCTACTACGGGAGGCGGGACGGCTTCGAGACGGTCCTTGAGATGGTGGAAGCGGCGAGCACGGGGCTGCTCGCGGCCGTGCGGGAGCAGGTGGAAGGACGGACGGCATGACGTCAGGGGACGACAGGTCGAAGGGCGCCGCGGGGGACACCGCCGGCGCCTTCGGCGGATCCGGTGCGGAACACGGCGACGGCACGCGCGCGGTACGGGCCGGGCTTCCCGAGCCGGTCACGTACGAGCCGACCCTGCCGGGACCCGTTTTCGCCGCACATTTCCATCTGCCCGGTGAACCGACCGGCCCGTACACCTACGGGCGGGACGACAACCCCACCTGGACCCATCTGGAACGCGCGATCGGCGAGCTGGAGGCCCCCGGCGCGGACGACGTGGAGACGGCCGCCTTCGCCTCCGGCATGGCCGCGATCTCGGCGGTCCTGTTCTCCCAGCTGCGTACCGGCGACACCGTGGTGCTGCCGTCGGACGGCTATCAGGCGCTGCCTCTGGTGCGCGAGCAGCTGACCGCCTACGGCATCGACGTACGCACCGCGCCCACGGGCGGGGACGCCCAGCTCGATGTTCTCGCCGGTGTGAAGCTCCTGTGGATCGAGACCCCGTCGAACCCGGGCCTGGACGTCTGCGACATTCGGCGGCTCACCGAGGCGGCGCACGCGCGGGGCACTCTGGTCGCCGTCGACAACACGCTGGCGACGCCGCTCGGCCAGCGCCCCCTGGACCTGGGCGCCGACTTCTCCGTGGCCAGCGGCACCAAGATGCTCACGGGGCACGGCGATCTGCTGCTCGGCTACGTCACCTCGCGCGACGCCGCCCTGATGGCCTCGGTGCGACGCTGGCGCAAGATCGTGGGAGCGATCCCGGGTCCCCTGGAGGCATGGCTCGCCCACCGCTCCCTGGCCACGCTCCAGCTGCGGGCCGACCGGCAGAGCGCGGGGGCGCTCGCTGTGGCTCATGCGTTGCGCGACCGCTCCGAGGTGTCCGGGGTGCGCTATCCGGGCCTGCCCGAGGATCCCTCGCACCCGATCGCACGGCGGCAGATGCGGCGCTTCGGTTGCGTGGTGTCGTTCTCCCTGCCGACCCGCTCGCACGCCGACCGCTTTCTGAGCGCCTTGCGCATCGTCGACCAGGCGACGAGTTTCGGAAGTGTGCGCTCCACCGCCGAGCGGCGGGGGCGCTGGGGCGGCGACGCGGTCCCGGAGGGCTTCATCCGCTTCTCCGTGGGCGCCGAGGACCCGGAGGACCTGGTGGCCGATGTGCTGCGCGCACTCGACGAGTCGGCCGAGTGAGCGGGTTACGGGCCTACCGCCCGGATGCCTTCCGTACGACGGACGGTCCGAACCTCCCCCCTCGTGGCTCGGACCGTCCCGGTTCTCCGCGGGAAGAACCGCGCCCACAAGGCTAGTTGACTCTGTGTCAGAGTCCAATCACAGTAGCGACAGCGACCTATCGACTTATTTATAGTTGGTCACTGCCGGCCTGCGGAGAGAGCGCGAAGACGGGGGGAGGGAGACGACGGGCATGGACCTGGCCCTGCTGCGCACCTTCGTGACGGTGCACCGTGCCGGATCCTTCACACGGGCCGCCGCACTGCTCGGCCTCTCCCAGCCGGCGGTCACGTCCCAGATCCGCACCCTGGAACGCCAGCTGGGCCGTCCCCTCTTCCTGCGCCAGGCCCGTGGGGTGACTCCCACGACGATCGGCGATGAACTTGCCCACAAGGCCGCGCCCCATCTCGACGCCCTGGTGGAGATCGCCGAGACCGGTCACGACGAGTACCCGTCCCCCCGTACGCTCCATCTCGCCGGACCGCCGGAGTTCATCTCCGAGCGGGCCCTACCGGTCCTGGCGGAGCTGACGGACGACGACGGTCAGGGACTCGACCTGCGCGCGTCCTTCGGGAACGCCGAGGAGGCTCTGGAGGGGCTGGCCGCCGGGCACCACGACCTCGCCATCACCACGACCCGGCCGCGTGGTGCACTCCTCACGGCGACCCCGCTGTGCGACGAAGAACATGTCCTGGTCGCGGCGCCCCGCTGGGCACCCCGCGATCCCGGGATCAGGAAGCTGCTCGGGGCGACGGTGAACGCGCTGGCGAACGTCCCGGTGGTCGAGGTGCATGAATCTCTGCCGTTCGTCTCGCGCTACTGGGCATCCGTCTTCGATTCCCGCCCCGCCACCTCGGGCACCGTGATCGTCCCCGATCTACGGGCGGTCCTCGCCTGCACCACCAAGGGTGCCGGACTCGCCGTGCTGCCGCGCTACCTGTGCGCTCCGGCACTGGAGCGGGGCGACATCGTGACCCTCTACGAACCGCTGATTCCTCCTCTGCGGACCTACTTCCTCGCCGTACGGACCGGGACACTGGCCATGCCCCACATCGCTCGGGCACACGCATGGCTACTGCGGTCGGCGGCGATCTGGGGCTGACCCACTGGCTTGGCCCGCGCGATTCACCCCGAATGAGGCTCCGTGCGGGGCGTGGGATGTTTCACGTGGAACATGCTGGGCCACATTCTCCCCATGACCGTTCGCCCTGTGGTCAAACGCACCGCCCGCGCCATCCTGCTCGACGGGGACGACCTCGTTCTGATCAAGCGCACCAAGCCCGGCGTCGATCCCTACTGGGTGACGCCAGGGGGTGGGGTCGAGCCATCCGACACGACCGTCATCGACGCGCTCCACCGCGAGGTACATGAGGAGCTCGGCGCCAAGATCACGGATGTGGTGCCCTGCTTCGTGGACACGGTCGAGCACATCGGGGAGGACGGGGGCGCGACCGGGGTGAAGGTCCAGCATTTCTTCGTCTGCCGCCTGGAGTCCATGGATGAGAGCCTGCGCCATGGGCCGGAGGTCGAACAGCCAGCGGGCGAGTACCAGATCGTCCGGGTTCCCTTCACCAGAGTCGGCATCGCCTCCGTCCACCTTGTACCGCTGTCGCTGAGGCACTATCTCGACGGCAACATCGAGGGCGTGCGAGCCATGCACGCACCCGATCTGGGGTGACTCCCCGGCGCGGCGCGTAGGCGACCGGTCGCGATCGGGTCGGCACTGTTTCACGTGAAACATACGGCCCTGTCTTGCACGGTCGTGGGTGGCGGGGCGAAAAGCCGCCGTGTTCCCTCCCAAACCGGTGGACACCACCAGCTCAGGTCGGACAGCCTGACCTGCGTGTCGACACCTCTTCTCGCCGATCTGCCCATTCGCCGTCTGACGCATCGCGATCTCAGCGCCTGCGCCGACCTGTGCGAGGACCGAGGTTGGCCCCGGGAAGAGCACAAGTGGGGGCTCCTCCTCACCGCGGGGAGGGGCTACGGCATCGACGCCCCCGACGGAGGTCTCCTCGCCGCGTGCGTCGTGACGGAGTACGGCTCCCCCCAGCGGCCCGATCTGTGCGCCATCGGCATGGTGCTCGTCGCCGAACGGCATGCTCGCCAAGGAGTCGGTCGTCGGCTGATGCGGCATGTGGTGACGGAAACAGGCACCACGACACCGCTCACGCTCTACGCGACCCCCCATGGGCGCCCTCTCTACGAGGAGCTCGGTTTCAAGGTCACCGGCAGCTCCGACATGCTGAGCGGACACTTCACCGCCCTGGGGCCCCCGCCGGCCGTCGCCACCCGTCCGGCCACGGGAGAGGACCTGGCCTCGCTCGTCCGGTTCGACAGGGAGGCGTTCGGCGTCGACCGCACCCACATGATCACGCGGCTGCCCGCCTTCTCGGACCAGCTGCGGGTCGCGGAGGAGGCAGGGAAGATCACCGGCTACGTGGCCGCCTGGCCCAACATGGACACCCATGTCGTGGGCCCGCTGGTCGCCCGCGACACCGAGACGGCCAAGGCGCTCGTGGCCTCGGTCGCCGCCCGCACCGACCGGCCGCTGCGCACCGACATCGACGTACGGCACGAGGACCTGCTGACGTGGTTGAAGGAGCGCGGGCTCGCCTCCGTCGCCTCCAACTCGATCATGACGTACGGCATCCCCGAGCTCCCGGGCGACTGGACCCGGCGCTTCGCCCCCCTGACCGTGGCGGCCGGCTGAGCCCAGCCGTGACCCCGTGCGGCGCCACGTGGGTCTCCGGGCATGCGGAGACCCACGTGGCGCGCTCTGTGCGGGATGCCTGGCTCAGTGGTGGACGGGGGCGTGCTCGCGTTCGCCGGGTACGGCGGCAGCCCCTGCCACAACGGCACCGGAGGCCGTCTCGCGGTGCTCCAGAGCGGCCGAGACGAAGGCCAGCACCAGGGCGGACACCGCTAGGAGCGCACCCACCCAGTTGGGCGCCGTGTAGCCGAGGCCGGCCGCGATCACGATGCCGCCGAGCCAGGCGGACAACGCGTTGCCGAGGTTGAAGGCGCCGATGTTCACGGCGGAGGCAAGGGTCGGGGCGCCATGGGCGTGGTCCAGGACCCGCTTCTGCAACGGGGGCACCGTGGCGAAGCCGAGGGCTCCGATCAGCACGAGAGTGATCGCCGCGAGAACCTTGTGGTGAGCGGTCACGGTGAACAGGGTCAGGACGATCGCCAAGCCGCCGAGCGACACGTACAGCATCGGCATCAGGGCACGGTCGGCGTACCGGCCTCCGATGAGGTTGCCGCCGACCATCCCGAGGCCGAAGAGGATCAGCAGCCAGGTGACCGAGCCCTCGGAGTAGCCGGCGACGTGGGTCATCATCGGTGCGATGTAGGTGATGGCCGCGAACACACCGCCGAAGCCGAGGACGGTCATCGCCATGGCGAGCAGCACCTGCGCGTTCTTGAAGACGGCCAGCTCATGGCGCAGATGGACGCCTTCCGGCTTGGGCATGTCGGGCACGAGCCGTGCGATGCCGAGCAGCCCGATGACACCGAGTGCGGCCACGAGCGAGAAGGTGACGCGCCAGCCCGCGGACTGTCCGACAAGGGTGCCGAGCGGAACCCCGATGACGTTGGCGACGGTCAGGCCGCTGAACATCATGGCGATGGCTCCGGCCTTCTTCTCCGGGGCCACCAGCTCCGAGGCGACCACGGAGCCGATGCCGAAGAAGGCGCCGTGGGCCAGGGAGGCGACCACGCGTCCCACCAGCATCAGGCCGAAGACCGGAGCGACCGCGGAGATCAGGTTGCCGAGGATGAACAGGCCCATCAGGAACATCAGCATCCGCTTGCGGGACACCTTGGTGCCGAGCGCGGTCATGATCGGGGCACCGAACACCACGCCCAGGGCGTAGCCCGTGACCAGGAGCCCGGCGGTGGGGATGGAGACCCCGAAGTCGTCGGCGACCTGGGGCAGCACACCCATGATCACGAACTCCGTGGTGCCCACTCCGAAGGCCCCGATCGCGAGGGCCAGAAGCGCGAGAGGCATAAGACAGCAGACCTTCCAAGCGATTGCATGAGCTTGTTGTACGCCATCACAATAATTGCAGACGCTCGATATATGCAAGCGCTGGCTATTGCGCTGGTGCTCTATCCTGAAGGGGAGCCGCTCCGGAACGGAGGAGAACGCCATGACAGCGACGGATCCCGCGCTCACCGCCCTTGCCCAGGGCTGGTGTGCGCTGTCCCTGCTGCACGGGAGGATCGAGGCCCGCGTCGAGCGCGCCTTGCAGGCGCAGCACGGGCTGAGCGTGCGGGAGTACGGGCTGCTGGACGTCCTCAGTCGCCAGCACAACGGCGAGGGGGGCCATCTTCAGATGAAGCAGGTCGCCGACGCCGTGGTCCTCAGTCAGAGCGCGACCACCCGGCTCGTCACACGGCTGGAGGATCGCGGCCTGCTCTCGCGCTATCTGTGCCCGACGGACCGCCGGGGTATCTACACCAACGTCACCGACGCCGGCCTTGAGCTTCTGGAAGCGGCCCGTCCCACCAATGACGCCGCGCTGCGCGAGGCACTCGACGAGGCGGCGAAGAACCCGGAGCTGGCTCCGCTGGTCCACACCCTGTCCTCGTTGAACGTTCCTGTCTGATCGACGGCATGAGTCGGGGGCTCTGTTTCACGTGAAACAGAGCCCCCGTGCCGCTGTGACGGCCGCCACGTGGGCCACTACGTGATCGTCT
>NZ_JBEZHK010000034.1:0-76890 GCF_040650555.1 Streptomyces sp. NPDC048664 | reverse complement strand
CCCGCATACATCCAGTATGCGGACGACCCTCCGCCTTGCGATGCACCGCATCCGACGCCGCGCGCTGATCCGCCGGGGATCACGGGACAGCCCTTAGCCGCCCCACCCGGCGCCGCACCCCCGTCCGTCCCGCCTCCCCTGGAGCCCCCCATGCACCTCGACCACACCCACACCCACGACGGCCCCGCCGCCGTCGGCGCCGACGCGCACCGGCCCGACGGTTCCCGGCGGGCTCTGCGGATCGGGCTCGGGGGCCCGGTCGGCTCGGGCAAGACCGCGACCGTCGCCGCGCTGTGCCGTGCCCTGCGCGACGAACTGTCCCTGGCCGTGGTCACCAATGACATCTACACCCGGGAGGACGCCGAATTCCTGCTGAAGCAGGCCGTGTTGCCGCCGGAGCGGATCAGCGCGGTCGAGACCGGGGCCTGCCCGCACACCGCGAT
The DNA here is from genome assembly GCF_040650555.1 of Streptomyces sp. NPDC048664. NCBI lineage: Bacteria > Bacillati > Actinomycetota > Actinomycetes > Kitasatosporales > Streptomycetaceae > Streptomyces > Streptomyces sp. NPDC048664. The sequence continues at coordinate 76,447 of NZ_JBEZHK010000034.1, read as the reverse complement.
CCGGGACGACATCTCCGCCAATCTCGAAGCGGTGGAGGACCTGGAGGACGCACTCGGGCCGCTCGACCTCGTCCTGGTCGAGTCCGGGGGCGACAACCTGACGGCGACCTTCTCCAAAGGGCTGGTCGACGCGCAGCTCTTCGTCATCGACGTCGCGGGTGGGGACGACATCCCCCGCAAGGGCGGGCCCGGCGTCACCACCGCCGACCTGCTGGTGATCAACAAGACGGACCTCGCGCCCCACGTCGGCTCGGACCTGGCCCGGATGGCCGCCGACGCCAAGGCGCAGCGCGGTGAACTCCCCGTGGTCCTGCAGTCGTTGCGCGGCGAGCCGGGAGTCGCGGCCGTCGCGGACTGGGTGCGGGCGCGGCTGTCCGCCTGGACGGCATGAGGACCGGGGTACGGGCCGCCGCGCGGATCGTGGCCCGAGGCGACGGCCGCGGCGGTACGGCTCTGCCGGTGCTGGCCGGCGAGGGGCCGCTCGCGCCGCGCCGCACCCGGTCCGTCGCGGGTGAGGCCCGGGTCGTCCTGGTGGGCGCGATGAGCGGTCCGCTGGGCGGGGACCACCTCTCCGTGGCGGCGGAGGCGTCCGACGGGGCCCGGCTCGAGGTGTGTTCGGCCGCCGCCACCATCGCGCTGCCCGGACAGGCCGAGGGCGAGGCCCGCCAGGAGTTCGACCTGCGCGTGGCCGGTGACTCGGAACTGCGCTGGCTCCCCGAGCAGTTGATCTCCGCGCAGGGCAGTGAACTGCGGGTGCGCACACGGGTCGACCTGGCGGCGGGTGCCCGTCTGGCCCTCCGGGAGGAGCAGGTGCTCGTACGCTTCGGCGAGCGGCCCGGCCTGCTCCGCAGCCGTCTCACCCTGCGCCTGGACGGACGTGCGCTGCTCGACCAGGAGCTCCGCTGCGGCCTGGGAGCCCCCGGCGGCTGGGACGGCCCCGCCGTGCTGGGCGGGCATCGAGCCCTCGGGCAACTCCTGCTGGCCCGACCGGAGTTCGAGCAGTCGCCCCTCCAGGCCCGGATGCTGGGGGAGTGTGCCTCGCTCGTCCCGCTGCCCGGCCCCGCCGTGCTCGTGACCGCGCTGGCACCCGACGCGCGGCAACTACGCCGCGTACTCGACGTAGCGTTGCACGACCTGGGGTAATCGGGTGTCGCGCTCAACGGAGAGTGATGCACGGTTATCGGATTGGTAAAGAAAGTCAAGACCCCCCTGTTCTCAGGTACCTGACAGCCGACAGGATCCCCGTACCATTCGCAACGATGTACGGGGAGGTCCCACTTGAGGGGAATCCGTCCGACCAGAGGGCTGACCGCCCTCGGTTCCGCGGGCGCACTGGTCACCGCGACGCTGATAGCCGGGGCCGTGACGGCGCCGGCGGCCAACGCCGAGGCGCGCCACCACGGCCAGGACCGGGAGGCCGTCGGCGCGGCCGTCGCCGCCGCCCGCGCGGCCCACGCCGGCATCGACTGGCAGGACTGCCCGGCCGACTGGGGCTTCCAGAAGCCCGTCCAGTGCGGATGGGTCACCGTGCCGGTCGACTACGCCCACCCGTTCGGCAAGCAGATCAAGCTCGCCGTCGACCGTGTCGGCAACACCGGCACCAAGGAGGAGCGCCAGGGCGCCCTCGTCTACAACCCGGGCGGACCGGGCGGCTCCGGAATGCGCTTCCCGCTCCGGGTCACCACGAAGAACCCCCTGTGGGCCAACGTCTCCAAGGCGTACGACTTCGTCGGCTTCGACCCGCGCGGCGTCGGCCACTCGGCGGCCATCTCCTGCATCGACCCGCAGGCGTTCGTGAAGGCGCCCAAGGCCGACCCGGTGCCGGACAGCGAGGCGGACAAGCAGGCGCAGCGCAAGCTGGCGCGCCAGTACGCCGAGGGCTGCCTGGAGCGCACCGGCAAGACCATGCTCCAGCAGATGACCACGCCCAACACGGCGCGCGACCTGGACGTCATCCGCGCCGCGCTCGGCGAGAAGAAGCTCAACTACCTGGGCGTCTCCTACGGCACCTACCTCGGCGCCGTCTACGGCACGCTCTTCCCGAACCACGTCCGCCGCATGATCGTGGACAGCGTGGTCAACCCGTCGCGCGACAACATCTGGTACGAGGCCAACCTCGGCCAGGACATCGCCTTCGAGGGCCGCTGGAAGGACTGGGAGGACTGGGTCGCGAAGAACGACGCCGCCTACCACCTGGGCACCACCCGCGACGCCGTCCAGGCGAAGTACCTGAAGCTGCGCGCCGACGCGAAGAAGAGCCCGATCGGTGGCGTCGTCGGCCCCGCCGAGCTGATCTCCTTCTTCCAGAGCGCCCCGTACTACGACTCCTCGTGGGCGCCGACGGCCAGCGTCTTCAGCAAGTACGTCGCCGGGAACACCCAGGCGCTCGTGGACGCCGCGGCACCCGACATGGCGAACACGGCGGGCAACATCTCCTCGGAGAACAGCAACGCCGTCTACACCGCCGTCGAGTGCACCGACGCCAAGTGGCCCACGAGCTGGCGCAAGTGGGACCGGGACAACACCCGGCTCAACAAGGACTACCCGTTCATGACCTGGGCCAACGCATGGATGAACCTGCCGTGCGCCACCTGGCCGGTCAAGCAGCAGTCCCCGGTGAACGTGAAGACCGGCAAGGGCCTGCCGCCCGTCATGATCGTCCAGTCCACGCGTGACGCCGCGACGCCGTTCGAAGGCGCCGTCGAACTGCACAAGCGGTTCAAGGGCTCCCGTCTGATCATCGAGAACGGCGCGGGTTCCCACGGCGTGACCGGACTGGTCAACCCGTGCATCAACTCCCGTGTGGACACCTACCTGTTGACCGGCAAGACGGACGGCACCGACGTGACCTGCACGCCGCACGCCACGCCGACCCCGTAACAGCGGACAGCGCGTGACAGCGCGGGAGGGGCGGCCGATCCCGGCCGCCCCTCCCGTCGTCCACCGAACGGCGCCGGCGCGCTCAGCTCAGCGGCAGCCGGGGGCGCAGCCGGTGCCTCTCGCCCTGCCGCTCCGCGTCCTCCGCCTTGGCGAGTGCCGCGTACGTGTCGACGTACTCCTGCTCCGACAGGGTCAGGATGGCGTACATGATCTCGTCGGTGACGGCGCGCAGGACGGCCTTCTCGTCCTCCATGCCGTCGTACCGGGAGAACTCCAGCGGCTTGCCGAACCGGATCGTCACCGGGTGGATGCTGGGCAGCCGTTGGCCGGGCGGCTGGGCCTCGAACGTGCCGATCATCGCGCAGGGGATGACCGGGACCCCGGCCCTGAGGGCCATCACCGCGACACCCACCTTGCCCTTGTAGAGGCGGCCGTCGTGGGAGCGGGTGCCCTCGGGGTAGATGCCCAGCAACTCGCCCTTGCCCAGCACCCCGACGCCCTCGCGGATCGCGGCCTGTCCCGCGTCCTTGCCGGAGCGGTCCACCGGGATCTGCCCGATGGCGCGGAAGAACGCGGCGGTGAGCCGTCCCTTGACGCCCGGACCGGTGAAGTACTCCGCCTTCGCGAGGAAGGTGATCCGGCGCTTGAGGATCGCGGGCATCAGGAAGTGGTCCGAGAAGGACAGGTGGTTGCCCGCGACGATGGCCGCGCCGTCGGCGGGCACGTTCTCAAGGCCCTCGATGCGCGGCCGGAACACGAGTCTCAGCAGCGGTCCGATGACGACGTACTTGAGAAATTGGTAGAACAAGGGCTCGCTCCTCATTCCGGCGGATCGGCTCGACCGCCGCGTTCTGGCAGCTCAAGGGCCTGTGATGAGGGGCCAGTCTAGGGTCAGGCACGGGTGGCCGGAACAGTGTGCGAGCCGAGTCGGCCGGAAGCGGACTTCGTCGGCGGCCCGGCGGGAAAGGCGTGTGCCGCACGGTGTCCCGTGCGGCGCGTGGTGCCGGATCGCACGAAACCGGTGGTGACAGGGTGTGCCGGAGCGGTGACCGACCGGTCAGCGGTGAGCGTCGTCGCCCCGCTCGCGGCGCCCCGGCCTCTCGCCCGCGCCTTGGCCGAACTGCCGCTCACGCTGCCGTTCCCGACGCCGCTCGCGCGCCTGGCGCTCCTGTTCCTGGGCGCCGAGCGTCTCCTCCGTCATGTCCCTGAGGTGGCCCGACGCATCCATGTACCGGTCGCGTTCCCGGTCGCTCATGCCGGCTCCCTCCTCGATGCCGATGAGGTGCCTCGACGATGCCGCGAGACAAGGGCGGACCGCGCCCCCGCCCAGCGTGGCACGAGGGGGCGCGACCCGCACGTCGGCGGGCCCGCGGGAACCCGCGCGCGGGCCGGTGCCGCCTCGACGGTCGCGGCACCCGGGACGACGGCGCAGGTCCGTCCCCCGGGTGCCGCCCGGCTCAGGAGCCCAGCACCTTCTCCAGGGTGCCCAGCGCCGACCGCAGCTCCTCGTCCGTGATCGTCAGCGGCGGGGCCAGCCGGATCGTGGATCCGTGGGTGTCCTTGACCAGGATGCCCTCCCGCATCAGGCGCTCGCTGATCTCGCGGCCGGTGCCGATCGCCGGGTCGACGTCGACGCCCGCCCACAGGCCGCGCGCGCGGAAGCCCACGACGCCCTTGCCGACCAGGGCCGTGAGCCCGTCCCGCAGCACCGCGCCCGCCGCGCTCGCCCTGCGCTGGTACTCGCCCGTCTCCAGCAGGCCGACGACCGCCGAGCCGACGGCGGCGGCCAGCGGGTTGCCGCCGAACGTCGAGCCGTGCTCGCCCGGGCGCAGCACACCGAGGACGTCCCGGCGCGCGACCACCGCCGACACCGGCACGATGCCGCCGCCGAGCGCCTTGCCGAGCAGGACGACGTCCGGGTCGACGCCCTCGTGCTCCACGGCCAGCGTGCGGCCCGTGCGGCCGAGGCCCGACTGGATCTCGTCGGCGATGAACAGGCACCCGGCCCGCCGGGTCAGCTCGCGGACGCCCGCCAGGTAGCCGTCGTCCGGGATGACCACGCCGGCCTCGCCCTGGATGGGCTCGATCAGGACCGCGGCCGTCGTCTCGTCGACGGCCGCCTCCAGTGCGGCCAGGTCGTTGTACGGGACGATCCGGAAGCCCGGCGTGAACGGCCCGAAGCCCGTGCGCGCCGTCTCGTCCGTGGAGAAGCTGACGATGGTGGTCGTACGGCCGTGGAAGTTGCCCGCCGCCACCACGATGGTCGCCCGGTCCGCGGGGACGCCCTTGACCTCGTAGGCCCACTTGCGGGCCACCTTCACGGCGCTCTCCACGGCCTCCGCGCCGGTGTTCATCGGCAGCACCATGTCCATGCCGAGCAGGGCGGCCAGCGACTCGGCGAAGCCGGCCAGCTGGTCGTTGTGGAAGGCGCGGGAGGTGAGCGTGAGCCGGTCGAGCTGGCGGTGCGCCGCCTCGGTGAGCACCGGGTTGCGGTGCCCGAAGTTGAGCGCCGAGTACCCGGCGAGCATGTCGAGGTAGCGGCGCCCCTCGACGTCCGTCACCCAGGCGCCCTCGGCGCCCGCGACCACCACCGGGAGCGGGTGGTAGTTGTGCGCGAGGACCGGTTCCTCGGCGCCGATCAGCTCGGCGGAGGAACGCGTACGGGCCGGTGCGGTCATGAACGGATCTCCTGGGTGCAGCACTTGATGCCTCCCCCTGCCTTGTGAAACTCGGAGAGGTCGACGGGGACGGGGTCGTAGCCGTGGTCGGCGAGCCGGGTCGCCAGCGCCTCGGCCTTGGGCGCTATGAACACATGGCGTCCGTCGGAGACGGAGTTGAGGCCGAAGTGCACCGCGTCGTCGCGGGTGGCGAGCACGGCGTCCGGGAACAGGCGCGCGAGCACCTCGCGGCTGCCGGGCGAGAACGCCTCCGGGTAGTACACGATGTTGTCGTCGTCCAGGACGAACAGGGCCGTGTCCAGGTGGTAGAAGTACGGGTCCACCAGCGTCAGGCTGATCACCGGGTGCCCGAAGAACTCCTGCACCTCTCGGTGCGCCTCACGGGTCGTGCGGAAGCCGGTGCCGGCCAGGACGTAGCGCCCCGTCCAGACCAGGTCGCCCTCGCCCTCGCAGACCGACTCGGGGCGGTGGACCATGTAGCCGGCGTTCTTGAACCACGTCTCGTAGTGCAGGGACTCCGGGCGTCGCTCGGGCGCGTGGAAGAAGGAGCCGAACACCCGGCCGCCGACGACGACGGCGGAGTTCGCGGCGAACACCATGTCCGGCAGACCGGCCACCGGTTCCACGGTGTCCACGGTGTGGCCGTGGGCGCGGTAGGCGCCGATCAGGCCCTGCCACTGCTCCCGTGCCAGGTCCACGTCCACGACGGTGTCGGGATGCATCCACGGGTTGATCGCGTACTGGACGGCGAAGTGCCGGGGTTCGCAGACCAGAAAGCGCCGAAGGCGCGGCACACGGCTGTCGGCCACAGAGGGGTACCTCCGCTTCCTGAGGGTGTCGACCGGGTTGACACCAAGGTAGGAAGTGACGTGGACGCGCGACAAGAAACGAAGGTTGCGCGTTCACGCAGCAATACTGCGTCTTCGGTCTCCTCAACGCATGTCTGCTGCGCCATCCGGGGCGGGGTGGGTCGCACCCGCCTCCGGACTCTCCGGGAGGAGATGGGACAGCACCATCACGCTGATCGTCTTGCGGATGAACGGCTCCGTACGGATGCGCTCCAGCACCTCCTCGAAGTGCTCGACATCCCGGGCCCGCACATGCAGCAGCGCGTCCGCGCCGCCGGTCACCGTCATCGCGGCCGTGATCTCCGGATGGTTGCGCACGACCTCCGCGAGCCGCCTCGGCGGTGCCGCGCCCTCGCAGTACACCTCCACATAGGCCTCGGTGCTCCAGCCGAGCGCGGAGGGCTCCACGGTGGCCGTGAACCCGGTGATCACGCCCGTCTCCCGCAGCCGGTCCACCCGGCGCTTGACCGCTGTCGCAGACAGGCCGATCGCCGAGCCGATCTCGGCGAAGCTCGTCCTGGCGTTCGCCATCAGAGCGGTGATGATCTTGCGGTCGAGTTCGTCGAACGCCGCCGGCCTGCTGCTCATGCGGGCACTGTATCCACAGCCGGACGCCGGTCTCAGTCGCCGGTCAGGAACACCATGCCGAGCGTGATCAGACCGAGGACCACCCAGCCGAACCACAGGAGGCCGCTGCCGCCGAGCGCCGCCGTGTAGGCCGACACCGCCACCAGGCCGCCTATGGTGAGCACCCCCATGGTCTTCGTGGAACCGGGCATCGCGACACCCTCCTCATGGTTCGTCCCTCCCCATGGTGCCCCCGTTCCGCGCCCGCACGGTGCATACGACCAGATGGGTTCCGAAGGACCACGCCCCCCGCCCGGTCCAGGAGGCCGCCTCGTAGCGAGCCGGGTCCCAGCCGTGCTCCCTCGGCGGCACGTCGCGGGCGCAGGCCGCGTCCGAGAGGCCTCGGGCCTCGGCGAGTGTCGTACGGGCCGCCAACCGGGTGAAACCGAGCACCCGCTGGTCGTGCGCGCCGGAGCAGGGGACCAGGTGGGCGATCCGCTGCGACGGCACCGCCAGACAGTCCCCCTTCTGCATGTCGGCGGTGTCGGTGAACGCCATGCCCGCCCGCCGGAAGGCGTCGAGCGGCCCGTACACCGGGCCGTGCGCGCCGAGCAGCAGACAGGCGGTACGCCGACCGGCCGCCGCGAAGCCCGCGTCGGTCGGCACCACGGCGTAGCTGCGGACGTCCGCGAGCCTCTTCCGGACCTCCCGGGTGCGCCGCTCGCACGCGGCGGCTCCCCGCTCGCGCGCCTGAGCCGCGGACGTGCTCGTGACAAGGGCCATCACCTGGCCGTCCGGTGGGGTCCCGGTGCAGCCCGGTGTCACGGTCAGCCGGGGTCCCGCTCCGCCCTCGAAGGGCCTGTCCGGCCAGTCGGCGACGACGCACTCTCCCGCGCGAAGGGGCCGGGCGGGCAGGACGGCGTCCCCGTACGGCGGCGCGGTGGCGCCGGGAGCCCGCTGGGCCTCGGCGTACCAGACACCTCCCAGGGCCAGGACCAGCCCCAGAGCGCAGGCGCCGAGGGCGCGCGGCCACCGCCTCGCGTGCCAGGCGCGAGGGGCGAGCGGTGGCTCCGGCCGGGCCCAGGCCGGACGCGGCCGTGCCGTCGCGGGAGTGGAGGGACCCGGGCCGGGAGCGGACCCGGCAAAGAGCGCCCTGCTCGCCCCGGGACCGGCGCCCCGGGCCGTCCCACGGCGCGGCGGGGATCCGGCCACCGGGGGCAGCCGCCGCGGTCGCGGCCCCGAGAACGGCCAGGGCGCCGTCCGCCGGGGCCGCGGCGCGGCGATCGAAGCCAGGGCCGCCGCGGCGTCCTCCGCCGTGATCCGGCCGGCGGGATCCTTGACCAGCATGGCCGCGATCAGCGGCCCGAGCGCCCCCGCGCGCAGCGGGGGACGCGGCTCGTCCAGCACCGCGGCGGTGACCTCGGCGAGCTGGGTGTCCCGCTCGAAGGGCCCGTGGCCCTCCACGGCGAAGTACAGCGTGCAGCCCAGCGAGAACAGATCGGCGGCGGCGGTCGGCGGCCCGCCCATGGCGCGCTCCGGGGCCAGATAGCCGGGCGTGCCGACCAGGGCGGAGGTCAGGGTGTGCCGGGTGTCGTCGGCGCCCGGCCGTACCGAGATGCCGTAGTCGGTGAGCAGGACGCGGGCGTACGGCGCCTCACCGCGGTCGGGCGCCAGCAGGATGTTCGCCGGCTTCACGTCCCGGTGCATCACGCCCCGCTCGTGTCCCTCGGTGAGCGCGTCCAGCACCGCGAGCCCGATCCGCGCGCACTCGGCGGGATCCGGGGCCCCCCGCCGCAGCACGCGGGCGCGCAGGTCCAAGGCGCCCGCCACGTACTCCATCACGATCCAGGGCAGGCCCTCGTGCTCCAGGACGTCGTGCACGGTCACCACGTGCGGATGGCCGCGCAGCCCGGCCGCGTGCCGGGCCTCGGCGCGGGCCCGCGCGACCCGCGTGGCCCGCTCCCGTGCCGCCTCGGCCTGGTCGCGGAACGCGATCTCCTTGAGCGCGACCTCGCAGGCGAGCCGCTCGTCATGGGCGAGCCAGACATGCCCCATGGCACCGCTGCCCAGCCGGCGCAGCAGCAGATAGCGGTCGGCGATGACCCGGCCCACGCCCTGCTGCGGTGATCCTGACGCCATCGGGTCACTCCCCGTCGTACCAGGTGGTCGCCGCCGTCGGGACGTCCGCCGGGGGCGGGCCCGAAGGGAGGCGGTCGGCGGTGGGCGCCGGGGTGGTGCCCGGTGTGCTCGTGGCGGGGGTGCCGCCGGGCGCGGAGGGGCGGTCGCCGTCGAGGGAGGAGGCGTGCGCGCGGGACGACGGGCCGCCGGAGGACGGCTCGTCGCGGGAGGGGGGTGCGGAGGTGCCGGGAGCGGCTCCGCTCGGCGGCGGGGGAGAGCCCGGCGGCTGGGGAGATCCCGGTGGCTGGGGAGCGCCCGACGATGACGGCGGCGGCGACCCCGACGACCGGGGAGGGCTCGACGGCAGGGGCGGACCCGATGACGAGGGAGGGTCGGCCGGGGGCGCCGGGGAGCCGCCGCCGCGCCCCGGGCCGGTGGCGACCGGCCCGTGCGTCGCCGAGGTGGCCACCGACAAGGTGACATACCGTCCGAACCCGAGCGCGGTACCCGGTGCGGGATCCGTGCCGGTCACCAGAGCGTCGCCCGCCGGTGCCCCCTGGTCCATGCCCGGGTACGCGGCGGCGAGCCCCGCCGCCTCCAGCCGCCGCACGGCCTGGGCGAACCCCGTCCCCGTCACGTCCGGCACCCGGCGCCGCGCCCCCGCGTCGAAGGTCCTGTCCTTGCCGCCCTTCGTGCCCACGGGCCGGTCGATGCCCCGGTCGGGATCCTCGACATCGACCAGCGCGAGCCGGGTCAGCCGTGCGGGCGCGGGTCCGACCCGCACCACCGAGGCGCGGTCGTACCCGGGCCATTTCCTGTTGCCCTCGCGGAACATGACGGATATCCGGCCGCTGTCGCCCCGGAAGGGGCGCAGCGGATTACCGCACGAACACTTCACCGCGGGCTGCCCCCGCTGGTCCACCAATACCGCGATTCCGGCCTGGAGCACGGAGTCGAACGGAATTGCCCTGCCGTTCTTGTATTCGTGATTCTGTACGAGGGTGTCGTGACGCAGAACGACGGGAGTGAGCCGGTCCAGAAAGGCGGGGATCCGGGCGCGGGTGATTCCCTCGACCCGCGCCCAGGCCCTGGCCTTGGTGCCGTCGCGCGGGTCGGAGAGGAATTCCTTCAGCCGTTCGACGTCGCAGACGGTCGGCTCGCGGGAGCCGCCGTAGAGCCCGGGGGTGCTGCCGGCCTGGAGGCCGCCCGGGACTTCTCTTATCCGCACGGTGGTGTCCTGGCCGAGGCCGCCGCGCTCGTCGAAGAAGGGTGCGAGCGACGGGACTCCCGCGGCGACGGCCCGCACCGCCAGTGAGGGTGCGTTCCTGCCGCATCCGCCGAGGGCGAGCGCCGCGGCCAGCAGGAATCCGATCCTGAGAAGTGCCGGTTTTCCGGCGCGCCGCAGGAATGCGTGAGACGTCATCACCGTTCCCCCCGGTGGTCCCCCCGCGCCTGCCGAGTTCGGGCAGGGCGTCACGCATCAGGCTACCTAACAAGGGGTCATTTCATGCCACTCGTCATGGCTTGTAATGAAAGGGAATTCGGCGCCGTCGCGGAACTCAGCGGCCCTGTGCGTTGAGTGAGGCCAGATAGGCGTTGTAGGCCTCCAGCTCCTTGTCGCCGTCGCGGTCGGCGGCCCGGTCCGTGCGCCTGGCCTGCCGCTGCTCCGAGCCGTACCACTGGAAGAGCAGGGCCAGCAGCACCAGCACGGACGGGATCTCGCTGAACGCCCAGGCGATGCCGCCCGCCGCGGTCTGGTCGGCCAGCGCGTCGATGCCGAGCGAGGCCGGCGGGTGCGTGTAGGTGGCGATCATCGGCGTGGAGCCCATCATCAGCGCGATCCCGAAGAACGCGTGGAACGGCATGCCCGCGAACAGCTCCAGCATCCGCATCAGGTGTCCCGGGCGGTGCGGGCCCGGGTCGATGCCCATGATCGGCCAGAAGAACACCACGCCGACGGCGAGGAAGTGCACCATCATCGCGATGTGTCCGGCCCTGGACCCCATCAGGGTGTCGAAGAGGGGGCTGAAGTAGAGCCCGTACAGGCTCGCGATGAACAACGGGATCGTGAAGGCCGGGTGGGTGACGATCCGCATGTACCGGCTGTGCAGCAGCTTCAGCAGCAGTTCACGCGGCCCCGTGCGACCGCGGCCGGCGGTCGGCAGCGCGCGCAGCGCCAGCGTGATCGGTGCGCCGAGCAGGATCAGGATGGGGGACAGCATGCTGATCACCATGTGCTGCACCATGTGCACGCTGAACATGACCATGCCGTAGTCGTTCAGCCCGGTGCACATGACGAGCATCACGGTCAGCACGCCGACGACGAACGCGACGGTGCGGCCCACCGGCCACCTGTCGCCGCGGCGGACGAGCCGGACGACCCCCCATCCGTACAGTGCGAGCCCGGCCAGACAGGCGACGAGGAAGAACGGGTCCGCGGACCACTCCAGGCCCCGTGCCAGCGTGAACGGCGGCAGATCCATCGTCATGCCGTGCCCGCTGTGATCCATCCGCCGGCTCCTGTTTCGTGGGGGTTGTGTGCCGTCTGTCCGCACCAGACTAGAACCGCCCCCGGCCGCGATCGCGACCGGGGGCGGACTGCGGACCTCCGCGGCGCTACAGCACGCACTCCGCTTCCGCGTAGCGCTCCTCGGGCACGGTCTTCAGGCTCTCGACCGCCTCGGCCAGCGACACCATCACGATGTCGGTGCCGCGCAGCGCGGTCATCCGGCCGAACTCCCCACGGTGAACCGCCTCCACGGCGTGCCAGCCGAAGCGGGTGGCGAGCACCCTGTCGTAGGCCGTCGGCGTGCCGCCGCGCTGGACATGCCCGAGGATCACCGGACGTGCCTCCTTGCCCAGCCGCTGTTCGAGCTCCAGGGAGAGCTGCCGGGCGATCCCGGCGAAACGCTCGTGGCCGTAGACGTCCTTGCCGCCCTCGTCGAAGTCCATGGACCCCGGCCTCGGTTTGGCGCCTTCCGCGGCCACGACGATCGCGAACCGCTTGCCCGCCTCGAACCGCGCGCCGACCCGGGCCGTCAACTCGTCCATGTCGAAGGGGCGTTCCGGCACGACGATGGCGTGCGCGCCGGCCGCCATCCCGGAGTGCAGCGCGATCCAGCCGGTGTGGCGGCCCATGACCTCCACGATCAGCACCCGCTGATGGGACTCGGCGGTGGTCTTCAGCCGGTCGAGCGCCTCGGTGGCCACGCCCACGGCCGTGTCGAAGCCGAAGGTCACGTCCGTCACGGCGATGTCGTTGTCGATGGTCTTGGGCACGCCGACGATCGGCAGACCGCCGTCCGACAGCAGCCGGGCGGCCTTGAGCGTGCCCTCGCCGCCGATCGGGATGACCGCGTCGAGGCCGAGCTCCTCCACATGGCCGCGCGCCCGCTCCACGCCGTCCCGCAGATGCTCGGGCCGGACCCGGGAGGAGCCGAGGATGGTGCCGCCGCGAGCGAGGATGCCGCTCACCGCGTCGAGGTCGAGCTTGAGGTGGTCGCCCTCCAGGAGGCCCTTCCAGCCGTCCCGGAAGCCGATGACCTCGTCGCCGTGGTCCACCACGGCGCGGTGCACGACGGACCGGATGACGGCGTTCAGGCCGGGGCAGTCGCCGCCGGACGTGAGGACACCAATACGCATAGCCCGGAATACCTTCTCAACGTGGGCCGGTGACCGGACCACACCGTCCGGCTGTGTTCCCCACCACCCTACCGGCGCGCGAAGGCGCGCCAGTCGCCGAGTCCACCCACCGGACACCCCCGCTCACCTGCGCACATCCCCCATCAGACGGGCTGTGACCGCAGGTGCGCGAGGGGAGGTGCGAGGCTACGCCGGCTGCTGCGCCGAGGCGATCCGCTCGTTGCGCAGCGCCTCGTACCAGTGGTCGTCCACCGGCGGCAGCGCGTTGACGTCGAGCGCCAGCTTCAGCAGCAGATCGGCGATCTGCGGGTTGCGGGCCAGGACGGGCCCGTGCATGTACGTACCGAACACGGTGTCGTTGTACGCGCCCTCCGTGCCGTCGCCCGTCCCGTTCCCCTTGCCGAGCCGCACCTGCGCGAACGGCCGGGCGGTGGGCCCCAGGTGGGTCACGCCCTGGTGGTTCTCGAACCCGGTCAGCGGGGGCAGCCCGAGGCGCGGGTCGATGTCCCCGAGGACGTCTCCCACGCACCGCTCGCCCTCGCCGCGCACCGACACCACGTCGATCAGGCCGAGGCCCGGCTCGCGCTGCCCGAGGTCGTTGATGAACTCGTGGCCGAGGATCTGGTAGCCGGCGCAGACCGAGAAGACGATCGCGCCGTTCTCCACGGCCCGGTACAGGCCACCGTCGCGCCGCAGCCGCTCGGCCGCGAGCCGCTGCGGACGGTCCTCGCCGCCGCCGATCAGATAGATGTCCCCGGAGGTGGGGATCGGCTGGTCGCTGCGTACGTCCAGACGGGCCACGTCGAGACCGCGCTGCCGGGCGCGCCGCTCGACGACGAGCGCGTTGCCCTGGTCGCCGTAGGTGCTCAGCAGGTCCGGGTAGATCCACACCAGACGCAGGCTGTTGTCACTCATCGATGATCCTCCTTCGTCTTGGTGGTCAGTTGCCGACGCGGCGGCGCAGGTCCTGGAACGCGGTGTAGTTCGCGATGACCTCGATCCGGCCCGGCGGCGCGAGCTGGACGGCCTGGTCGAGGTCGTCGCAGACCTGGAAGGACTGGTTCGCGACCTCCAGGCGCACGGCCAGGTCCAGCTTCCGGTCCCCGATCACGAAGATCGGGTGGCCGGTCAGCCGGGTGTAGTCGACGTCCCACAGCCAGGAGGTGTCGGTGCCGTCCGCGCCGCGCGCGTTCACGGAGAGGATCACCGGGGTCGGCGGCGGGTCGATCAGCGAGAACGTCTCCAGCCAGCCGGCCGGGTTCTTGGCCAGGAGGAGGCGCAGGTCGCGGCCCTGGAACTGGACGACGTCGTAGCGCCCGGCCACCGCCTGCACGTGGTACATGCGTTCCAGGGCGACCTGCGGGGGCACGCCGAAGACGGCGGCGACCGCGGCCGAGGAGGCCGCGTTGGCCTTGTTGGCGCGGCCCGGCAGCTGGAGGTGGATCGGCCAGGCGGAGCCGTGCGGGTCCAGCACGTGGTCGCCGGACAGGGCCCAGGACGGGGTGGGCCGGCGGAAGCCGCAGTCCCCGCAGTACCAGTCGTCGCCGGGGCGCTGCATGACGCCGCCGCAGGACGGGCACGACCAGGCGTCGTCCTTCCACATCTGCCCGGCGGCGACCCAGATGACGTTGGGGGAGGACGAGGCCGCCCACACCACCAGCGGGTCGTCCGCGTTGGCGACGACGACCGACTTGGAACCGGCCAGGCCCTCCCGCCAGTTCTCCGCGAGCATGCGGGTCTCCGCGGCGCGGTCGAGCTGGTCGCGGGAGAGGTTGAGCAGGGCGATGCACTTCGGGTCGGTGTCGCGGGCGACGCCGGCCAGGTACTTCTCGTCCACCTCTATCACCGCGAACCGGGAGTCCGAGCCGCCGGCCAGCGCCGAGGTGATGCCCGCCGGCATGTTGGCGCCGAGCGCGTTGGAGACGACCGGGCCCGCCGCGCGCAGTGCCTCGGCGATGAGGCGGGTGGTCGTGGTCTTGCCGTTGGTCGCGGAGACCAGGACGACGTCCAGGTTCTGGGCGAGCCGGGCGAGGAGGTCGGGGTCGAGCCGGAGCGCGACTTTGCCGCCGATGACCGATCCGCTTCCGCGCCCCGCGGCACGCGATGCCGCGGCGACCGCCTTGCCCGCGGTCACGGCCAGCTTGGCCCGCGGCGTCAGCGGGTCCGAGTTGCCTGTCATCAGTCCTCGATCCTCCTTGCGTACGGCGCCGCGCGCTGTCCCGGCAACGTGTGGACCTCAGCCTATCGAGATCCGTTCGCACACCCGAACCGCGGCACCCCCCCCACCGCCCGCGTGGCATCGGGGCGGCATCCAGGACCGTACCCTTGCCGCCATGCGAAACGGCTCCATCCCCGGCTCCCGAGGGCGCGTGAGGCCCGTCACCCTGCTCGGCGACGGCGTCCTGCGCACGCCCTGTGCGGAGGTCACCGGGTTCGGGCCCGAACTGGCGGAACTGGTCGAGGACATGTTCGCCACCATGTACGCCGCCCAGGGCGTGGGCCTGGCGGCGAACCAGATCGGGGAGCCGCTGCGGGTGTTCGTGTACGACTGCCCGGACGACGACGATGTCCGCCATGTCGGGCATGTGGTGAACCCGAGGCTCGTCGAGGCGGACGGGGTGGTGCTGCGCGGCCCCGAGGGCTGCCTTTCCCTGCCGGGGCTGGAGGCGGGCACGGAGCGCTACGACCACGCGGTGGTCGAGGGCTTCACGGCGATGGGCGAGCCCGTCACGGTTCACGGGACCGGGTGGTTCGCCCGCTGCCTCCAGCACGAGTGCGACCACCTGGACGGGCGACTGTACGTGGACCGCGTGGGCGGCTGGCGCCACCGCCGGGTGATGCGGCAGGCGGCCCGGGCGCCCTGGAGCGGCTGAGCGGCCGCGCCCGCCGACAGGCCCGGCCGACCGCGTCGCGCGCCGGCCGTGTCGTGCGCCGGCCGGGGTCGCCGGGCGTCCGGCGGTCAGAAGCCGGGTCCGCCGACCCGGTCCCCGGCGGCGGCCAGCCGGCCCCACAGCAGATCGGCCAGGCTGTGCACCAGCTCCGTCCGGGAGCAGGGCCGCTCGCCCAGCCACCAGTCGCCCGCCGCGTGCATCATCCCGACGACGCCGTGCCCCCATATCCGGGCGAGCTGGTGGGTGCCCGGCCCGAGGTCCAGCCGCTCCTCGATGACCTGGCCCAGCTCCTCGCCCATGCGCCGCAGTACCGGGATGGAGTGGCGGCCGTCGAAGCCCTGGTCGCTCTGGGAGCCGCCCTCCTCCGGATGCATCAGGAAGCGGTAGACCTGGGGCCGGGCCTCGATGGCCGCGAGATAGGTGTCCAGTGTCGCCTCGACCCGCTCCCGCCGGTCGGACGGGGCGTCCAGCGCCGCTCGCAGCGAGGCGAGCAGGGCGTCCGTGTGGCGCTGGGCGAGCGCGGCGTACAGCCCGCCCTTGTCGCCGAAGTGGCGGTAGAGGATCGGCTTGGTGATGCCCGCCTCGGCGGCGATGGCGTTCATCGAGGCCTTGGGGCCCTCGCGCAGCACCACTCGGTCGGCGGCTTCCAGAAGTTCTCGCCGTCGGCGTTCGGCGGACCGCTGCTGATCGGTCCGCTGTGTGGTGTCCATGGTCTCTCCCCACCCGTGCTGTATCTGGTGACGCCTGCGCAAACTAACACTGAAACGCGGGCCGGGATCGAACGAGCTGCCGACCGCGGAGCCACACGTTCCGCCGCGACCCGGCCCGCCGTCGGGAGTTGACTTTCCTACTGGCGAGTAACAGACTGAAGTTACCGCAAGTAACATGCTAGCGCAGTGCTGGAGGGGACATGGCCGAGTTCACCATGGAGCTCAACGACGAACAGAAGGAGGTCCGGGACTGGCTGCACGGCTTCGCCGCCGACGTCATCCGCCCCGCGGCCGCCGAATGGGACGAGCGTGAGGAGACTCCCTGGCCGGTCATCCAGGAGGCCGCCAAGGTCGGCATCTACTCCCTCGACTTCTACGCCCAGCAGTACTTCGACCCCACCGGGCTCGGCATCCCGACGGCCATGGAGGAGCTGTTCTGGGGCGACGCGGGCATCGCGCTGTCCATCGTGGGCACCGGCCTCGCCGCCGTGGGCGTCCTCGCCAACGGGACCGAGGAGCAGATCGGCACCTGGATCCCCCAGATGTACGGCGACGTCGACGACGTGAAGGTGGCCGCCTTCTGCTCGTCCGAGCCCGACGCCGGCTCCGACGTGGCCTCGATGCGCACGCGCGCCGTGTACGACGAGGCCAAGGACGAGTGGGTGCTGAGCGGCACCAAGACCTGGGCGACCAACGGCGGCATCGCCAACGTCCATGTCGTGGTCGCGGTCGTGGACCCGGAGCTGGGCTCGAAGGGCCACGCCTCCTTCATCGTCCCGCCGGGCACCCCGGGCCTGGCCCAGGGCCAGAAGTTCAAGAAGCACGGCATCCGCGCCTCGCACACCGCCGAGGTGATCCTCGACGACGTCCGGGTGCCCGGCTCCTGCCTGCTCGGCGGCAAGGAGAAGCTGGACGAGCGGCTCGCCCGCGCCCGCGAGAGGGCGAAGGCGGGCGGGGAGCGCGTCAAGAACGCGGCCATGGCCACGTTCGAGGCGTCCCGCCCGGCCGTGGGCGCGATGGCGGTGGGCACGGCCCGCGCCGCCTACGAGGTGGCCCTCGACTACGCCCGCACGCGCGAGCAGTTCGGGCGCCCGATCATCGACAACCAGGGTGTCGCCTTCCAGCTCGCGGACATGCGGACCCAGATCGACGCCGCGCGGCTGCTGGTGTGGCGGGCCTCGTGGATGGCCGTGAACGGCAAGCCGTTCACGGCGGCCGAGGGCTCCATGTCCAAGCTGTTCGCCAGCGAGACGGCGAAGAAGGTCACGGCCCAGGCCATCCAGATCCTGGGCGGCAACGGCTACACGCGGGAGTACCCGGTGGAGCGGATGCACCGCGACAGCGCCATCTACACGATCTTCGAGGGCACGAGCGAGGTCCAGCGGCTGGTGATCGCGCGTACCCTCGCCGGGATGCCCATCCGCTGACCGGGTCCTGGGCGCGCCGGGCGGCTCAGCGGTGCTGGAGCGGGGTGAGCTGCTCGATGTCGTACCGTCGGCGCAGCGCCTCGATCGCCGCCCGGTCCGGCGGCCCCCCGCCGCCCAGGATGTCCAGGAGCTCCTCGAAGTAGCGCTCGTGGTCGGGCGGCGGGGAGGCCTGGAAGAACACCTTCGCGGGGTCCTCGGTCGGGTTGGCGAAGGCGTGCGGGCAGCCGGGCGGCACGACGATGACGGTGCCCGGCGTGGCCCGCACCACCCGGTTGCCCGAACTCGACTCCCACTTCTGCCAGTTGTCGGGGGTCCGCACCAGCGGCTCGAAGGCGAGCACGTCCAGCTCGCCCTCCAGCACGTAGAACAACTCCTCGCTGCGGGTGTGCACATGGGCGCCCACGTCGAACCCAGGCGGCACGATCACCTCGAACGTGGACGCAGCCCGCGAGTGCGAGCCCGTGACCTTGAACGTCACGTGCTGGGCAGGGGTCCGCACCACCCGGCCGTGCCCCGGTGGCACCAGGAGTCCCTCCGTCGCCGTCATCGCCCGCTCACCACGCCACCGGCAGCGCCTCGGGCCCGCGCAGGAACGCGCCCGCGCGAAGCCGCACCTGGTCCGGGGGCACCACGAGCCGCAGGGCCGGCACCCGGTCCAGCAGGGCGTCCACGACGAGAACGGCGGTGGCGCCCGCGAGGCCGCCCGGATCGGGGCGCAGGATGCGGCCCAGCAACTCGCCGACGGCCCGGGCCCTGCGCTCCGGCTCGGCCGCCCGCAGCCGGTCGGCCAGCTCCGGACGGGTCAGCAGCACATGGAACAGCTGTCCGATCCCCTCCGCGAGCGCCTCGCCGCCCAGCTGCAGGAGCACGCACAGCCCCACCGCCTCGTCCGGCGCGACCTCGCCCCGGCCGACCGCCGCGCCGAGCAGCGAGGTGACGTCCTGCCCGCCGCTTCCCTCACGCAGGCCGACGAGAGCGGCGAAGTACGTGCTCATCTCCTCCGCCGCGCGCTCACCGACCCGGGAGCCCGGCGGGGAGGACAGCGCGAGGTGGGTCCAGCTGTGCGTGTTCTGCCGGTCGGCGGCCGGGACGCCCATCAGCTCGCAGACGACGGCGAGGGTGAAGGGCCGCACCACACTCGCGAGCAGGTCCGCGGGCGGCCCGTCCTGGAGCAGTTCGTCGACGAGCTCGCCGAGCATCCAGCGGGCGCGCTCGCGCACCCGGTCGGCGGCCGGCGCCGTGAAGGCGGGGGCGACCGCGCGGTGCAGCGCCGCACCGGCCGGATCCGCCGGGTCGCCCGCCTCGCCGCGCGGGACGAGACGGGGGGCTGCTCGGGCCACCGGCCCGTCCTCGCGCGCCAGTTCGGCAAGCGCCGATCCGAGTCCGGCGTCGGCAGGGGTGATCGTCTGTTCGCTCATCTCATCTGCTTCCGTTGCCGGAGATGTGCCAGCGGCCCAGAGCCATCTCCGCGGTGATGCCCGGCCCGAACCCGGCCAGCAGCCCGCGCGCCGTGTGCTCGGCGCCCCCCGCCTCGAACAGCCGGCGCAGCGCGTCCAGGACGACGGCGCTCGCGATGTTGCCGTACTCGGTGAGCGTGGCCCGGCTGAAGCGGAAGGCCTCCGGCGGCACCCGCAGGAACTTGCTCAGGTCGTCCAGGATCCGCGGGCCGCCCGCGTGGATGATGTAGAAGTCGAGGTCGGAGGCGTCCCAGCCGTGCTTGCCCGCCAGCTCCTTCAACGCGGGGGCGAGTGGTTCCATGGTGGTCGGCACCCGCTTGTCCAGCAGGAAGTGGAAGCCGGTGGCCCGGACGTCGTACGCGATCCACTCCTCGGTCTTGGGGATCAGGTACGAGCCGTTGCGCTCCAGCTTGATGCCGGTCCCGCCCCTGCCCCGGACGACCGCCGCGGCGACACCGTCGCCGAACAGGCCGTTGGAGAGCAGCGATCCGACGCCGAGGTCCGTGGGCTGGTAGCACAGCGAACAGAACTCGCAGGCCACGACCAGCGCGTTGGCGTCGGGGTAGGCGGTGCAGAAGTCGTGCGCCCGGTTGATGGCAGCGCCGCCCGCGGCACAGCCCAACTGGGCTATGGGTATCTGGCGGGTGTCGGTGCTGAAGGCCATCGAGTTGATCAGCCAGGCCGTGAGCGAGGGCATCATGAACCCGGTGCACGACACGTAGATGATCACGTCGATGTCGGTGGTGAGCAGTTCGGCGTCGTCCAGCGCCCGCTGCACGACCGCGGGCACACGGGCCTTCGCCTCGGCCTCGTAGAGGTTGTTGCGCTCCTCGAAGCCGGGGTGCTTCAGCGTCTCCTCGATGGGCTGCACGATGTGCCGGGTCCTGACCCCGGTGTTCTCGATCAGCCGCAGGGCCAGCGGGAGTTGGGGGTGGTCCGGGTGATGGGCACGCGCCAGTTCGAGCGTGTCCTCCATCGTGATCACATGTTCCGGAACGGAGACCGCGGGTCTGCACAGAGTCGCCATGGAGCGCGCCTTCTTTCGCCTTGGCGGGGAACCTCCGTCCCCGGCGGGTGCCCACCCACGATCACCCGCCGGGCCGCGGATATCGCGCCGACGTACTCCACTCCAGCGAATCACGCGGAGTGACCGCCGCCCCGATCAGGGGCGCGACAGCCGCGCGAGGTCCCACCCCGCACCGGCGGGGGCGCCGCTCAGCGGGACGAGCTGTGCGCGATGCACGCCACGTCGATGCGGTCCGCCAGCTTCGCCAGCTCGATCGTGAGCGCGGCCACCGTGTCCTCGTCCAGTCCGCCCTCCCCGGCCTCCACCAGCCGCACCCACCGTCCCCCCAGCGTGCGCAGCAGTTTGCTCACATCCGCGGCGGACACCTGCAACGTGCCGTGGTGGTCGACGATCAGGGGCAGGGTCACTTCGCGGTTCATACCGAGGGATCGTAATCGCGGAACGCTCACGCGCCGTGCCACACGGTGGTGATGTTGCAGAACTCGCGGATTCCGTGTCCCGACAGCTCACGGCCGTAGCCCGACCGCTTGACCCCGCCGAACGGGAGTCCGGGATGAGAAGCCGTCATCCCGTTGATGTACACGGCCCCGGCCTCCAGATCCCGTACGAAACGGTCCACCTCGACCCCGTTGTGCGTCCACACGTTCGAGCTGAGCCCGAACGGGCTGTCGTTCGCGATCGCCACGGCCTCGTCCAGATCCGCCACGCGATACAGCGTGGCGACGGGCCCGAACGCCTCCTCGTGGTGGATGCGCATCCGCGGCGACACGTCGGCGAGGACCGTCGGCGGATAGAACCAGCCGGGCCCCTCGGGCCGCGCACCACCGCACAGCACCGTCGCGCCGCCCGCCACCGCGTCGTCCACCAGCTCCTCCACGTCGGCGCGCCCCTGCTCGGTGGAGAGCGGTCCGACATCGGTGTCCTCGTCCTGCGGGTCGCCGGTCCGCAGCGCCCTCATCCCCGCCGTGAACCGCTCGGCGAACGCCTCGAACACGTCCGTGTGCACGATGAACCGCTTGGCGGCGATGCACGACTGCCCGTTGTTCTGCACCCGCGCGGTCACCGCGACCTCGGCGGCCCGTTCGACGTCCGCGGACGGCATCACGACGAACGGGTCGCTGCCGCCCAGTTCGAGGACCGTCTTCTTGATCTCGTCCCCGGCGACCGAGGCCACCGCACGGCCCGCGGGCTCGCTCCCGGTGAGCGTCGCCGCCTTGATCCGGGGGTCGCGCAGGACCCCCTCGACCGCGCCGGAGCCGATCAGCAGGGTCTGGAAGCAGCCCTCGGGAAAGCCCGCGTTGCGGAACAGGTCCTCCAGGTACAGCGCGGTCCGCGGCACGTTCGAGGCGTGCTTGAGCAGCCCCACGTTCCCCGCCATCAGCGCGGGCGCCGCGAACCTGATCACCTGCCACAGCGGGAAGTTCCACGGCATCACGGCGAGCACCGGACCCAGCGGCCGGTAGCGCACCAGCGCCCAGGCGGCACCCGAGTCCGCCACGTCCCGCTCGGCGGGCTCCTCGTCCGCGAGCAGCTCCTCGGCGTGCTCGGCGTACCAGCGCATCGCCTTGGCGCACTTGAGCGCCTCGGCCCGGGCCTGCTTGACGGGCTTGCCCATCTCGGTGGTCATCACCCGGGCGATCTCGGGCGCGTCCGCGTCGAGCAGGTCGGCGGCCCTGCGCATGCGCAGCGCCCGTTCGGCGAACGTGGTCGTGCGGTGGTGGCGGAACGCGGCGTCGGCGACGGCGAGCCTGCGCTCGATCTCCTCCTCGCCCATCGGGTCGTACGTCTCGAGCGTCTGGCCGGTCGCCGGGTCGACGGTGGCGATGGGCATGGCTGACCTCCGGGGGACTGGGCCTGTTCCGACCTTCGCGGGCCCCGGTGGCCACCGCAACACGACCGCCGCGCGCCGCGCCGCCCGCCGGACCCGCCCGCTGGGCCCGCGTGTCGGCGCTGACGACCGGGCGGACGATCCCGTTCAGCCCGCCGGGCCGGCCTGTCGGGCGTGCTCCGCCAGCCGGTCGAGGAACTCCCGCTGCGCCGTCACGATCAGCTCGCGGGCCCGGCCCAGGCCGAACCACCCGACCCGGTCCAGTTCGGGGAACTCCCGCGTCCGCCCCGACCTCGGGGGCCACTCCATGGTGAAGGTGCCCGGCACGACCGCGGCCGGGTCGAGGTCCGCCTCGACGGCCCAGGCCGTGACCGTCTTGCCGCCCGTCTGCCGCACCTCGCCGAGCGCGACGGCCCGGCCCGGGGGCGGCGGCAGCCCCAGCTCCTCCCGGAACTCACGGCGCGCGGCGTCCCAGGGTGTCTCCTCGGCGCCGTACTCGCCCTTGGGCACGGTCCACGCCCCGCTGTCGCGCCCGGCGAAGAACGGACCGCCCATGTGCCCGAGCAGGACCTCCGGGCCGTGACCGGTGCGCCGGAACAGCAGCAGACCGGCGCTGCGCCGGCTCCGCCCGCTCACGGCGAGATTCCGGGGTGCGCGGCCAGCAGCGCCTCCACGGTGTCGGCCTCCCGCGGAGTCTTGTCCTCCCGGTAGCGCACGACCCGGGCGAACCTCAGCGTCACACCCGCCGGGTAGCGGGTCGAGCGTTGCAGCCCGTCGTAGGCGATCTCGACGACGAGTTCGGGGCGTACGGTCACCACATGGCCGTCGTCGTGCACGGCCAGCGCGGTGAGCCGCTCGGTCTGCCACGCGAGCATCGCGTCCGTCATGCCCTTGAACGTCTTGCCGAGCATCGCGAGGGACCCGTCCGCCGCCGGCGCGCCCAGATGCAGGTTGGACAGCCTGCCGCTGCGGCGCCCATGGCCCCACTCGGCCGCCAGCACCACCAGGTCCAGGGTGTGCACGGGCTTGACCTTGAGCCAGCCGGCGCCGCGCCGGCCCGCGCTGTAGGGGGCGTCGAGGGCCTTGACCACCACACCCTCATGGCCCCGCTCCAGGGTCCGGGCCAGAAAGTCCTCCGCGGCGGCCACCTGCGCCGGACCGTCCACGACCAGGCGCCGTACCCGCATCGGTTCCGGGACCAGCCGGGCCAGCTCGGCGTGGCGGTCCGCGAAGGCCAGATCGAGCAGGTCGCGGCCGTCCACGGACAGCGCGTCGAAGAACACGGGGGACACGGGGACGGCCGCGGCGGCCGTCGGCACGTCCAGGCGGGAACCGACACGCCCGGCGGTCTCCTGGAACGAGCGCGGGCGCCCCCGCTCGTCCAGGGCGATGACCTCGCCGTCCAGGATGAACCGCTCGCCCGCCAGAGCCAGGGCGGCCGAGGCCACCTCCGGCAGCCGCCCGGTGATGTCGTCCAGGGTGCGGGTGTGCACGCGCACCTCGTCGCCGTCCCGGTGCACCTGGACCCGGACGCCGTCGAGCTTCTCCTCCACGGCGCAGGCGCCCAGCCGTTCGACCGCCTCGGGGACCGAGGACGCGCTCCGGGCGAGCATCGGCTGGACCGGGCGGCCCACCGTGAGCCGGAACTCCGCGAGGGCCGCGGGGCCGTCGCGGAGCAGGGCCCGCGCCACCGCCTGGAGCGAGCCCGCGAGCATCACGGCCCGCCGTACGTGCCCGGGGTCGGCGCCCGTCGCCTCGGCCAGCCCCTCGGCGGCGAGGGCGTCGAGGGCGCCCTGGCGCACCTCGCCGGTGAGCAGGCCCGTCAGGTAGCGCTGCTCGTCCTCGGTGGCCGCCGCCATGAGCGCTTCCACCAGCCGTCCCCGTTCGGCCTGGGAGCCGGTTCCGGTGACGGCGCCGATCCGGGTGAGCAGGGCGTCGACCTCGCGCACCGTGAGGGCGGGCTCGTCCGCGGGTTCCACCCGCCGGCCGAGCAGCTTCCAGCCGAGGCCGAGGCGTCCCTGCGGCAACCGCCCGGCCAGGTAGGGGATGACGACGGGGACGTCGTCCGCCTCGGCGGCCCGGAACAGCTCGGCGAGCAGCGTGATCTTCCTGGATCGCGCCGACGTGGCGGCGACCTCCCGGGACACTCGGGCGAGCCGGCTCAGCAGCATGCCCTCCACGCTACGACGGTGGTCCGTACCGTGCGAGATTGACAAAGCGGGTTGCCGGATCTGCAATGCGGTCATGAGTGCGGACAGCGGTGTCGACAGCGGCACGGACGAGGTGCTGGCAGGTGTGGGCCCCCGGCTGCGCCGCCTGCGCAAGGAGCGGGAGGTGACGCTCGCCGGGCTGTCCGAGGCCACCGGCATCTCCGTCAGCACCCTCTCGCGCCTGGAGTCCGGCCTGCGCAGACCGAGCCTGGAACTGCTGCTGCCGATCGCGCGCGCCCACCAGGTGCCGCTTGACGAACTGGTCGGCGCCCCGCCGGTCGGCGACCCGCGGGTGCGTGCCGAACCGGTGGTGCGCGAGGGGCGCACGCACTGGCCGCTCACCCGTCAGCCCGGTGGGCTGCAGGCCTTCAAGGTCCTCGAACCGAGGCGCAGGCTGGAGCCGGATCCCCGCACGCACGAGGGCTACGAATGGCTGTACGTCCTGTCCGGGCGGCTGCGGCTGGTGCTGGGCGAGCACGACGTGGTGCTGGGCGCGGGGGAGGCGGCCGAGTTCGACACCCGTGTCCCGCACTGGTTCGGCTCGACGGGTGAGGGGCCGGTGGAGTTCCTCAGCCTGTTCGGACCCCAGGGCGAACGGATGCACGTGCGGGCGCGACCCCGCCCGCGACACGCGTGACGGCCCCGGCGGGTCCCGCCTGTTCCCTGATGAGCAAGCGACCGCTTAGTATGCGAGGGATTCCGGTCTGACGACGCCTGGAGGGCCCCCGCGATGCAGGCATGGCAAGTGCACGAGAACGGCGAGCCGAACGACGTGATGCGGCTGAGGGAGGTGGACCGGCCCACGCCCGCGGCGGGTCAGGTCCTGCTCAGGGTGCGCGCCGCGAACATCAACTTCCCCGACGCCCTGCTGTGCCGCGGCCAGTACCAGATCCGGCCCCCGCTGCCCTTCACCCCCGGTGTGGAGGTCTGCGGCGAGACCGAGGACGGACGCCGGGTCATCGCCAACCCCGCACTGCCGTACGGCGGTTTCGCCGAGTACACCGTCGCCGACGCCGCGGCCGTGCTGCCGGCGCCGGACTCGCTGGACGACGCCGAGGCCGCCGCCCTGCACATCGGCTACCAGACCGGCTGGTTCGGCCTGCACCGGCGAGCCGGACTCCAGGCGGGCGAGACGCTGCTCGTGCACGCCGCCGCCGGTGGCGTGGGCAGCGCGGCCGTCCAGCTGGGCAAGGCGGCGGGCGCCGCCGTCATCGGCGTCGTCGGCGGCGCCGAGAAGGCCGCCGTGGCACGCAGGCTCGGCTGCGACGTCGTGGTCGACCGGCGGGCGCAGGACGTCGTCGCCACCGTGAAGGAGGCCACCGGCGGCCGGGGAGTGGACGTCGTGTACGACCCGGTCGGCGGTGAGGCGTACACCCAGTCCACGAAGGTCGTCGCCTTCGAGGGCCGGATCGTCGTGGTCGGCTTCGCCGGCGGCACCATCCCCAGCCCGGCGCTCAACCACGCCCTCGTCAAGAACTACTCGATCCTCGGTCTGCACTGGGGCCTGTACAACACCAGGAACCCGAAGCTGATCGAGCACTGCCACGAGCAGCTCACCGCACTCGCGGCCACGGGCGCCGTCAAGCCCCTCGTCAGCGAGCGCGTGCCGCTCGACGAGGCCGCCGCAGCGGTCCAGCGCGTGGCCGACGGCAGGAGCACCGGCAGGATCGCGATCGTCCCCCAGGACGGAGCCAGGGCATGACCGACACCACCGAACTCCTCCGACTCACACGCGAGTTGCTGGCGGCGCACCCGCCCGCCACCACCGAGCGCCAGGACTTCCTGCGCGCCCGCTTCGACGCCGGGCTCGCCTGGGTGCACTACCCGCCCGGCCTCGGCGGCCTCGGCGCCCCCCGCTCGCTCCAGGCGGTCGTGGACGCGGAACTCCAGGCCGCGGGCGCCCCGGACAACGATCCGCGGCGTATCGGCATCGGCCTGGGCATGGCCGCGCCGACGATCCTCCAGTACGGCACCCAGGAGCAGAAGGAGCGCTATCTCAGGCCCCTGTGGCTGGGCGAGGAGGTGTGGTGCCAGCTGTTCAGCGAGCCGGGCGCGGGCTCCGACCTCGCCGCCCTGCGCACCCGCGCCGTGCGCGACGAGACGGGCGACTGGGTGGTCGACGGCCAGAAGGTGTGGACCTCCAGCGCCCATGTCGCCCGCTGGGCCATCCTCATCGCCCGCACCGACCCGGACGTGCCCAAGCACCAGGGCATCACCTACTTCATCTGCGACATGACCGACCCCGGCGTCGAGGTGCGGCCCCTGCGGCAGATCACCGGGGAGGCGGAGTTCAACGAGGTCTTCCTCACCGGTGTCCGCGTCCCCGACTCCCGCCGCCTCGGCGAGGTCGGCGACGGCTGGCGCGTCGCGCAGACCACCCTGATGAACGAGCGCGTGTCCATCGGCGGCATGCGCCTGCCGCGCGAAGGCGGCATGATCGGCCCGGTCGCCAGGACCTGGCGCGAACGCCCCGACCTGCGCACGCACGAACTGCACCAGCGGCTGCTGACGTTGTGGGTCGAGGCCGAGGTCGCCCGGCTCACCGGCGAGCGGCTGCGCCAGCAGCTGGTGGCCGGCCAGCCGGGTCCTGAGGGCTCCGGTGCGAAGCTCGCCTTCGCCCGTCTCAACCAGGAGATCAGCGGCCTCGAGGTCGAACTCCTCGCCGAGGAGGGGCTGTCGTACGACGACTGGACGATGCGCCGACCCGAACTCGTCGACTTCACCGGCCGTGACGCCGGATACCGCTACCTGCGCTCCAAGGGCAACAGCATCGAGGGCGGGACCAGCGAGGTCCTGCTGAACATCGTCGCCGAACGCGTCCTCGGGCTGCCCGCCGAGCCGCGCACCGACAAGGACGTCGCCTGGAAGGACCTGGCCCGATGACCGATCTGCTCTACTCGCCGGAGGAGGAGGCGCTGCGCACGGCGGTCCGGGGGCTCCTCGCCGACCACTGCGGTCCCGCGGACGTCCTCGCCCGCGTCGAGTCGGACACCCCGCGGGACCCCTCGCTGTGGAAGACACTCGCCACCGACATGGGACTCGCCGGACTCCTCGTGCCCGAGGCCCTCGGCGGTCAGGGCGCCTCGCATCGTGAAGCGGCCGTCGTCCTGGAGGAGCTGGGGCGAGCGGTCGCGCCGGTGCCGTATCTGACCAGCGCCGTCGTGGCGACCGAGGCCCTGCTCGCCTGCCCGGGCGAGGAGGCGGCGGCGCTGCTGGGCGAACTCGCCGCCGGCCGGACGGTCGCCGCGCTCGCGGTCGGCCTGGCGGACCGGCCCGACGGGCCGCACACGCTCGTACGGTCGCGGCAGGGCACCCTGCACGGCCGGGTGACCGCCGTGGCGGACGCCGCCCACGCCGACGTGCTGCTGGTCCCCGCCGAGGACGGCGGGCTGTACGCCGTGTCCACCTCCGACACGGACACGGTGACCCTCACCCCGCAGACCTCCCTCGACCTGACCCGGCCGCTGGCCACGGTCGATCTGGACGGGGCGACCGGGCGCCGCCTCACCGACGACGCGCCGACCGCCGTACGACGCGCCCTGCGCGCGGGGGCCGGGCTGCTGGCCTCCGAGCAACTCGGCGTCGCCGACTGGTGCCTGACCGAGACGGTGCGCTATCTGAAGGAGCGCAGGCAGTTCAACCGGCCCGTCGGCGGGTTCCAGGCGCTCAAGCACCGGCTGGCCCAACTGTGGCTCGAGGTGGTCAACCTGCGGGCCGCGGCTCGCAACGCCGCCGACGCGCTCGCCACCGGCAGCGAGGACACGGACGTCGCGGTCGCGGTGGCCGAGGCGTACGCGGCGCCCGTCGCCGTCCATGTCGCCGAGGAGTGCCTCCAGTTGCACGGCGGGATCGGCATGACCTGGGAGCACCCGGTCCACCTGTACCTGAAGCGGGCGAAGGCGGACTCGATCGCGTACGGGACCGCGGGCGCCCACCGCGAGGCCCTGAGCACGCTCGTCGGTCTGGAACCACCCGCCTGATCCGGGAACAAGCTCAGAACCACTCGTTCGGCGGACACGTCATCCGCCCGGACGAACCCTCCACTGCGCCACACTTGCCGCCGGAAGCCGCGAAAGTGGGCGCGGTGGAGGAGGTTCACGATGGCCGTTTCCGTCTCAGTGGTGCTGTTGCTCCTGTTCATCGCGGTGATCTTCATGCGCAACGGCGCGTTGAAGGTCTCGCACGCCATCATCTGCATGATGCTCGGCTTCTTCCTGGCGAGTTCGAGCATGGCCCCGACGATCCACCAGGGCCTCGCGGCCACGGCCCAACTGGTCAGCGGTCTGCACCCCTGACCTCCCTCACCCCGAGAACACCCCGATCCCGTCGGGCACCGCCCGTTCCACCCCGGTGCTGGGGTGATTGCGCACGACGACCCGGCCGGTGCCGGGCGACCGGGTGACCATCGTCGAGGAACCCCCGCCATCGAGGTTGAACCCCTGCGCCGCTCCCAACCCCCGCAGAACGGCCGCCAGTTCCGCGACGGAGAGCCCCTGCCGGTAGGCGCGCGCACCGTCCAGCGCGAGAAGCATCAGACGGTGCCCGCCGTCCGCGACACCCACCGCCGTGCGCACCGCGGGCGCGGACCCGTCGAGCCCGCCCACCGGCACGCCGTCGCGCAGCACGGGGAAACCGCCGATCGCGAACAGGTACGGCACGCCGGACGACGCGGCGACCAGGCGGGCCGCCACGCGCACCGGGTCCCCCCGCCGCAGCCCCCGCAGCCGCCGCGCTCCTGCCTCGCGGCCCACCAGGACCGTCGTACCGGCCGCGACGGGGCCCCTGCCGGGAGTGCCGGCCGTGGCGACGACCCGGCCGTGCCGGAGCGTCACCTCGTAGGTGTCCCGGTCGCAGGGCGCGCCCCGGTCCTCGTCGGTGCCGCACGCGGCCCGCAGCCGGGAGGCCCTGCCCCAGGCCGAGGTGTACGCCCCGATCGCGTTCCGCGGCAGCGCGTACTGGTTGAGCCCGCGCAGCGTGAGACCGCCTCGTGGCGTGGCGACCGAACCCGCCAGGGACAGCCGGTCGAGGCGGGCGACACGGTCGGTGCCCACCCCCAGCACGTCCTCGGTGGACGCGCCCGACGGCAGCGCGGGCCCGAACCGCTGCCCGCGCGGCACGGCCGACTTGAGCGCGTGCCCGTCCGCGATCGCCGGACCGACGGGGGAGCCGGTCGCCTCGACCCCCGGGTGCTGGATCTCGGAGATGTCGAAGAAGTCGCCGTTGACCCCGGCCACCGCGCGCTGGGCCGCGACCAGCCAGGACACCCTGGCGCGGGCCGCGACGGTCCGCGGGTGCAGCAGGCCGATCCGCACCCGCGGGTCGCGAAGGTCGACGGTGAGCAGATGCGCGCGGGCGACGCCGTGCGCCCCCCGCACGTCGAACTCGCTGTATCTGACGCCCGGCGCGATCGCACGGGCCTCGGGAGTCGAACTGGCCGGTCCGGCCCCGGTGAGGGCCGCGCCGGTCAGCGCGCTCCAGGCTGTCAGGACTGTCAGTGCCGTTCTCAACCGCCGGGCGCGAGATGTCACCGTTCTCCCTGATGTCTCGTCAGCTGTGAGCAGGACTCAGGGAAGTGCAGCAGACCGGGATGTCAGGTTGCGGTCTTCAGCCGTCCACTACGCGAGATCGGATGAGAAATCGCACTCCTTCGGGTGCTTCCAGGGAGAACCCGCTGCCACGGCCGGGCACGACGTCCACGATCAGCCGGGTGTGGCGCCAGGCCTCGTGCTGGGCGCGGGACATCCAGAAGCCCACCGGCTCCTGGACCCCGGTCACGGCGAGCTCCGCGAGCAGCACGTCCGAGCCGCCGGTGCGGAACTCGCCCGCCGGATAGCACATGGGGGCGCTGCCGTCGCAGCAGCCGCCGGACTGGTGGAACATCAGCGGCCCGTGGGCCGCCCGCAGTCGCCGCACCAGCTCGGCGGCCGCGGGCGTCAGCTCCACGCGCGGGTTCGTGTCCATGGTCACGGTCCCCATCCCAGCGCGGTGCACGTTGCAACCACGTTGCGTAGGATCGAAGGCATATAAGATCAAAGGGACATTTTTCCCTGTGTACGAGATGCGCGCCAGGAGTACGAGAGGCGCGCCGCAGCCGAGCGGGGGTGCAGTGGTAGGTGCCATGCCTCGTCCGACCACCGGCGGCCACCCGGACCCGCCCTCGGAGGCCTTCGCCCCGAACGGGGACCCCGTCCTCGCCGCACGGTTCAGCGTGCCCGGGCTGCCGCAGACATTCGTTCGAAGACCCCGGCTGACCGAGCGGCTCACCCAGGGGGTGCGCGGCCCCCTGACGCTGGTCAACGGCCCCGCCGGAGCGGGCAAGACCCTGCTCGTCGCCGACTGGATCGCCCAGGGGCACGCACCCGGCCCGCCCGCCTGGCTCACGGTGGCGGCCGAGGACAACGGCCCCGGGGTGTTCTGGACCTACGTCCTGGAGTCCCTGCGGCGGCACGGGCTCGCCGCACGCGGCGACATCGGCAGCCCGGCCCAGCCGGGCGAGGTGGACCACTCGCTGCTGACCAGGCTCGCCGCGGAGCTGAGCGCACGGGCCGAGCCCGTGGTGCTCGTCCTGGACGAGTTCGACCGGGTCGGCACCTCGGCCGCGGTCGCCGGGGAACTGCAGTTCGTGCTCCGCCACGCCGGGGACGGACTACGCCTGCTGATCATCAGCCGCACCGAGCCGCTGCTGCCGCTGCACCGTTACCGGGCCGCCGGAGAGGCCACCGACATCCGCGGCGCCGACCTGGCCTTCCGCCCCGAGGAGACCGCCGAGCTGCTCGACCGGCACGGCATGCACCTGTCCGACGACGGCACCCGCGCCCTGACCGAGCGCACCGCGGGCTGGGCCGCCGGGCTGCGGCTGTGCACCCTGGCGGCGCAGGGCAGCGACGACCCCGAGGCCTTCCTCAAGGACTTCGAGGCCGGCCGGAGCACGCTCGCGGACTTCCTGCTCGCGGAGGTCCTGGACACCCAGCCCGCCGAGACGCAGAACCTCCTGCTGCGCACCAGCGTGCTGGAACAGATCCACCCCGGCCTCGCGAACGCCCTCACCGGGGGCGACGACGCCGAGGCGATCCTCGCCGGACTGGAACGCGCGAACGCCTTCGTGGAGTCCATCGGCCACTCCTGGTACCGGCTGCACCCCCTGTTCGCCGAGATCCTCCGGGTCCATCTGCGCGTACGCGACCCGGGCCTCGAAGCCGAACTGCACCGCCGGGCCGCACGCTGGCTGAGCCGGGCGGGGCAGCTGGCCGAGGCCCTCCCGCACGCGGCGGACGCGGGCGACTGGGAGCAGGCCGCCACCTGGTTCGTCGACGGCCTGGCCATCGGCCGACTGCTGACCGGGCTGGACTCCGAGCACCTCGACGCGCTCTTCTCCCGGATGCCCCCCGACGCCTCGGGACCGGCCGCGGACCTGGTCCGCGCCGCCCGCGAGCTGGCACATCACGACCTCGAACGGGGCCTGGGCCACCTCGACCGCGCCGAGCGGGCCGTCCCCGAGGGCGACGGCCCCGGCACGCCCGCCCTCCGGCTCAGCTGCGCCCTGCTCAGGGTGCTGGCCGCCCGGATGACCGGCTCCGCCGACCGGGCCGAGGCCGCCGCCGACGACGTGACGGCCGCCGGCCACGGCATCCCCGCCGAGAACCTGGCCCGGCACCCGGAACTGCCCGCCCTCGTGCTCACCGACCTCGGCTCGGCACAGCTGTGGGCGGGACGGCTCGACGCCGCGCGGTCCTCGCTGGCCGACGCGGTGAAGGCGGACGGCGGCCCGGACACCGCCCTGCCCCGGCACGAGTGCCTCAGCCGGCTGGCCCTCATCGACTTCCTGAACGGCTGGCCGGGCCGCGCCGAGTCGCACGCCCGCGAGGCCCTCGCCGAGGCCGAACGCTCGGGACTGCCGCCCGACGCCAGTACCGGTACCGCGCAGCTCGTCCTGGCCGCGGTCGCCATCGACCACGACGACCTGGAGGCCGCGCGCACGCGCCTGGACCACGCGGCCTCCGCCACCCTCCCGCGCGACCCGCTGGTCAGCGCGGGGCTGACACTCCTGAGGTCCCGGCTGCTGCTCGCCCGCGGCCACCCCCGGGCGGCACTGCGGCTCCTGGAGGAGCAGCGGCGGTGCCCGACGCCCGGCGAGCCCTCGCCCTGGGTGAACGACCGCACGGCCCTGACCATGGCCGCGGCCTACCTCGCCGACGGCAGGGCGCAGGCCGCGCGCGAGGTCCTCCAGGAGGCTATGGGGACACCGGGCCCGGAGAACGTGATCGCCGCGGCCCGCGCCCATCTCGCCACCGGGGACGGCGAAGCCGCGCAGGACCTCCTCGACACGCTCCCCGTCGGGCAGGGCGAGGGTCCGGCCATCACGGTCAGGGCGCTGCTGGCGCGGGCCCAGACCGCCGACGCGCTGGGCGACCCTGCCGAGGCCCAGCGGCTGGTCGCCCGGGCCCTCGCCGTGGCCCGTCCGGAGCGGCTCAGACGGCCGTTCCTGGAGTCCGGCCCCTGGCTCAGGCGGCTGACCCGCCGCCGACCCGAACTGACCCGGGGACACGACTGGCTGCCGGAGTGGTTGGCCGGCCACACCCCGGCGGAGCACACGGCCGAGGCCTCGCCGGCGCCGGTGACCGAACCTCTCAGCAGGCGCGAGCAGGAGGTGCTGGAACGGCTCGCGCAGATGATGTCGACCGAGGAGATCGCCGCCGACCTGTACCTGTCGGTGAACACGGTCAAGACGCATCTGAAGAGCCTCTACCGCAAGCTGTCCGCGAGCCGGCGGGGCGAGGCGGTGCGCCGGGCCAGGGAACTGCACCTGCTGTGACGGGTCACTCGGGCAGGCGCCGCATCTCGACGACGTGCAGCCCGAGCGACTGGCAGCGCGCCAGCAGGCCGTACAGATGGGCCTCGTCGACGACCTGCCCGGACAGCACGGTCTGGTCGGGCACGACGACGCTCTCCAGTTCCGGGAACGCCCTGGTCAGCGTCTTCGACATCTGCCCGTCCACACGGATCTCGTATCGCATGAGAACGCTTCCCTCGCGGTCGTGCCGTGCCCGGCGCCGAGCCACCCGCCGCCTACCGCGCGGCGGTGTCCGAGGTGTCCCGCGGAGCCACGCACAGGGCCCAGATGGTGAACCCGAACAGGGCGATGAGGGTGAGGGACCAGACCGGGGAGTACGGGATGGACAGGAAGTTGGTGATGATCAGCAGGGCCGCGATCGCCACGCCGAGGACCCGCGCCCAGGTGGTTCCCATGAACAACCCGATGCTCACGATCACCGCGAGCGCCCCGAGGACCAGGTGGATGATGCCCCAGCCCGACAGGTCGAACTTGAAGACGTAGTTCGGGGTGGCGACGAAGACGTTGTCGCGGGCGACCGCCATGATGCCCCGGAAGACGGCGAGTACGCCGGAGATGAACAGCATCACGGCGGCGAACAGGGTCAGACCGGTCGCGGCCGCCATGGTGCCGGCCGAGCGGTGGTGCGTCGGGGTGGTGGTCATGGGGGGCCTCCGTTCGTTGCGCGGCCGCTGTGCACAGCCGCTCACCTGCGAGCGTGCGCCTCATGAGCCCGGTGTTCCTCACCCGGGAAGGGTGAGGAGGTGGCATTCGCACACCTGCTCGACCAAAGTCCCGGCAGCGGCGCGGGAGTGAGCCCCGTCGGAACTGTGCGGTAGGGTTGACCTGCGTGATCGCGCGTACAGCCCGCGACATGCATCGGGACGTGGCGCAGCTTGGTAGCGCACTTGACTGGGGGTCAAGGGGTCGCAGGTTCAAATCCTGTCGTCCCGACAGATGAGGTCGGAGGTCAGTGGCCGGTTTCGGAGATGTCCGAAACCGGCCCTTGATCATTTTCTGGGGCCCGTGGGGGCCTTCTCGGTGGCCACGTCCCCTTTGAGGTGTTGCCGCGCGCGACGTGCCGTCCGATCGGGCGATATCGACCCCTTTCGCGGGTAGGTCGGGGTGAGCGGGTTTATTCCGCCCTCTCAGGGTCACGCGGCCTGTGGGTACAAGGTGCGTCTTGGCGGTCTCCGCCGACTCCGCGGGTGCGCGGCGAGCGGAGAAGGCGGCAGCCACACCCCACCGATCGGACGTCGGCGCCCGGGGCGCCACGACGTCGCTGCTGACCTGAGCACGAAGGACAGACTCATGACGGAGATCCGACCCGCCACCACGACCGATTCCGGCGCGCCGGTGGAGAGTGACGAACACTCGCTCACCGTGGGCCCCGGCGGTCCGATCCTGCTCCAGGACGCCTATCTGATCGAGCAGATGGCGCAGTTCAACCGGGAGCGGATCCCCGAGCGTCAGCCGCACGCCAAGGGCAGCGGCGCGTTCGGCTACTTCGAGGTGACTCACGATGTCAGCGCCTACACGAAGGCGGCCGTGTTCCAGCCTGGCACCCGAACCGACCTGGTCGTCCGCTTCTCGACCGTCGCCGGGGAGCGCGGCAGCCCGGACACCTGGCGTGACCCGCGCGGCTTCGCGGTGAAGTTCTACACCAGCGAAGGCAACTACGACATGGTCGGCAACAACACGCCGGTGTTCTTCGTGAAGGATCCGATGAAGTTCCAGCACTTCATCCGGTCCCAGAAACGCCGAGCGGACAACAACCTGCGTGATCACGACATGCAATGGGACTTCTGGACCCTGTCCCCGGAGTCCGCCCACCAGGTCACCTGGCTGATGGGAGATCGCGGCATCCCGCGGACCTGGCGGCACATGAACGGGTACACCTCCCACACCTACATGTGGATCAACGCCGACGGCGAGCGGTTCTGGGTGAAGTACCACTTCAAGACCGACCAGGGCGTCGAGTTCTTCACCCAGGACGAGGCCGACCAGATGGCCGCGGTCGACACGGATTACCACACCAGGGATCTGTTCGAGCACATCCGGGACGGCGACTGTCCGAGCTGGACCCTGTACGTCCAGGTGATGCCGTACGCGGAGGCCGCGGGATACCGGTTCAACCCGTTCGACCTCACCAAGGTGTGGCCGCACGGCGACTACCCGCTCATCCCGGTCGGCCGCATGACCCTCGACAGGAACCCCACCGACAACCACGCGCAGATCGAGCAGGCGGCGTTCCAGCCCAACAACTTCGTTCCCGGCATCGGCCCGAGTCCGGACCGCATGCTGCTGGCCCGACTGTTCTCCTACGCGGACGCCCACCGCCACCGTATCGGCGCCAACTACCAGCAGCTGCCGGTGAACGCCCCCGTCGTCGACGTCCACACGTACTCCAAGGACGGCGCGATGGCCTACCGGAACACGAGCGACCCCGTGTACGCCCCGAACTCCAAGGGCGGTCCCGCGGCCGACACCGAGCGCTACGGATCCCCGCCCAGCTGGACCGCCGACGGCGAGATCACCCGCGCCGCCTATGTGTCCCACCCGGAGGACGACGACTGGGGACAGCCCGGCACCCTGGTGCGCGAGGTGATGGACGACGACGCACGTGACCGCCTGGTCGACAACGTCGTCGGACACCTCCTGAACGGGGTGAGCCGGCCGGTGCTCGAGCGGGCCTTCACCTACTGGTCCAACATCGACGAGGAGATCGGTAAGCGTATCGCCGACGGCGTCCGGGCCAAGGCCGACGAGAAGGACCCGAAGGCCGCCCAGCAGGGCAACCCCGCACGGCGCTCCATGCAGCACAAGGCATGAACGAGTCCCAGGACCGGCGCTTGGAACAGACGATCCTGGAGCTGCTGGGCCGTCGTGCCCCGACCGCGTCGATCTGCCCCTCGGACGCCGCGCGGGAGGTGTACGAGGGAGAGGATGACGGATGGCGCGCCCTCATGGAACCGGCCCGCCAAGCTGCCCTGCGGCTGGTCGCGGCGGGCAAGGTGGACATCACGCAGGCAGGGCGCGCCATCCAGCCGGCAGAGGCTCGCGGCCCGATCCGTATCCGCCGCTCCCGCTGACGCACCGCGTGCGCCCCTTGCGGTCCGGGAGACCAGGGGACCGCGAAGGCGCCCGTGGGGAAATGCCTCTGATGCACGTGCTGTGACGCCTCCGGAGACCGCCCCGCACGACCACCGCAAGCTCGGCCGTGAACGGGCCTGTTCGGCGCCGACCCACTCGTCGGCACCGGCCTGCCGCACCGACTGCCCGACCGTACATCCGCAGGGGGACGCAGGCCGGCCCGGCGGCCCCGGGTGCGGTGCCGGGCCGGGCTCGCAGGTCAGGACAGGCAGCCGACGTGGGCCAGGGCCTGCTTGAGCAGGACGCCCTGGCCGCCCGGCATCTCGCCTCGGACCACCTCGGAGGCCGCCTCCTGCGGGCTGAACCACACCAGGTCGAGTGCGTCCTGACGGGGACGGCAGTCACCGGCCACGGGGACGATGTAGGCGAGGGACACCGCGTGCTGACGGGGATCGTGGAACGGCGTGATCCCCAGTGTCGGGAAGTACTCGGCCACGGTGAAGGGCTGGAGGGAGGGCGGCACTCGGGGGAGTGCCACCGGCCCGAGATCCTTCTCCAGGTGGCGCAGCAGGGCGTCCCGGACCCGTTCGTGATGCAGGACCCGCCCCGAGACGAGCGTCCGGCTCACGGTCCCGTCGGGCCCTATCCGCAACAGCAGTCCGATGCTGGTGACTTCACCGCTGTCGTCGACCCGGACGGGCACCGCCTCCACGTACAGGATGGGCATGCGGGCGCGTGCCATCTCCAGTTCGTCGGAAGTCAGCCAGCCGGGCGTGGTTTCGGTCGTGTCAGGCATTGCCTGATCGTACGGTCAACACCTCGCATTGTCCGCGTGTCACTCCAGGTCAGACGCAAGTCACACGGATGGCAGCCCGGCCGGGCGCGCGGGAGGGGGCGGTGGAGAGGATCCGGCCACCCTCCGGAACGGCTCCTCGCGGCCCGGCGCGCGGTCCGCATCCACCCGAACGGAGGGGAGCATTCGGGTCGTGACGATCGCACACTCGTCTGCTGGGTGCGGGGTGTCCGCGGCCCTTCGGACCTCCCGGGCACGTGGGGCCCATCGGCCTGAAGAGCCTTCCCCCGCACGGTCGTCGAGTCGTTCCGAGAGGGAGGATCCACTGTGCCGAGGAGAACACGACGCAAGGGAGCCGGACGCGTACCGGCGCTGGGCGCCGCCGTGGTCGGCTGCGTGCTCGCGCTGACGGGAGCCACGGCGGTACCGGCGAGCGCCGAACCGGCCGGGGCGCGGCACCACCTGGACTACGTCGCTCTGGGCGACTCGTACGCCTCCGCGCCCGGAGTCCCCGACCAGGTGGACACCGCCTGCGCCAGGTCGAGTCACAACTACCCCTCGCTGGTGGCCGCCCGGCAGGGGGCGCGGCTGACGGACGTCACCTGTTCCGGCGCGACCACCGTCGAGATGACCAGCCCGCAGGGCACCGCCCCCGCCCAGTTCGACGCCCTGAGCCGGGGAACGGACCTCGTCACCGTCAGCATCGGCGGCAACGACGCCGGGTTCAGCGCTGTGCTCGGCACCTGCGCCCGGCTGACGCCCACCGACCCCACCGGGGCCCCGTGCCGCGCGCACTTCACCGGCGGCGGCCACGACCAGCTGGAGGAGGCCATCGAGAAGACCGCCGCGAAGGTCGCCCGGGTGGTGCGTGGTGTCCATCAGCGGTCCCCGCACGCCCGGGTGCTGGTGGTCGGCTATCCGGACCTGCTCCCGGACGACGGAGCCGGCTGCACGAGCGCTTCGGTGCCGTTCGCGGCGGGGGACTTCGCGTATCTGCGGGACACCGAGAAGGAACTCGACGCGATGATGGCGAGGGTGGCCCACCGGAGAGGCGCCGGCTTCGTCGACACCTACGGTCCGACCGTCGGCCACGACGTCTGCCGGCCGGCCGGTACGCGCTGGCTGGAGTCCCTCGCCCCGAGCATGCCCGCCGCGCCGTTCCATCCCAACGCGCTCGGCGAGCGGGCCATGGCCGCGGCCGTGGAGCGCGCCCTGGCCTGCCACCGGCCGCCGCGCCGGTGACGCACGGCCCCGGCACGGCGACGCCGGCCTCTGCCCGCGGCCGCCGCCGGACCGCCGGGGCCCGAGTCGGGGCGTCCGGCTGCGTACGCCGCCTGCCCGCCGGGGGCCGGAGTCCGGCGGGCAGGCGGCTTCGCGGCGATCGCCGATCCGCGGATCAGGCCTCCGAGGCCGCCCGTACCGGGTGCTTGCTCATGATCGAGACACGGTTGAACGCGTTGATCGTGATCGCCGCCCAGATCACCGCGGATATCTGGTCGTCCGAGAACACCGCGCGCGCCGCCTCGTAGGCGTACTCCTGGGCGGTCGCGTCGGACGGCGCCGTCACCGCCTCCGCCAGGGCGAGGGCGGCGCGCTCCTCGGGCGAGAACACCTCGGTGTCCCGCCAGGCGGCGAGGACGCCCAGCCGCTGCGTGGTGTCGCCGGCGCGCAGCGCGGCCCTGGTGTGGACGTCGAGGCAGAAGGCGCAGCGGTTGATCTGCGACACCCGGAGGTTGACCAGTTCGACCAGGGTGCGGTCCAGTCCCGCCTCGGTGGCCGTCGCGCGGACCGCCTCGGACGTCTGGAGCAGCGCGTGATAGGCCTTGGGACTCTGCTTGTCGATGAAGATCCGCCGGGCCGTGGACTGCGTCGTACCGGTGCTCAACCTGGGCTCCTTCGAAAGATGTCGTGCGGTGCGCACAACGCGGTGTGCACAACGCGGAGACAGCGGGCGTGATTCCGGGCCGGGCGCACCGCCGGACGTGTCCCCGGTCACCGTCCCCGGAACACGGTTCTCACGATAGAATGGTTGAATATAAAACTACTATCGGAGGTTCAGGTGTCGGAGATCGAGGTCCTCTCCCCGCGTGACGTCCCGCTCGGCGGCCCCCGGGCGATGACCGTCCGGCGCACTCTGCCGCAGCGGGCCCGGACCATGATCGGAGCATGGTGCTTCGCGGACCACTACGGCCCGGACGACGTCGCCGAGAGCGGCGGCATGGTGGTCGCCCCGCATCCGCACACCGGTCTGCAGACGGTGAGCTGGCTGTTCAGCGGAGAGATCGAGCACCGGGACAGCCTGGGCAGCCACGCCCTCGTACGGCCCGGCGAGCTGAACCTCATGACGAGCGGGCACGGCATCAGCCACTCCGAGGTCTCCACCGAGCGGACCACGGTCCTGCACGGTGTCCAGCTCTGGGTGGCGCTGCCCGCCGAACACCGCGACACCGCACGCGACTTCCGGCACCACGTCCCCGAGCCCGTGCGGGTCGACGGGGCCGTGACACGGGTCTTCCTCGGCTCCCTGGCCGGCAGCGACTCCCCGGTGCGGACCTTCACACCGCTGCTGGGCGCCGAGATCCTCCTCGAACCGGGGGCCTCGCTCACGCTCGACGTCGACCCGTCCTTCGAACACGGCCTGCTCGTCGACCACGGCGACGTCCATCTCGCCGGCACCCTGCTGCACCCTGCTGCACCCGGCCGACCTCGGCTACGCACCCCCCGGCACGGGCACCCTGACCCTGGTGAACGAGTCGGCGGTCCCGGCCCGGACGGTCCTGCTCGGCGGAACCCCGTTCGAGGAGGAGATCGTCATGTGGTGGAACTTCGTCGCCCGCACCGGCGAGGAGATCGCCGAGGCCCGCAGGGGCTGGATGGAGGGCACCCGCTTCGGCGAGGTCCACGGCTACGACGGCGCCCCCCTGCCCGCACCGGAACTGCCGAACCTGGCGCTGAAGCCACGAGGAAGGGTGCGTTGACCTGACGGGATGAACAGGGGATCTCTTCGGACGGCACCTGCCTGGGCACTGTGCGATCGGCCGCCCGGGCCCTGATGCTCCTTCAGGGGCGGAAGGTACGGCGGTAGGTGTCGGGTGGGACGCCGACGCTGCGGTGGAAGTGGCGGCGCAGAGTGGTGGCGGTGCCCATGCCGGTGGCCGCGGCGATGGCGTCCACGGTGGCGCCGGTGGTCTCCAGCAGTTCCTGGGCGTGGCGAATGCGCTGGGTGTGGAGCCATTGCAGGGGCGTGGTGCCGGTGAGGTGCTTGAAGTGGCGGCCGAGGTGACGTGAGCTCATGCGGGCCTGGCGGGCCAGGTCCTCCACGGTCAGCGGCTTGTCCAACCGCTCCAGTACCCAGGGGAAGAGCTCGCCCAGCGGGTGGTTGCCCGGGGCGGGGAGGGGCGTGGCGATGAACTGGGCCTGGCCGCCGTCGCGGTGCGGTGGGGTGACCAGGCGTCGGGCGATCTTGTTGGCGTTGGCCGAGCCGTGGTCGAGGCGGACCAGGTGCAGGCACAGGTCCATGGCCGCGGCTTTGCCCGCGGAGGTGAGGACGTCGCCGTTGTCGACGTAGAGGACGTCCGGATCCACCGCGGCCGCCGGGTGGCGCCGGGCCAGTTCCCGCGTGTGGGCCCAGTGCGTGGTGGCGCGCCTCCCGTCGAGCAGTCCTGCCGCGCCCAGGACGAAGGCGCCCGTGCACAGTGAGGCCACGCGGGCACCGGCCGCGTGGGCCGCACGCACCGCCTCGACCAGCTCGGCGGGCGGGTCGCGGTCGGTGTCGGCCCACCCGGGGACGATCACCGTGTCCGCGTGCGCGAGGTGGTCGAGTCCGTGGTCGGGGTCCAGACGGAAGCGGCCGATGTGCACGGGCCCGCTCCCGCAGAGGGAGAAGTCGTACCAGGGATCCACGATGTGGGTCAGGTCGGCTCCGAAGACCTCGACGGCCACGGACAGTTCGTAGGGGAGCATGCCGTCGGTGGCGGCCAGTGCAACAGAAGACATGTCCGAAACTGTACGCGGCATGTCGTTTCCGACGCTCGTGCGGGGCCCTGCCGGAGGGACAGGATGTGGATGTCAGGCCGCGGCGGATCGACCTCGCGGCGGGCGTTCGCGTACAGGGGAGAGTCTCATGGGGTCAGGTCAGCTGGTGACGGTGTTCGGCGCCTACGGTCACACCGGGCGGTTCGTGGTCGCGGAGCTGGCCGCACGCGGGTTCGTCCCGGTGCTCTCCGGGCGCAACGCACAGTCCCTGGAGGAGATGGCCCACGCACACGGGCTGGAGGCCCGGGTGGCGTCGGTCGAGGACCCGGCTTCGCTGGACCGGGCCCTGGCGGGCACGGCGGCGGTCATCAACTGCGCCGGCCCCTTCGCGTCGACCACCGGCCCCGTCATCGAGGCCGCGCTCCGCGCGAAGATCCCCTACCTCGACGTGGCCGCCGAGCTCGAGGCCAACCTCGACACGTTCGCCCACTACCGCGAGCGGGCCCAGGACGCGGGAGCGGTGATCGTCCCGGCCATGGCCTTCTTCGGCGGCCTCGGCGACCTGCTGGCCACCGCGGCGATGGGCGACTGGACCGAAGCCGACGAGGCACACATCGCCTACGCGCTCAGCAACTGGCACCCCACCGCCGGTACCCGGCTCTCGGGCGCGGTCTCCCGCGAGCGACGCGGCGACCACCGCCTGCGCTACAGCGGCGGACGGTGGGAGCGCCGCACCGACGCCGCCCCCACCCTGGAGTGGGCCTTCCCGGAACCGATGGGACCCCGGCCGGTGATCGGGGAGTTCACGATGGCGGACTGCGTCACCGTCCCCCAGCACCTCTCCATCCCCGAGGTGACCACCTACATGAGCGCCGAGGCGGCCCGAGACGTCGCCGCCCCGCACACGCCGGCCCCGACCGCCGCCGACGAGAGCGGGCGCTCGAACCAGACCTTCCTCGTCGACGTCGTCGTCCGCTCCGGCGGAACCGAGCGCCGGGCCACTGCCGTCGGCCAGGACATCTACGCCGTCACCGCGCCCCTCGTCACCGAGGCCCTCGAGCGCGTCCTGACCGGCCGCACCAAGAGCGTCGGCGTCGTCTCCGCCGGCGAGATCTTCGACGCCCCCGACTTCCTGCACGCGCTCGACCCGCACATCGCAGTCGAGCTGCACCCGCAGAAGCGGAACGCCTGACCCGAGCCGTCCGCCCGGCCGTCGGCCGCGTGCCCTCGGTGGCGCGCACCGGTTTCAGAGGAACCTGAGAGGTCCCCGTGCGAGGCTGGCGCCCCCCACCTCCCTCAGGAGCCTCTCGATGAGTCTGATCAACGGTTTGCCCGCCCATGTCCTGCTGGTCCATGTGGTCGTCGTGCTGGTACCGCTCACGGCGGTGGCCCTGGTGGCGGCAGCGCTGTGGCCGCGTGCCGCCCGGCGGCTCGGGCCGTTGCTGCCGCTGCTGGCCCTGGTCGCCCTGGTCAGTGTGCCCTTGACCACGCAGGCGGGCGAGTGGCTGGAACGGCATGTGGACGACGACCCCCTGGTGCGGCGCCACACCGAGCTGGGTGACGGGCTGCTGCCGTGGGTCCTGGGCCTGTTCGCGCTGGCCGTCGTCGTGTGGTGGGCAGGCAGGCGGGCTTCGGCGGGGCCCGAGCGGGACGGCGCCCGGCCGGTCGCCCTGACCGTGCGGATCGTCGTGGGCGTCCTGTCGCTGGCTGTCGCGGCGGGCGCGGTGGTCCAGGTGTATCGGATCGGTGACTCCGGAGCGCGGGCCGCCTGGCATGACGCCTACTCGAAGACGCCGACGCGGTCGGCTCGGCAGCACTGATCCGGCGGGTCCCGCGGTCCGTACCCCCATGAGCTCCCGACGCACCGGAGCCCCTCGCGCGATCCGAGGGGCTCCGGTGCGTCGGGAGCCGAGGTGCGTGGGCGCCGGGGCCGGCGCGCCCGCGCGTGCTCATCGGCCCGCGGAGTCGAGCGCGGACTGGAGCGACTGCCGGTAACCGGTGCTGGTGTACGTGGCTCCCGACACCATGTCGATGTCCGCGCTCT
The DNA here is from genome assembly GCF_040650555.1 of Streptomyces sp. NPDC048664. Taxonomy (NCBI): domain Bacteria; kingdom Bacillati; phylum Actinomycetota; class Actinomycetes; order Kitasatosporales; family Streptomycetaceae; genus Streptomyces; species Streptomyces sp. NPDC048664. The sequence continues at coordinate 33,429 of NZ_JBEZHK010000034.1, read as the reverse complement.
GGGCGGCCAGCGCCTCACGTCGCAGCGCGGGGAGCGCGTAGCCGTCGATCTCCTGGTCGTGAGGATTGTCTCGGGGGTAGTCGACGGCCGTCACGTCGGTGAGCCTGCCGTTCTCGATCGTCACCCGCACTTGTACCGGACCCCAGCGCGTCTGGACGGCGTCGCCGGTGACGGACCGGGAGGCGGCGGTGTGGGTGCCCGAAGCCGCACCGGTCCGGCCGCCCGACGGGCTCGGCTCGGCGGTGGCCGAACCGCGTGACGCGGAAGAAGGGGACTTGGGGGCCGCGAGCGCCGGCAGGGGAGCCGTGTGCGGCTTCAGGGACAGCAGGAGCACCGTGGCGCCGACCGCGGCCGCACTCGCCAGTACGGTCCGCCGGAGGGCGTGGTTCTTCTTCAACGGATGCATGGGTGCTGCCTCACAGCTCGAACGACTCGTGGTGGATACGGCGGTCGGGGACTCCGGCCGCACGCAGCTCGGCGTACACGTCCCGGGCGAAACCGTGGGGGCCGCAGAGATAGACGTCGTGTGCGCGCAGCCCCGGAACGGCGGCACGCAGCGACCGCGCGCCGAGGTCCGGCCGTTCGCCGCCGGGCCCGTCGAGGGCGTACAGCACCCTGGCCCCGCGTCGGCGGGCTATCGCCTCCAGCTCCCCGCCCAGCGCCAGGTCCTCGGCACCACGCGCCCTGTACAGCAGCGTGACCTCGCCGGGCAGGGTCTCGAACAGCGCGCGCAGCGGCGTGATGCCGACCCCGGCGGCGATCAGCAGGGACTGGCGGCCGGTGGCGCGGTCGGCGGTCAGGGAGCCGTACGGGCCCTCTGCCCACACCGGTGTGCCGGGCTGGAGCAGCGCCACCGCCGCGCTGTGGTCGCCGAGTGCCTTGACCGTGATGCGCAGCAGGTCCGCTCGCGGCGGAGCCGACAGGGAGTAGGGCGTCGAGGTCCAGGCCAGGCCGGAGTGGAGGAACCGCCAGCGGAAGAACTGCCCCGGCCGCGCGTTCAGCTCGTCCAGACGGCTGCCGTGGATGACGACCGAGTACACGCCCGGCGCCTCGCGGTGGACCGAGTGCACGCGCAGCCGGTGGCGCCGGTTGAGCCGGACCGGGGTGAGCACGCGGAACCACAGCACCAAGGCCATGACCCCCAGGTACAGCACGTACCAGAGGGCGGTCGCCACCTGCCTGCCGTGGAACTGGTCGCCCAGCGCGAGCTGGTGGAAGAAGGCCAGGAAGACGGCCGCGTAGGTCAGCAGGTGGAGGTGGTACCAGATCTCGTGGCTGATCCGACGCCGCGCCGCTCGGGCGGAGCTGACGCCGACCACGAGGAGCGTCACCGTACCCGCGGTGGCCTTGAGCATGTCCGGGTAGTCCAGGACGACGGTCACCGTCTCGTGCCACAGGGACGCACCGTCCTGCGCCGCGTACCCGGCGAGGATCAGCGCCACGTGCGCGAGAAGGAGGCAGAGCGTGGAGCGGCCGGCCATCGCGTGCCAGCGCGCCACCCGGTCGGAGCCGACCCGGGTCTCCAGCAGCGGCACCCGCGCCATCAGGCCGACCAGCACCGCGCAGGCGTATCCGCACAGCAGACCGGCGATCCGGCCGGCGCCGGTCAGCCAGCCGGCCGTGCCGACCACGGAGGCGGTGTCCGCCCACCAGAGGGCGACCACGGCCGCGGCCCCCGCCCACAGTGCGACCGGCACGGCTGTCGTGAGAGAGCGCCGTGCCGTTCCGGGCGGGTCCGCTCGCCGGGTCTCCACCGTCGCCATCGATCGCCGCCCCCTCGCCGTAGTGCGCCGTGCTGTCGTGCGTCGTGCCCTGCCACTGTGCGTGTCGAAGCTCTCAGTGACCTATGAGCCGGCGCCCGCGCGGGCCCCTGAGACGGAGATCTCACGTGCTTCTCAGGCTTCTCCGGGCGGGGCGGAGCCCGGCTCAGAGGAAATTCAGAGCGGCGAGGGTGGGGGTCACCCCCTGGCAGGGGTGATGCTGGTACACGAGATGAACACCAGCCCTTCCGGCCGCCCGGTCCTGACGCGCCCCGACGGCACCCCGCTGCGCGTCCTCGTCGTCGACGACGACCCGGATCTCGCGGAGGTGCTCAGCGGTGCCCTGCGTTACCAGGGCTGGGACGTGCGCGCCGCCGGTGACGGCGCCACGGCGCTCACCACCGCGCGCGACCTGATGCCCGACGCCGTCGTCCTGGACGTGATGCTCCCGGACACCGACGGCTTCGCCGTGCTGCGCCGCCTCCACGAGGTGAAGCCCGACGTCTGTGTGCTCTTCCTCACCGCCCGTGACGCGGTCGAGGACCGGATCGCCGGGATCACCGCGGGCGGCGACGACTACGTCACCAAGCCCTTCAGTCTGGAGGAGGTCGTCGCCAGACTGCGCGGCCTGCTGCGCCGGGCGGGCATGGCCCGCATGCTGGAGGAGGGGCCACGGCTGGTCGTGGGCGACCTGACGATGGACGTGGAAGCCCGCGAGGTGACCCGGGCGGGCGAGCTGGTCGAGCTGTCGCCGACCGAGTTCGAAGTGCTCCGGCTGCTCATGGACAATCCGCGCCGTGTGCTCAGCAAGACGCAGATCCTGGACCGGGTGTGGTCCTACGACTTCGGTGGTCAGGCGCACGTGGTCGAGCTGTACATCTCCTATCTGCGCAAGAAGATCGACGTCGGCCGCGAACCCATGATCCACACGGTGCGTGGTGCGGGCTACGTACTGAAGCCGGTGGCCCGGTGAGCCGGCTCCCCCGCCGGCGCGACATGCGCCGACTCCCCTGGCCGCGCACCCTGCGCGGCCGCCTCACCGCCGGCCTGGTGGTGCTGCTCGCGGTGAGCTGCGCGGCCGTGGGGCTGGCCGCCGTCGTCGAACTCGACGGCTCACTCACCCAGCGCCTGGACCAGCAGCTCACCCAGACCGGCACCCGGTTCCCGGAGAGCCTGGAACACCACGGCAGGCTCACGGACGACCACGACGGGGACGAGTACGGCGACACCCGCCGCATGGCGACCGGCACCTTCGGCGCCCGCCTGCTGGACGGCACGGTCACCAACAAGGGACTCATCCGCAGCGGTGACCCGTCGGCGGATCTGAGCATCGACCTGACCGCGGCGGACGCGGGGCGCCTGGCCGCGCTGCCGGCCGACGGCGGCGCGCGCACCGTGCACCTCTCCGCGCTGGGCGACTACCGGGCGGTCGCCTCCCCGGGCCGGGACGGCGACGTGCTGATCGTGGGCTTGCCGCTGCAGCCGGTGCAGGCCACCGTGCACCGGTTGGAGCTGGTCGCCGCGATCGTGTTCGGCCTGGCCCTGGTGGCGGCCGGGACGGTCGGAGCCCTGTGGGTGCGCTGGTCGCTGCGCCCGCTCAGCAGGGTCGCCGCCACCGCCGCACAGGTCAGTGAGCTGCCGCTGGCCAGCGGAGAGGTGGTCCTGCCGGCCCGCTCGCCGCAGCCCGACCCGCACGGCGAAGTCGGCCGGGTGGCCGCCGCCTTCGACCGCATGCTCGGCCATGTGGAGGACGCGCTGACCAAGCGCCACACCAGCGAGGAACGGCTGCGCCGGTTCGCCGCCGACGCCAGCCACGAACTGCGCACACCGGTCGCCTCGGTCCGAGGCCACGCCGAACTCGCACTCCTCCACCCGGACCCGATACCACCCGAGATCACGCGCGCCCTGCGACGCATCGCGGCGGAGTCCGCCCGCATGGGGGAGATGGTCGACGACCTGCTGCTTCTGGCCCGCCTCGACGCGGGCCGTCCCCTGGGGCGCGAGCCGGTCGACCTCACCCACCTGGTCCTGGACGCGGTCACCGACGCCCGCGCCGCGGGCCCGGAACACGGCTGGACCCTCGATCTGCCCGAGGAGCCCGTGGTGGTGCCGGGCGATGCCCACCGCCTCCCACAGGTGTTGGCCAACCTGCTGTCCAACGCGCGTGTGCACACACCCGCCGGGACCAAGGTGGAGGTCACCCTGAGGGCCACCGTCGACTCGGCCCTCCTCTCCGTCCGCGACGACGGCCCCGGCGTCCCCGAGGCCGTACGCTCGGGCGTCTTCGAGCGCTTCACCCGAGCCGAACACCACCGCCACCCGAACGCGTCCGGCGCAGGAGCGGGCCTGGGCCTGTCGATCGTGGCGGCGGTGGCGAAGGCGCACGGGGGAGAGGTGAGCCTGGACAGCCGACCAGGCTCCACGGCCTTCACGGTCCGCCTGCCGAGGTGAGGGAGGTACCGGGGGTCAGGCGAGGTCGGTGGCGGGCTCGGTCGCGTAGCGGCTCATCGCGTCGATGTTGGCCTGCGGCGTCAACGGCCGACCGTCGGCGAGCACCTTCTGGAGGTCCCGGAAGTACTGCACGTACAGGTCGGGGGTGAACGTGCTGAGCATGACGGCGGGTTGGTCGGACGGGTTGGCGAAGGTGTGCGGGGTGCCGGGCGGAACCATCACCAGCGTGCCCGCGGTGGCGTCGTGGTCCTCGTCCCCGACGGTGAACCGCACGGTGCCGGAAAGGACGTAGAAGCCCTCGTCGTGTTGGGAGTGGCGGTGCTGCGGCGGCCCCTGGGTGTGCGGAGCGAGGACGGACTCGGCGATCGCGAGGCGGTGCCCGGTGCGGCTGCCGTCCTCCAGGACGCGCATGCGTGTGGTGCCCAGAACGATCGTCTCGCCGTCGCCGGGCCCCACCACCGACACGGCGGGAACGGTCTGCGACTCGCTGGTCCTCTTCGCTTCTTCGGTCATGCCCCCAGTGCACCGCCGAGGTCCCACGGCTGTCCAAGACCTGTCCCGCCGCGCCGATACGCCATGGGTATCGTTGCAGCGTGGAGCTACGGATCCTGCGCTACTTCGTGGCGGTCGCCGAGGAACTCCACTTCGGCCGGGCCGCCATCCGCCTGCACATGAGTCAGCCGCCGCTGAGCCGGGCGATCAAGCAGTTGGAGGCCGACGTCGGGGCCCTCCTGCTCACCCGTTCTCCGGCCGGCGTCACGCTCACCTCCGCGGGCGCGGTGCTGCTCGACGAGGCGCGGGCCCTGCTCGCCCACGCCGACCGCGTCCGGGTACGCGTGGGCGCGGCAGCCGGCGCCGCGCCCCTCACCGTCGGCATCCTGGGCGACGGCACCGACCCGGGAGTGGCCAGGCTGGCCTCCGCCTACCGCCGAAAGCACCCCGGTATCGACATCCGCATCCGCGACACCGATCTCACCGACCCGACGTGCGGGCTGCGCGCCGGGCTGGTCGACGTCGCCCTGACCCGGGCGCCGTTCGACGAGACCGCCCTGACGGTGTGGGCGCTGCGCACCGATCCGGTCGGCGTGGTCCTGCGCGCCGACGATCCCCTGGCCTCCCGCGACCGACTGCGGCCGGCCGAGCTGAGCGACCGCCGCTGGTTCCAGTTCCCGCGGGGCACCGACCCCGTCTGGCAGTCGTACTGGAACGGCGGCACGCCGCGCGAGGGTCCGGTGGTGCGCTCCGTCCAGGAGTGCCTGCAGGCCGTGCTGTGGAACGGCACGGTCGGCCTGGCCCCGCTCGGCCACGACCTGCCCGCGGAGCTGTCCGTGGTACCGCTGACCGGCATGGCGCCGAGCCGCGTGGTTGCGGTGTGGAACGAAGGCGACACCAACCCGTTGATCCGATCCTTCGTCGAGATCGCGACAGCCGCGTACCGGCGCTGAGTACGAGACGGCCCGGAACCGGATGCCCCGCGTGGCCGGGGCGGGGGCGGAAGGCGCTGGGAGGTTACGCGGGTTCCGGCACGTACGCGCCCCGCCCCCGACACAGCACGCCTACCCCGGGCTCGTCCGGTGACTCCTTCGGCCGGTTCCGTGGAGTCGTGTCTTTGTTCACCGGGCATACGTGTGGGGCCCGGCCGTCGCGACGGCCGGGCCCCACACACAAGCGGTACGCGTGATGTCAGGTCACCATCGGTACCAGCGGCCGCGGCCACCACCCGCGTTGGTGGATCGCATGACGAAGCCGAGCAGCCACAGCACCAGGACCGCCACGGCCACCCACCAGAGAATCTTGATGGCGAAACCGGCACCGAAAAGGATCAGGGCGAGGAGCAGAACAAGAAGCAGGGGAACCATAGTTATCAACCTCCTGACCGCCGTGTGCCCTGCCGATGGAGTCCCAATCACCAAACGATCCTTGTTTGTGAAGGAATCCCCGGGGCAGCAGGGGTCTACCGCGAGAGCGGAATCCGAAGCGACGAGGAGGCGTGTTTCATGAGTACCGGCGAGAAGGCCAAGGCGAAGACCGAGCAGGCCCAGGGCAAGGCCAAGACGGTCCTCGGACGCACCCTCGGCAACGAGCGCATGACTGCTGAAGGCCAGGCGGAAAAGAGCACGGGCGACGCCCGTGAGGCCAAGGAAAAGGTCAAGGACGCTTTCAAGGGCTGACGCTCTTTCTCGGCGAGGGCTTTTCCGGAGTTGTTCCGGGAAGGCCCTCGCCCTGTGTCGCCCTGTGTGTTCGGTGCTCGCGTCCGGTCCGCGGACGGACGCGACCAGGCGTCACCTGGGCGAGCGCGCGATGCGGAATCCGACGTCGTCGACCTGGAAGGTCGGGTGGCTGCGGCGACGCGCGGAGGCCCGGCAACTCCAGTGTTCATCGAACCAACCACCGCCACGGAGCACCCGGTAGGTGCCGTAGGCCTCGGCGTCGTAGACGTCCCAGCACCAGTCCCAGACGTTGCCGAGCATGTCGTGGAGCCCCCAGGGATTCGGGCGTTTGCCGCCCACACCGTGGATGCGTTCGTGCGAGTTGCCGCGGTACCAGGCGATGTCGTCGAGCTCCCCGTAACGGGGGCCCGCCGTACCGGCACGGCAGGCGTGCTCCCACTCGGCTTCGGTCGGCAGTCGGTACCCCTCGGCGGACGTGTCCCACTCGATACCTTCACCGTCGGCATGCAGGTGGTAGGCAGGTGCGAACCCGTCTCGTTGGGAGAGCGTGTTGCAGAACCGCACCGCGTCCCACCAGGAAACGCTCTCGACGGGCAGCCGGTCACCATGGGCGGCACTCGGCCGTTGGCCCGTGATCTGTGCGTACAGCGCCTGGGTGACCGGGAACGCCGCGAGCTCGTAGGACGCGAGCTCGACCGACCAACTGCGCCGCGTTCGCCGGTCCGACAGCGTGACCCGCCCCGGAGGGATGGTGATCATCTCGTTCCCCGTCATGACGTCCATGATCGGAACATCTTAACGAGACCTGCCGGGCGTGCGTCCTCGGAGCCGAACCGGTTCATCCATCGACGACCCGGCCTCGTGCCCGTCCGAGGGCGCCCCGGGTGCGGTGGAGGAGCCGCCCCCGCCCGCGCGTCAGGTCGTGCTTGGCTGGGGCGTTGCGGAGGAGTGGGCCGACCGGACCCGGAACAGGCGGGGTTGGACGTCCGTCGCGATGGTAGCGGCCTGCCTCATGTGGACACGGGCCTCGGGGTTGGCGAGCATCGCCCTGTAGTGCTCCTCCGTCTCCCACTGCGCGTAGTTGATCACGCGTTCGCCGTCGAGGGAGGCGTGGAAGTTGGCGTGGACGAAGCCGGGTTGGTGCCTCATCGTCTCCTCCGTGGCGCGGGAGAGCAGCGCGATCAACTCGTCCTGCCGGTCCGGGGACACGGTGAAGACGTTGATGAGGGTTATCACGGGGCGGGTCGTGTCGACCTGGACGGTAACGGTCATGTCGGTAGGTGTCCCCTTGCCGGTGGTCGGTTCGTCGCGGGCGGCGGTTCTTTCGCCCGATCGGAGGGTAGATCCAACACCTCTGCTTTCGGGCAGAGTTGTCGCAGCGCTGTCCAAACTGTGCCGCAGTTGACCCGGCGTGCGGACGGGGTCGCGGGAGAGCGGGCGGATGTCCGTCAGGCCGCCGCCGCTCCGGCCGCCACGGGGTGCAGGGCCGCGTACTCCAGCGGGGCGGAGGGGTCGATCGACACGTCCAGCGGGGCCGGTTCGGCTCCGGCGCGCACGAGCAGGTCGCCCACCGCCGCGATCATCGCGCCGTTGTCCGTGCACAGGCGCAGCGGCGGCACCCGCAGTTCGATACCGGCCGCGCGGCAGCGCTCCTCGGCCAGCGACCTGACGCGGGAGTTCGCGGCGACCCCGCCGACCACGACCAGGGTTCCCACCCCGTACTCGGCGCAGGCGGCCACCGCCTTGCGCGTCAGGACGTCGGCGACCGCCTCCTGGAGCGATGCCGCCCCGTCGTGCACGGGCAGATCGCGGCCGGCGTGCCCTTCGGCCCAGCGCGCGGCCGCCGTCTTCAGGCCCGAGAAGGAGAAGTCGTAGGTGCCGGGCAGCGGGCGGGGGAAGGGGACGGCGCGCGGGTCGCCCGCGCGGGCCGCCCGATCGACGGCCGGGCCCCCGGGATAGGGCAGGCCGAAGACCCGCGCGACCTTGTCGAAGCATTCACCGGCCGCGTCGTCGAGGGTGTCGCCCAGGTGGGAGATCGGGTCGCGGGCCAGGTCGCGCACCAGGAGGAGGGACGTGTGCCCGCCGGAGACGATCAGCACCACGCAGGGGTCGGGGAGAGGCCCGTGTTCGAGCGTGTCGGCCGCGACGTGCCCGGCGAGGTGGTGGACGCCGAACAGCGGCACGCCGAGCGCGTAGGCGATGCCCTTCGCCCCGGCCAGGCCCACCTGGAGCGCGCCGGACAGGCCCGGCCCCGTGGTGACGGCGACGGCACCGATGTCGGACAGCCCCAGCCCCGCCCGGTCCAGTGCCTGGCGGACCACCGGGCGCAGCGCGTGAAGGTGGGCGCGGGAGGCGATCTCCGGCACCACTCCGCCGTAGCGGGCGTGCTCGTCCATGCTCGACGCCACGGCGTGACCGAGCAGGCGTCCGTCCCGAACCAGCCCCGCTCCGGTCTCGTCGCACGACGACTCGATCCCGAGCACGATCGGCGAGCCCATGCCCACCCCTTCCTGCCAGAAATAAGTTGTTGCCAACAGTGTGCAATAAGTTCCGTCCGGATGTGAACCTGGACTGGGGCACGAGGGTGACCGCCCAGTAGAGTGCGCCACTGCAGCCCCCTGAACCCCGAGGTGTCGAACAGTGACCCCCGCCCCACCAGGCCCGCCTTCCGCCGTCAGCGTCGTCGGAATCGGCGCCGACGGCTGGGACGGCCTGCCCGAGCCCTCCCGCACGGCGCTGCGCGAGGCCGAGGTCCTCCTCGGAGGCGCGCGCCAGCTGGACCTGCTGCCGCCCGAATGCGGCGGCGAGCGCGTCACCTGGCCCTCGCCCCTGCGCCCCGCCGTCCCCCGCCTGCTCGCCGCGCACGCGGGCCGCCGCATCGCCGTACTGGCGAGCGGCGACCCGATGTTCTACGGCATCGGCCGCGCCCTCGCGGAGGAGGCCGCCGCGCCGCGCGTCCTCCCGCACCCGTCGTCGGTGTCCTATGCCGCGGCCCGCCTCGGCTGGCCCCTGGAGGACGTCGAGGTCCTCACCCTGGTGGGCCGCCCCGCCGCGCGCCTCGCCCGTGCCCTGCACGACGGCCGGCGCCTTCTGGTGCTCAGCGCCGACGCCACCACTCCCGGCGAGGTCGCCGCACTCCTCAGGGAGCGCGGCTTCGGGCCGAGCCGCATGCGGGTGCTGGAACAGCTCGGCGGCGACCGGGAGCGGACGACCGCGGAGGCCACCGCGGACGACTGGGGGCGCGAGGAAGCGCCCGGCGATCCGCTCAACATCGTGGCCGTCGAGTGCCGTCGCGCACCGGACGCGCTGCGACTGGGCGCCGTGCCCGGTCTGCCCGACCAGGCGTACGAGCACGACGGTCAGCTCACCAAGCGGCACATCCGCGCCGCCACGCTCGGCGCGCTCGCCCCCGCGCCCGGCGAACTGCTCTGGGACATCGGCGGCGGCTCCGGCTCGATCGCCATCGAGTGGATGCGCACCCACCCCTCCTGCCGGGCCGTCACCGTCGAACGCGACCCGGTGCGCGCCGCGCGCATCACACGCAACGCCGAACGGCTCGGGGTGCCCGGACTCGTGGTGATCGGCAAGGAGGCTCCCGCCGCCCTCGCCGAACTCCCCGTGCCCGACGCCGTCTTCGTCGGCGGCGGTCTCACGGCACCCGGTCTGCTCGACGCCTGCTGGGACGCGCTGCCCGTCGGCGGACGGCTGGTCGCCAACACCGTCACGCTGGAGTCCGAGGCGCTGCTCGCCGAGGCCCACCGCAGCCATGGCGGCGAACTGGTGCGGCTGGCGGTGGCGCACGCCGTGCCCGTAGGCGGCTTCACCGGGTGGCGCCAGGCCATGCCGGTCACCCAGTGGTCCGCAGTGAAGACCGTCAACCCCCTTCCAGGAGCAGTCACATGACCGTGTACTTCATCGGTGCCGGGCCCGGTGCCGCCGATCTGATCACGGTGCGCGGCGCCCGCGTGCTCGCCGCCGCTCAGGTGTGTCTGTACGCGGGAAGTCTCGTGCCGCGTGAACTGCTGGCCGAATGCCCGCCCGGCGCCCGCCTGGTGGACACCGCCCGGCTCGACCTGGACGAGATCACGGCCGAGTCGGTGCGCGCCCACGAGGCGGGCCATGACGTGGCCCGGCTGCACTCGGGTGACCCTTCCGTGTTCAGCGCCGTCGCCGAGCAGATGCGGCGCCTGGACGCGGCGGGGGTGCCCTACGAGGTGGTGCCGGGCGTACCCGCGTTCGCCGCCGCGGCGGCCTCCCTGAAGCGGGAGCTGACCGTGCCGACCGTCGGCCAGACCGTCATCCTCACCCGCGTCGCCGAGCGCGCCACCGCCATGCCGGACGGGGAGGACCTGGCCACCCTGGGCCGCAGCGGCGCGCTGATCGTGCTGCACCTGGCGGCCAGGTACGTGGACCGGGTGGTCGACGAACTCCTCCCGCACTACGGCGCCGACTGCCCGGCGGCCGTCGTCGCCTACGCCTCCCGCCCCGACGAGCTGATCATCCGGGGCACCCTGGACGAGATCGCCGAGAAGGTGAGGGAGGCGGGCGTGCTGCGCACCGCGGTGATCATGGTGGGGCGCACGCTCGGGGCGAAGGAGTTCCGGGACAGCCACCTGTACTCACCGGAGCGGGACCGGCACCTGTGCTGAGACGGCCCGCCCCCGCGGGCCGTCAGGTCGGTGCCGCGGCGGGCGGGGTCCGCCCCGTCGCGGCACCCGGCACGCTCACCCGAGCTCTGCGAGCAGGAGGAACCCTCACTCGCCGCGCCGGCCGACACCCCGGGGACGTCCCGTACACGGGCTTCCGGCCGGCACGCCGCGAGCACGGACCGGGCTCCGTTCTTCGACGGGCGCACGCCGTCCGCCGCGGCGCTAGCGCGCCGTGCAGCGTCCCACGACGGTGCCCGCCCGGTCGATGCAGATGACGTCCACGGCGACCGGCGCTCCGCGCAGCACGGCCAGTGCCTCGTCCCGGGCTCGCCGCGCCACCAGGTCGCCGAGGGGCACCCCGGCGGCCTGGCACAGCTGGAGTGCCGCGAGGCCGGTGTTGGCGGCGGCCACCTCGGCGGCGAGCGCTTTCCCGGCCCCGCCCTGCCGGGCCAGTTCGGCCAGGAAGCCCTTGTCGACCTGGGAGCGGCCGGAGTGCAGGTCGAGATGGCCCGCGGCGAGCTTGGACAGTTTGGCGAAGCCGCCGCAGATCGTGAGGCGGTCCACCGGGTGCCGGCGAAGGTACTTGAGCACCGCTCCCGCGAAGTCGCCCATGTCGAGCAGCGCGTCCTCGGGCAGGCCGTGCTCGGCGACGACCGTCTTCTCCGACGTCGAGCCGGTGCATCCGGCGACGTGTGTCCGCCCCGCCGCGCGGGCCACGTCCACGCCCCGCCGGATGGAGTCGATCCAGGCGGAACACGAGTACGGCACGACGATGCCCGTGGTGCCGAGGATGGAGAGGCCGCCGACGATGCCGAGGCGCGGGTTCCAGGTGGAGCGGGCGATCTCCTCGCCGTGGTCGACGGAGACCGTGATCTCCACGTCGCCGCTGCCGCCGTGCCGCTCGGCGACCTCGGCGACATGCTCGCTCATCATCCGGCGGGGAACGGGATTGACGGCCGCCTCGCCGACGGGCAGCGGGAGGCCGGGCCTGGTGATGGTTCCCACGCCGGGACCGGCTCTGAAGACGACGCCGCTCCCCGCGGGCAGCCGCCGGACCGTGGCCCGGATCAGCGCCCCGTGGGTGACGTCCGGGTCGTCGCCCGCGTCCTTCACGATCCCGGCCGTCGCGGAGCCCTCGGCCAGTCGCTCGGCGGCCAGGGCGAACGACGGCGTCTGCCCCTTGGGCAGCGTGATCGTCACCGGGTCGGGGAACTCGCCGGTCAGCAGCGCGGTGTACGCGGCTGTCGTGGCCGCCGTCGCGCAGGCCCCGGTGGTCCAGCCGTGCCGCAGCCCGGTGTGCTCCAGCTGGGCCCGGCGCCCTCCCTTCACCGGGCCGGAACCCGGCGCCTGGCCGGCGCGGCTCGCCTCCTCCATGCCTCGATCCTCGACTCTCCTCATGAACGGACTCGGACTCCCATGCACCTGCTGATCCTCGGAGGCACCACGGAGGCCCGCCGACTCGCCGAACTGCTCGACGACATCACCGGGTTGACGGTGACCAACTCCCTCGCCGGACGCGTCGCCAACCCCCGCCTGCCCCCCGGCCGGACACGCGTCGGCGGCTTCGGCGGAGCGCAGGGGCTGGCCGCGTGGCTGCGCGAGCACGAGGTCGACGCCGTCGTCGACGCCACACATCCCTTCGCCGGAACGATCAGTTTCAACGCGGCACAGGCCGCTGCCGCCACCCATGTTCCCCTGCTCGCCCTGCGCCGCCCCGGGTGGGTCCCCGTCGAGGGCGACCGCTGGCACGAGGTGGGATCGCTGGGGGAGGCGGCCCGTTCCCTGCCCGCACTCGGGCGACGCGTGTTCCTGACCACCGGCCGCATGGGCCTGGAGGCCTTCGCGGCCCTGGACGACCTCTGGTTCCTCGTCCGCTCCGTGGACGCCCCCGAGCCCCCGTGCCCGTCCCGGATGGAGGTGCTGCTCGATCGCGGGCCCTTCGTGCTCGACGGGGAACGCGCACTGCTGCGGCGCCACCGCATCGACGTCGTGGTCACCAAGGACAGCGGGGGAGCGGCCACGGCCCCGAAACTGACCGCCGCCCGCGAGGCCGGACTGCCCGTCGTCGTGGTCCGCAGGCCGCCGACCCCGCAGGGCGTCCCCGTCGTGCCGGATCCCGCGCAGGCGGTCCTGTGGCTTCGCCAACACCTTGACCTGGGGTCCCTTCGAGGCACTGACTGACACCCGGTCCGTGCTCCACCGCGGCCGACCGCTCCGGCCGGGCCGGTCTCACCGTTCAGGAGCACGGCGGGTGGGCGCGGGAGCGGCGCCGTCCCCGGGGCGCGGCGCCGCTCGTGCTCTCACGCCTGCGGATACCGGCGCGGGGTCCAGACGATCTCCTCGCCGCCGCCGCGCCGGACCACCTGGGTCTGGGAGGAGCCCACCAGGAGGATCGTGCGCATGTCGACCTCGGCCGGATCCAGTTCGCCCAGCCGCACCACGCGCACACGCTCCTGCGGACCGCCCACGTCCCGGGCGACCACCACGGGCGTCCCCGGCTCCCGGTACTCCAGCAGCAGCTCCCGGGCCTTGCCCACCTGCCAGGTCCGGCTGTGCGAGCCCGGGTTGTACAGCGCCAGCACCAGATCCGCCGAGGCCGCCGCGCGCAGCCGCTCGGCGATGACCTCCCACGGCTTGAGCCGGTCGGACAGCGACAGGGCGGCGTAGTCGTGGCCGAGAGGGGCACCGACACGGGCCGCGGCGGCGTTGGCGGCGGTGAGACCGGGCAGCACCCGCACCGGCACGTCCAGGTAGGCGGGCTGCGAGGCCACCTCCAGGACGGCGGTGGCCATCGCGAAGACGCCGGGGTCGCCGCCGGAGACGACGGCCACCCGCCGCCCCCGCTGGGCCAGTTGAAGGGCGAACTCGGCGCGTTCGGCCTCCACCCGGTTGTCCGAGCCGTGCCGGACCTGGCCCGGCCGCTCGGGCACCCGGTCGAGGTAGGTCGTGTAGCCGACCAGGTCGTCGGCCGCGGCCAGCGCACCCCGCGTCTCGGGCGTGAGCCACAGGGGGCCGGCGGGCCCCGTGCCGACCACGACCACTTCGCCCCGCTCCCGGGCGGCGGGCCGCTCTGCGTCCACCTGGCTGGGCAGCACCGCCACCGCGAAGTACGGCACCGACTCCGCTTCCACGTCGGCCAGTTCGGCGACGCGCTCCCCGCTCATGGTGGCCCGCTCCACATAGCGGGCCTCGCTCAGGCGCCCCGAACCCTCCAACGCGCGGCGGACCTTGGGGAAGGTGCGGCCGAGCTTCATCACGACGGCCGCGTCCGTCGCGGCGAGCCGCGCGGTCAGCTCCTCCTCGGGAAGCGTGCCGGGCAGGATGGTCAGCACCTCCTCGCCCTCGGCCAGCGGGGTGCCCAGACGGGCGGCGGCGGCGGACACGGAGGTGACACCGGGGACGACCTCGGTGTCGTAGCGGTCGGCGAGCCGCTTGTGCATGTGCATGTAGGAGCCGTAGAAGAGCGGATCGCCCTCGGCGAGCACCGCCACGGTCCGCCCCGCGTCCAGGTGCTTGGCCAGCGTGGCCGCCGCCTCGGTGTAGAAGTCCTCCATCGCGCCCCGGTATCCGCCCGGGTGGTCGGTGGTCTCCGTGGTGACCGGGTAGACCAGCGGCTCCTCGACGTGATCCTCGCGCAGGTGCGCGGCCGCGATGGAGCGCGCGATGGACCGGCCGTGCCGCGCGCTGTGATAGGCGATCACGTCGGCCTCGGAGATGACCTCGACCGCCCGTACGGTCATCAGGGACGGGTCACCGGGGCCGAGACCCACCCCGTACAGCTTGCCGCTCATTCTTCCTCGCTCGCGATCGCGTTGAGCGCGGCGGCCGCGATGGCGCTGCCACCGCGACGGCCGCGCACCACCAGGTGGTCCAGCCCGGACGGATGCGCGGCCAGCGCGTCCTTGGACTCGGCGGCGCCCACGAAGCCGACCGGGACACCGATGACGGCGGCCGGCCGGGGGGCGCCTTCCTCGATCATCTCCAGCAGGCGGAAGAGGGCGGTGGGCGCGTTGCCGACCGCCACCACCGCGCCTTCCAGCCGGTCACGCCACAGTTCCAGCGCGGCGGCGCTGCGCGTGGTGCCCAGCTTCGCGGCGAGTTCCGGGACGGCCGGGTCGGACAGCGTGCAGAGCACGTCGTTGTCGGCGGGCAGCCGCTTGCGGGTCACCCCGCTGGCCACCATCTGCACATCGCAGAGGATGGGCGCGCCCGAGCGCAGCGCCTCCCGGGCGCGGGCCACCACCGCGGGCGAGTAGGACAGGTCCCGAACGAGGTCGACCATCCCGCAGGCGTGGATCATGCGCACCGCCACCTGGCTGACGTCGGCGGGCAGGCCCACCAGGTCCGCTTCGGCGCGAATGGTGGCGAAGGACTCGCGGTAGATCGCCGCACCGTCCTTCTCGTAGACATGGGTGGTCACGGTGTTCTTCTCACTGCTCTCGGTCGACTTGATGCTCATGAGGTGCTCGTCGTCAGCGCGGCGGACACACGGGAGGGATCCCTGACGGAGACGGTCCGCGGGTTCTGGCCCGCCCTGTCGGTCGACACCTGGTACCCGCCGCCGGGTGTCGCGACCACGGAGACGTGATCACCGCGGGGATGCCCGCACCGTCGTTCGCACCCGGACCAGTACAGGGGGAGGCCGGGTCCGCCGGTCGCGTCGAGGGCGCCGGCGGCGTCCGCCCGGACATCGGCGTGCGCCTTGGCGCACCCGGGGCGGCCGACGCAGGCCCCGACCCGGAGCCAGGGCGACGCGGGGTCGCCGACCAGGCCGGTCGCGGTGAGGCGCGCGAGCGTCCCGGCCGCCCGGGAGGCGGCCGCGCCCGCGGTGGGCAGGACGACACCGCGCCAGGGGGTCAGTCGGAGCTCGGTGTCGCAGACACGCGTCAACTCCTCCCACTGGCGGGCCGAGAAACGCCCCAGCGGAACATGGACGGACACGGCACCGTCGAGGACACCTGGCGCGGGGCCGGACGCGGCGCCCACCGGTTCGGGACACTCCTCGTGGCCGATCCCCTCGGCCTCCAGCCGCTGACGGACCAGGCGATCCATCGCACCCTCGGGCAGCGCGAGTTCGGACACCCGCCAGGCTCGCGCTCCCTGCGACCGTGCCGCCTGAAGGAACACCTCGGCGGCCGTCAGCGCCGCGCGGGCCGCGTCGCCGGCACTCACCCGCACCGCCCCCGGCGAGAGCCACGCGCCCCCGTCCGCGACCGCACGCACCAGGACGTCGGCGCCCAGACCGGACACGTCGCCGCGCCCGTCGTCCAGGGCGAACAGGAACCGGCCCGACAGATCCCTGGCCGCCCGGCTCGCGCACAACGCCGCGTCCAGCTCCGTCAGCCAGGGCCGTACGTCGCCGAGGCCGCGGCCGTCGAGGCCCGACAGGGGCGAGGCGACGACGTTGCGCACCCGCTCGTGCTCCCTCGACGGCAGCAGACCGGCCGCGTCCAGCGTCCGTGCCAGCTCCGGCCCGCACCCGTCCTTCAGCGCGCGCAACTGCACGTTGCCGCGGGAGGTCAGGTGCAGGTCGCCGTCCCCCAGCCGTCGGGCCGCGATCCCGAGGGCCCGCGCCTGATCGGCGGTCAGCACGCCGCCGGGCACCCGGACGCGAGCCAGGGCCCCGTCGTCCGCCGTGTGCAGGCGCAGTGTCCCCGGGCAGGCGTCACCGCGCCCCCGCGAAACCGGTGTGGCCTGGGGCGATGGGGAGGGAGCTGCCGTGGGCATGGCGGTGAGCATACCTACCATCACACCCGCTGTATGCCCCACCCTGTTTCCATGGCCCTTACTATGCTTTCCCAGTGGATCACCTGATCCACGAACCGCCACGACGGCGACAAGGGGAGGAAGCCGGTGCGAATCCGGCGCGGTCCCGCCACTGTGAGCCGGCCTTCGACAGCCGTGCGAGTCAGGAACTCCCTTCCCCCGCGTTCGGCTTCGTCCGAGGGGGAGACCCATCTCCCACACTGCCCGGGGCGCGGACCCCGAGGAAGGCCAGGCGACGCATGCCCACTCCGTCCGGGGAACGTGCACCGCACACCCGCCAGATCCTGCTCCTGTCGACGTCCGACACCGATCTGCTCAGCGCCCGCGCGGCCGGTGGTCCGGTCCCCTACCGCTTCGCCAACCCGGCCCGTCTCGCCCTGGAGGACCTCCCGGCCCTCCTGGACGGGGTCGACCTGGTGGTCGTGCGGCTCCTGGGCGGCCTCCGCGCCTGGCAGGACGGTCTCGACCTGCTGCTCGCGGACGGCCGCCCGGTGGTCGTCCTGAGCGGTGAACAGGCCCCGGACGCACAGTTGATGGCCGCCTCCACCGTCCCCGTGGGCCTCGCGGCCGAGGCCCACGCCTATCTGGCCCACGGCGGCCCCGCCAACCTGGAGCAGCTCGCCCGCTTCCTCTGCGACACGGTGCTGCTCACCGGGTACGGCTTCGAGGCGCCCGCGCCCTCCCCGACCTGGGGTGTGCTGCCCCGCGAGGCGGGGACCGCGGACGGCCCGAGCGTGGCCGTCCTGTACTACCGGGCCCACCACATGAGCGGCAACACCGCCTTCGTGCACGCCCTGTGCGACGCCGTCGAGGACGCGGGCGGCCGGCCGCTGCCCCTGTACGTGGCGTCGCTGCGCGCACCCGAACCCGAGCTGATCGAGCGGCTGCGCACCGTCGACGTGATCGTCACCACCGTCCTGGCCGCGGGCGGCACCAAGCCCGCCGAGGCGTCGGCCGGGGGCGACGACGAGTCCTGGGACGCGGGCGCGCTCACCGCCCTGGACGTCCCGATCCTCCAGGCGCTCTGCCTGACCGGCTCACGCGCCTCCTGGGAGGAGAACGACGAGGGCGTCTCCCCGCTGGACGCGGCCAGCCAGATCGCGGTCCCCGAGTTCGACGGCCGCCTGATCACCGTCCCGTTCTCCTTCAAGGAGATCGACGCCGACGGCCTGCCGGCCTATGTCGCCGACCCCGAGCGCGCTGCCCGCGTCGCGGGGATCGCCGTACGGCACGCCCGACTTCGCCACATCCCGGCCGCCGACAAGCGGCTCGCGCTCGTCCTGTCCGCCTACCCGACCAAGCACTCCCGCATCGGCAACGCGGTCGGACTGGACACCCCCGCCAGCGCGGTGGCCCTCCTGCGCCGTCTGCGCGAGGAGGGATACGACTTCGGCGACACGGACGTCCCCGGGCTGGTCTCCGGTGACGGCGACGAGCTGATCCGCGCGCTGATCGAGGCCGGCGGCCACGACCAGGACTGGCTCACCGAGGAGCAACTGGCGCGCAACCCGGTGCGCGTCCCGGCGGCCGACTACCGTCGCTGGTTCGCCACGCTGCCCGAGGAACTGCGCACGGCGGTGGAGGAGCACTGGGGTCCGGCGCCGGGCGAGATGTTCGTCGACCACAGCCGCAACCCGGAGGGCGACATCGTCCTCGCCGCCCTGCGCTTCTCCCACCTGCTGATCCTCATCCAGCCCCCGCGCGGCTTCGGCGAGAACCCGATCGCCATCTACCACGATCCGGACCTCCCCCCCTCCCACCACTACCTGGCCGCCTACCGCTGGATCGCCACCCCCGCCGCCGACGGCGGTTTCGGCGCCGACGCGATGATCCACCTCGGCAAGCACGGCAACCTGGAGTGGCTGCCCGGCAAGAACGCCGGCCTGTCCGCCGCCTGCGGTCCCGACGCGGCCCTCGGCGACCTGCCCCTGGTCTACCCCTTCCTGGTCAACGACCCCGGCGAGGGCACCCAGGCCAAGCGCCGCGTCCACGCCACCCTGGTCGACCACCTCGTCCCGCCGATGGCCCGCGCCGACTCCTACGGCGACATCGCACGCCTGGAACAACTCCTGGACGAGTACGCCCAGATCTCCTCCATGGACCCGGCGAAGCTCCCGGCGATCCGCGCCCAGATCTGGACCCTCATCCAGGCCGCGCGCCTCGACCACGACCTCGGCCTCGAGGACCGCCCCGAGGACGACGGCTTCGACGACTTCCTGCTGCACGTCGACGGCTGGCTCTGCGAGGTCAAGGACGCGCAGATCCGCGACGGACTGCACGTCCTCGGCAACCCGCCCGTCGGGGACGACCGGGTCAACCTGGTCCTCGCCATCCTGCGCGCCCGCCAGATCTGGGGCGGCGCCACGGCCCTGCCCGGTCTGCGCGAGGCGCTCGGGCTGGACGAGTCCGCCGCGACCCGTACGACCGCCGACGAGGCGGAGGCCACGGCCCGCGCCCTGGTCCAGGCCATGGAGGACGCGGGCTGGGACCCGGCCGCCGTCCCGACCGAGCACGGCGAACAGGTCGCCCGCATCCTGCGGTTCGCCGCGGACGAGGTCGTGCCCCGCCTGGCCGCGACCACGGCCGAACTCGACCACACCGTCCACGCGCTGGCCGGTGGCTTCGTCCCGGCGGGGCCCTCCGGGTCCCCCCTGCGCGGCCTGGTCAACGTCCTGCCGACCGGCCGCAACTTCTACTCCGTCGACCCCAAGGCGGTCCCGTCCCGCCTGGCCTGGGAGACCGGCCAGGCGCTCGCCGACTCCCTCCTGGAGCGCTACCGCGCCGACAACGGCGAGTGGCCCACCTCCGTCGGCCTCTCCCTGTGGGGCACGAGCGCCATGCGCACCGCCGGCGACGACGTGGCCGAGGCCCTCGCCCTGCTCGGCGTCCGCCCGGTCTGGGACGACGCCTCGCGCCGCGTGACGGGCCTGGAGCCCATCCCCCAGGAGGAGCTGGGCCGCCCCCGCATCGACGTCACCCTGCGCATCTCCGGCTTCTTCCGCGACGCGTTCCCACACACCGTCGGCCTGCTGGACGACGCCGTACGCCTGGCCGCGTCGCTGGACGAGCCGGCCGAGGCGAACCACGTGCGGGCCCACGTCCAGGCGGACCTGGCGGCCCACGGCGACGAACGCCGTGCCACCACCCGCATCTTCGGCTCCCGCCCCGGCACCTACGGAGCCGGACTGCTCCAGCTCATCGACTCCCGCGACTGGCGCACCGACGCCGACCTCGCCGAGGTCTACACGGTCTGGGGCGGTTACGCCTACGGCCGTGAACTCGACGGCCGCCCGGCCCGCGAGGAGATGGAGACGGCGTACCGGCGGATCGCCGTGGCCGCCAAGAACACGGACACCCGAGAGCACGACATCGCGGACTCCGACGACTACTTCCAGTACCACGGCGGCATGGTCGCCGCGGTCCGCGCCCTGCGCGGCACGGCCCCCGAGGCGTACATCGGCGACTCCACCCGCCCCGAGACGGTCCGCACCCGCACCCTCGTCGAGGAGACCTCCCGCGTCTTCCGCGCCCGTGTCGTCAACCCGAAGTGGATCGAGGCGATGCGCCGCCACGGCTACAAGGGTGCCTTCGAACTCGCCGCCACGGTGGACTACCTGTTCGGCTACGACGCCACGACGGGCGTGATCGCCGACTGGATGTACGACAAGCTCACCGAGACCTACGTCCTGGACCCGGCCAACCGAGAGTTCCTGCACCAGGCCAACCCCTGGGCCCTGCACGGCATCGCCGAGCGCCTCCTGGAGGCCGAGTCGCGGGGGATGTGGGCCAAGCCCGATCCGGCGGTGCTGGAGCAACTGCGGCAGGTGTACCTGGACACGGAAGGGGACCTGGAGGGCGAGGACTGACCGGAGCCCGGCCCGACCCGGCCGGCCCGTCCGTGCGTGGCAGCGTCCCCGGGGCGCTGCCACGCACTTGTTTGTCCCGGGCGCCTGATCGCAAGGTGGAGTTCCTACTGCTAACGTGCACTTGCATAAGATTCGCAATAACGTCGGAGGACGTTGGACATGGCGCTTTACACGCTCCCGGAGCTTCCGTACGACTACTCGGCGCTCGCCCCCGTGATCAGTCCCGAGATCATCGAGCTGCACCACGACAAGCACCACGCGGCGTACGTGAAGGGCGCGAACGACACGCTGGAGCAGCTGGCGGAGGCGCGGGACAAGGAGTCCTGGGGCTCCGTCAACGGCCTGGAGAAGAACCTGGCCTTCCACCTCTCCGGCCACATCCTGCACTCCATCTACTGGCACAACATGACCGGTGACGGCGGCGGTGAGCCGCTGGAGAAGGACGGCGTGGGCGAACTCGCGGACGCCATCGCCGAGTCGTTCGGCTCGTACGCCGGATTCAAGGCCCAGCTGACCAAGGCCGCCGCCACCACGCAGGGTTCGGGCTGGGGCGTCCTCGCCTACGAGCCGCTCAGTGGGCGGCTGATCGTGGAGCAGGTCTACGACCACCAGGGCAACGTCGGCCAGGGCTCGACCCCGATCCTGGTCTTCGACGCCTGGGAGCACGCCTTCTACCTCCAGTACAAGAACCAGAAGGTCGACTTCATCGAGGCGATGTGGGCCGTCGTCAACTGGCAGGACGTGGCCAGGCGCTACGCCGCCGCCAAGGAGCGCGGCGACAGCCTGCTGCTCCGTCCCTGACGGCGCCGGCACCCGGATGTCCTGCCCGTGATCGTCTTCTCACCCTTCACCGGCAGGCGCGCGGAGGTTCCCACCGGCTCCTCGCCGGTGGGAACCTCCTGTGTTCTCCGGACACCGGATGACCCTGCCGGTCGCCCGACGCGCGGGCGAAGATGGGCACATGACAGGAGAAGCGAGCGAGATCGCTCTGAGCAAGCAGGACCTTCGCGCGATCACCGCGTTCGCCGCGGCGTGCGCGGAGGAGGCGCTCACGGTGTTCGAGGCCGATCAGCCGGACGACTCGCGGCCCCGGGAGGCCGTCGGTGCCGCGTGGGAGTTCGCGCGGGGCGGCGAGCGCGGGAAGTCCCTGCGCGACACTGCGTCGGCGGCCCTCAAGGCGGCCAAGGGCACGGACACGGCGGCCGCGCGCGAGGCGGCATGGGCGGCGATGTCCGCGGCAGGCGCCGCGTATCTGCATCCGCTGGCCAAGGCCACCCAGGTCAAGCACATCCTCGGAGCCGCCGCCTACGCGGCCAGGGCGGCCGAACTCGTCGCCGGCGACGATCCGGGCGTGGGCGCCGAACACCTCGAACGAGCGGTGCGCCGTGCGACTCCCACCGTCGTCGACGTGCTCGGACGATTCCCGGCGGCACCCGGTGGGGGCGGAAGGGTGGGGGAGTTGATCCGTACGCTGGACGCCGACCTGCGGTCACCCACCCTCTTCGAGTGACGTTCCGGCGCGACGGGCGCGGGAGGCGAGGCGGTCGGCGAACGCGGTGACGAGGCCGCGCAGTTCCTCGGGGCGCTCGATGACGAACGGCCGGTCGAGGGAGGCGAGCACCGGCGGCAGCCAGTCGAGTTCCTGCACCCGCAGTTCGACGCGCAGCCAGCGTTCGGCCGCCGGATCCGCTCCTGCCGGAGGCTCCTCCAGGCTCGCCACGCCGGCCGGAAGGCGGGCGCGGATCCGATCGGCCGTCCCGTGGATCCGCAGGGACACCTCGTAGCGGTACGCGGCCGTGGCGAACCCCGACAACACGCGCTGCGCCGGATCGAGTCCGGCGGGCACCTCGAACGAGCCGGGCAGGGTCCGCGCGGACGTGATGCGGTCGAGCCGGAAGGTCCGGTCCTCGCCGATGTCGGGGTCCGTGCCCGTGACGTACCACCGGCCCCCATGGGCGACGATCCCGTACGCGTGCAGCGGGCGTTCGCTGCGCCGGCCGTCGCGGTCGGTGTACCTGATCGAGACCGGCCGCCGGCTGCGCACCGCGTCGGCGACGGTGAGCAGTACCTCGGCGTCCGGGTGCGCGAACCGGCCGGGCGCGGTCGTGAAGGCGAGGGAGTCCAGGACCGTGTCGAGCCTGCGGGACAGGCGCTCGGGCAGCACCCTGCGGATCTTGGCCGCCGCCGTCTCGCTCGCCGTGTCCGACGTCGTCGTCAGCCCTTCCCGGCGGCCGGCGACCAGGCCGAGCAGCACGGCGAGCGCCTCGTCGTCGCTGAGCATGAGCGGAGGCAGGCGGTATCCGGCGGCGAGCCGGTAGCCGCCGTAGCGGCCCCGCACCGCCTCCACCGGCACGTCGAGGTCGACCAGCCGGTCCACGTACCGCCGCACGGTCCGCCCGTCGACGCCGAGCCGGTCGGCGAGTTCGGCCACCGTCCGGATGCCGCCCGACTGCAGCAGCTCAAGAAGGGTCAGCACGCGCACGGTGGGTCGGGACATGATCCCAGTCTACGGAGAATAGCGGACCGATTCTGTCCTCTATCTGTCCTAGCCTGCGGAGTACAGCGGCTCCACCAACCTGGGAGAACACCATGGACTTCGTCTCGATCCGCGTCATCACCAGCGACGTCGCACGCCTCGTCGGGTTCTACGAGAAGGCCACGGGGGTGCAGGCGGCCTGGGCCGGCGAGGACTTCGCCGAACTCCGGACCGCCACCGCCACCCTCGCGATCGCCGGCACCCGCACCGTCCCCCTGTTCGCTCCGGGCTCGGCCCGACCGGCGGACAACCACAGCGTGATCATCGAGTTCCTCGTCGACGACGTGGACCGCGTGCACGAGAACCTGACCGGCGTCGTCGCCGACTTCGTCCAGGAGCCCACCACGATGCCCTGGGGCAACCGGTCGCTGCTCCTGCGCGACCCCGACGGCACCCTGGTCAACTTCTTCACGCCGGTCACCCCGGCCGCCATCGAGAAGTTCGCCCGCTGACCCTCTCCGCGCCCCTGTCCGTCCGGGTCCGTACGCTGCTGCACGAGGCATCCGCGCCCGCCGCGGCGTCGACCCGCAGACAGAAAGGCTCCCCCATGAACGATCCGTCCTCCGAGACGTCCCCCGAGCCCTCCTTGGGTGCGAATGTGTCGGTCGAACGGGACGACGCCCGGCACCGGTACGAGATCCTGGTCGACGGTGAGCGGGCCGGTCTGGCCGCCTACCGCGACCGGGGCGCGCAGCGCGTCTTCCATCACACGGTCGTCTTCGACGCCTTCGCCGGACGGGGCCTTGCGGGGCGGCTGGTCCAGCAGGCGCTGACCGACACCCGCGAGGCCGGGCTGCGTATCGTGCCCGTCTGCCCCTACGTGGCCAAGTACCTGGTCAAGCACGGGGAGTTCGCCGACATCACCGACCCCGTCACCCCGGAGGTCCTCACGTGGCTGGAGACGGAACTCGGCTGACGCCCCCCGGACCCGCACAGCCCTCGCGGCGGACACGCGAACCGCCCCGGCCGGATCGGATCCGGCCGGGGCGGCTGTCGTACGGCTGTGCCGCGCGGGGGTGGCTCAGACGAGGGACGCCAGCGCCTGGTTCCAGGTGGCCGACGGGCGCATGACGGCGGCGGCCTTGGCCGGGTCGGGCTGGTAGTAGCCGCCGATGTCGGCGGGCTTGCCCTGGACGGCGTTCAGCTCGTCGACGATCGTCTGCTCGTTCGCGGTGAGCGTCTCGGCCAGCGGCGCGAAGGCCTTGGCCAGCTCCGCGTCGTCGGTCTGCCCGGCCAGCTCCTGCGCCCAGTACAGGGACAGGAAGAAGTGGCTGCCGCGGTTGTCGATGCCGCCGAGGCGACGGGTCGGGGACTTGTCCTCGTTGAGGAAGGTCGCCGTGGCGCGGTCGAGGGTGTCCGCGAGCACCTGGGCACGCTGGTTGCCCGTGGTCTTCGCGTACTGCTCCAGGGACGGCACCAGGGCGAAGAACTCACCGAGGGAGTCCCAGCGCAGGTAGTCCTCCTTGACCAGCTGCTGGACGTGCTTGGGGGCGGAGCCGCCCGCGCCCGTCTCGAACAGGCCGCCGCCCGCCATCAGCGGGACCACCGACAGCATCTTGGCGCTGGTGCCCAGCTCCAGGATCGGGAACAGGTCGGTGAGGTAGTCGCGCAGCACGTTGCCGGTGACGGAGATGGTGTTCTCGCCGCGGCGGATGCGCTCCACGGACAGCTTGGTCGCCTCGACCGGGGACAGGACGCGGATGTCCAGGCCCTCGGTGTCGTGCTCGGTCAGGTACTGGCGGACCTTGGCGATCAGGTTGGCGTCGTGGGCGCGGGTCTCGTCCAGCCAGAAGACCGCCGGGTCGCCGGTGGCGCGGGCGCGCGTGACCGCGAGCTTCACCCAGTCCCTGATCGGGGCGTCCTTGGTCTGGCAGGCCCGGAAGATGTCGCCCGCCGAGACCGCCTGCTCCAGGACGACCTCGCCGGCCTGGTCGACCAGGCGGACCGTGCCGGTGACCGGGATCTCGAACGTCTTGTCGTGGCTGCCGTACTCCTCGGCCTTCTGCGCCATGAGACCGACGTTCGGGACCGAGCCCATCGTGGCCGGGTCGTAGGCGCCGTTGGCGCGGCAGTCCTCGATCACGGCCTGGTAGACGCCCGCGTAGGAGGAGTCCGGCAGGACCGCGAGGGTGTCGGCCTCCTGGCCGTCCGGGCCCCACATGTGGCCGGAGGTGCGGATCATGGCCGGCATCGAGGCGTCGACGATGACGTCGGAGGGGACGTGCAGGTTGGTGATGCCCTTGTCGGAGTCCACCATGGCCAGCGCCGGGCCCTCGGCCAGCTCGGCCTCGAACGACGCCTTGATCTCGGCGCCCTCGGGCAGGTTCTCCAGGCCCTTGAAGATGCCGCCCAGACCGTCGTTCGGGGTCAGGCCGGCGGCGGCGAACGTCTCGCCGTACCGCGCGAAGGTCTTCGGGAAGAAGGCGCGCACCACGTGGCCGAAGACGATCGGGTCCGAGACCTTCATCATCGTGGCCTTCAGGTGCACGGAGAAGAGGACGCCCTCCTCCTTGGCGCGCGCGACCTGGGCGGTCAGGAACTCGCGCAGCGCGGCGACGCGCATCACGGAGGCGTCCACGACCTCGTCGGCGAGCACCGGTACCGACTCGCGCAGCACCGTGGTGGAGCCGTCGTCGCCCTTCAGCTCGATGCGCAGCGCACCGGCCTCGGACATCACCACGGACTTCTCGGTGGAGCGGAAGTCGTCCACGCCCATGGTCGCCACATCGGTCCTGGACTCGGCGGTCCAGGCGCCCATGCGGTGCGGGTGGGTCTTGGCGTAGTTCTTCACCGAGGCGGGGGCGCGGCGGTCGCTGTTGCCCTCGCGCAGGACCGGGTTCACGGCGGAGCCCTTGACCTTGTCGTAACGGGCGCGGATGTCCCGCTCCTCGTCGGTCTTCGGCTCGTCCGGGTAGTCCGGCAGCGCGTAGCCCTGGCCCTGGAGCTCGGCGACGGCGGCCTTCAGCTGCGGGACGGAGGCCGAGACGTTCGGCAGCTTGATGATGTTCGCGGCGGGGGTCTTCGCCAGCTCGCCCAGCTCGGCGAGGTGGTCGTCGATCCGCTGGTCCGCGCCCAGGTACTCGGGGAAGAGCGCGAGGATGCGCCCGGCCAGCGAGATGTCCCGGGTCTCCACGGCGACCCCCGCCTGCGCGGCGTAGGCCCGGACCACCGGCAGGAAGGAATACGTCGCCAGGGCCGGGGCCTCGTCAGTGTGTGTGTAGATGATGGTCGAGTCAGTCACCGGGTGCTCCGCTCCACGTCTGCAACATTGCTCGACATCAAGATATCTCGTGACGGACCCGGGTTCGACAGGGGTCGCTCACCTGTCCAGCAGCGCGGCGGTGCCCATGCCCTCCTGCCCCGCGGCCGGCATGCCCACGCCCGCCCGCTGGTGCGGTATCACGGCGGAGTGCTGCTGGAGCGCGACCGTCCGCGCGGGTGCCGGGATGCGGATGCCCTCGTCCCGGTAGCGCCGGTGCAGGCGCTTGATGAACTCGTGCTTGATCCGGTACTGGTCGCTGAACTCGCCGACGCCGAGGATCACCGTGAACCCGATGCGGGAGTCGCCGAACGTGTGGAAGCGGATGGCCGGCTCGTGGTCCGGGATCGCACCGGTGATCTCCGCCATCACCTCGGCGACGACCTCGGTGGTGACCTTCTCGACCTGGTCCAGATCGCTGTCGTAGCCGACCCCCACCTGCACGAGGACCGTCAGCTTCTGCTCGGGACGGGTGTAGTTGATCATGTTCGTCCGGGCGAGCTGCCCGTTGGGGATGACGACGAGGTTGTTGGAGAGCTGGCGGACGGTGGTCTGGCGCCAGTTGATGTCCACGACATAGCCCTCCTCGCCGCTGCTCAGCCGGATGTAGTCGCCGGGCTGCACGGTCTTCGAGGCCAGGATGTGGATGCCCGCGAAGAGGTTCGCGAGGGTGTCCTGGAGAGCGAGCGCGACCGCCAGACCGCCCACGCCCAGCGCGGTGAGCAGCGGCGCGATGGAGACGCCGAGCGTCTGCAGCATCACCAGGAAGCCCATGGCCAGCACCACGACCCGGGTGATGTTCACGAAGATCGTGGCCGAACCGGCGACCCCGGACCGCGACTGGGTGACCGTGCGCACCAGACCGGCGATCACCCGGGCCGCGGTGAGCGTCACCACGAAGATCAGCGCGACGCTCAGGATCTGGTCGACGTGGTGCCGCACCGTCCGGGTCAGCGGCAGCACCGCCGCCGCGGCGGCCGCGCCGCCGGCGACGGCGGCCCACGGGACCACGGTCCGCAGCGCGTCCACGATCACGTCGTCGCCGCCCCACCTGGTGCGGCTCGCGTGCCTGCCCAGCCAGCGCAGCAGCATGCGCAGCAGGAACGCGGCCACCAGGCCGGCGGCCAGGGCGATCGAGGCGACGATCAGGTCGTCGAGGGTGACGGCGCGGTTCACCGGCCACCTCCCATGCCGAAGGGAGGGCCCCAGGGCCGGATGTGAGGATTCGTCACTTGCCACCTGCTCGGATCACGGAACGTACGCCTGCGCCTCCGGCGGGTGTCGACGGCCGGGGCGGGTCACTCATCCTGCCGTATCCCGCCGGCGGTTCGTCACCGGGTGGGCCCCCGCCGCCACTTGGCGCGCGCGTCACAGATCGGTGAACGACCCGTGCCGTCCCGCACCCGCGGCGAACCGGGCGGCGCCCTGAAGGCCCTTCGCCAGCACGTCCGTCCCGTACCGCAGTTCACCCCGCAGTGCCGTCCGCTCGTCCAGGCCCTCCTGGTCGAGCACGGAGGCGCGGTCGCCGCGCAGGCAGTCCTGCGGGAAGCGGCCGATCCGCTCGGCCAGTTCCTCCGCCTCGGCCCGGGCGCGGCCCGTGGGCACGACACGGTTGGCGAGCCCGATCTCCCGCGCCTCCCTGGCCGTGACCGGGCGCCCGGTGAGGATCATGTCCATCGCGCGGCTGGTCCCGATCAGCCGGGGCAGCCGCACCGTCCCGCCGTCGATGAGCGGGACGCCCCAGCGGCGGCAGAAGACGCCGAACACCGCGTCCTCCTCGGCCACCCGCAGATCGCACCACAGTGCCAGCTCCAGGCCGCCGGCCACCGCGTGCCCGGCGACCGCCGCGATCACCGGCTTCGACAGCCGCATCCGGGTCGGCCCCATCGGGCCGTCCCCGTCCTCGGCCACCCGGTTGCCGCGCTCGGACCCGACCGCCTTGAGGTCCGCGCCCGCGCAGAACGTCCCGCCCTCGCCCCACAGCACCGCCACCCGCGCCGTGTCGTCCGCCTCGAACGCGCGGAAGGCGTCAGCGAGCGCGGCGGCGGTCGGCCCGTCCACCGCGTTGCGCGCCTCGGGGCGGGAGAGGACGACGGTGGTGACGTGTCCCTGGCGTTCGATCCGGACCGGCATCGGCTGTCCCTTCGGAGGGTGGGAGGGCTGGCCCGCCGAGGCTACTCGCCAGTAGTGGCCGTCCGGTGTCAGATCACCTTCAGCCGCACCAGCGCCCCCAGCGTGAGCGCGCCCGGCAGCAGCGGCAGCCACACCGTGATGATGCGGAACGCCAGCACCACGGCCGTCGCCACGGCCGCCGGGCCGCCCGCCGCGACGAGGGCCACCACCAGGGCCGCCTCCACCGAGCCGATCCCGCCCGGCGTGGGCACGGCCGCGACCGCGAGCGTCGCCGCGAGGTAGGCGATCGCCATGTGCGCGGGCGGCACCGGGAGCTCCAGCGCCCGCCCCACCGCGGCCAGCCCGGCAGCCTGGAGCACCGGGAAGGCCAGCGATCCGCCCCACAGGGCCAGCGCCCTGGCGGGCCGGGTGTGCACCGTGCGGGCCTCGCCCAGCGCCGTGCGCAGGAAGGCCAGCACCGCCGTCCGCAGTCGCCGTACCGCGACGATCACGGTGGCTGCGGCGCACACCGCCCCGGCCGCGGCGAACAGCAGCGGACCGGCGGCCGAGGACGGGAGGACTCCGCCGAGACGCAGCGCGCCCGGGAAGGCGAGGACCAGGCCGAGGAGCAGGGCGGTCCGGGTGATGGCCTCGGCGAGCATGTAGAGCGCGAGGGCCGCCGACGAACGGGCCAGCGGTACCCCGCACACCGTCATGAAGCGCAGGTTGACCGCGCCGGCGCCCAGGCCGGTGGGGAGCAGGTGGTTCGCCGCGCCCGCCGCGAACTGGGTGGCGAGCAGCCGGCGCGCGGGCAGCCGCTGCACCACCGCGCCCTGCCGGGTGAACGCGGCGGCGACCCAGGTCAGACAGGTCGCGCCGGCGGCCACCAGCAGCCACGGCCATTCCGCCGTCCGCAGATGCCCGAACCCCTGTGCGAGCACCGACCGCTGTCGTACCGCGACCACGAGCACGAGCGCGAGCGGGAGAAGGCACAGGATCCGGCGGACGGGGACACGTCCGGGGAGTCCCTGGGGGAGGCGTACGGCAGTCACACCGGGAGAGGTTCTCCGCGCCGCACCAACACGAGGTTGCGTCCGCGCGGACGCGGCCTGACGCCTGTGCCATAGGTCGGGCTCGAAGCCGTCGCACGCGCCGGGGGTGCCGGGTTCGATCATGCGCGCCGCGCGCGGGTCGCGTTGTCCATGCGTACTCGTACGGCCGCGCCCGCCTCCCGTCTCAACGGCACCCGGGGGTTTCTCCCTGACGCCGCCGGGATCCGCGCGAGGCTCCCTGAGGCGGGCGGCGGCGGGAAGGGGCGATAGTGGGGGAGGGGCGGCTCAGGAAGGAGGCGGTCACGATGCCGGTGATGGACTACGCGGCCCTGTTCGCCGCCACGCCGAGCCCCTACCTCGTGCTGACCCCCGACCTGGTGATCGCGGAGGTCAACCAGGCCTATCTGGACGCGACCAACCGCAGCCGCGAGGAACTGCTGGGACAGCACATCTTCGAGGCCTTCCCCGACAACCCGCAGGACCCGGACGCCGACGGGGTGCGCAACCTGAGCGCCTCGCTGCACCGGGTGCTGATCTCCCGGCGGCCCGACACGATGGCGCTCCAGAAGTACGACATCCCGGTGGTGGGCCGGCCCGGTGTCTTCGAGGAACGCTGGTGGTCGCCCGTCAACACGCCGATCCTCGACGAGAACGGCGGCGTGGCGTGGATCATCAACCGCGTCGAGGACGTCACCGCCTACATGCAGACCCACGCCAGGGACGGCTGGAGCCCGTCCAAGCAGCTCACCGAGCGTGAGGCCCTGGAGGCCGAGCTGTACGCGCGCGCCCGTGAGCTGCAGCGGCTGAACGAGGAGCTGCGGCTCGCGCACACCCGTGAGCGCAAGGTGGCGGTCGCCCTTCAGGAAGCCATGCTCCAGGCGCCCGACCTGGCCCGGCACGAGAACGTGGCGGTGCGCTATCTGCCCGCCACCGGCTCGCTGAACGTCTGCGGCGACTGGTACGACCTGATCGACCTGTCCGAGACCCGCTTCGCGGTGGCGGTCGGTGACGTCGTGGGCCACGGCCTGGAGGCCGCGGCGGTGATGGGGATGCTCCGCAGCGCGCTCAGCGCGGCCATCCGCGCGCTGGAACGGCCCGCCCAGGCCCTGGAGGTGCTGGGCCTGTACGCCCGCTCGGTCGAGGGCGCGCTGAACACGACCGCGGTCAAGGCCATGGTCGACACCCGCAGCGAGTTGATCATCTACAGCAGCGCCGGCCATCCGCCTCCCGTCCTCGTCCACGCGGACGGGACGCACGATCTGCTCGACCAGGCCACCGATCCGCCGCTCGGCGCCCGGCCCCAGCACGTGCCCCGGCCGCAGGCCGGTCAGACCTACACCCCCGGCGACACCCTGGTGCTGTACACCGACGGCCTGATCGAGCGGCGGGGCGAACACCTGGAGACCGGGCTGAACCGGCTGACCGAGGCCCTGTGCCGCTACCGGGGGCTGGATCCGGAGCGCCTGGCGGACGTCCTGCTGGCGGAGCTGGGCGTGGCCGGGGGCGCCCGGGACGACATCGCCCTGGTCGTCGTCCGTCTGTGACGGCGCGCGGGCGGTGTCACGTGACCAGGATCTCCCGGTCACTCTGTCTGAAAATCCCCCTTTCCTTGATAGAAAGGTCGAATACCTGACCGATTTGATGTTGGAAAGTCCGTTTCATGCCCCCTGAGAACACCCCCGACCAGCACCTGTTCGAGATGGACCTCTCCGTCGACGAAGCACGTCGGCGAGCGGAGTTCTTCGCGGCGATGGGACCCGACTGGGACCCGGTCGCGCGGCTGAGGGACGAGAACGAGGCGTACCGGATGCTCTACTCCGGTCTTGACGCCGAGCAGCAGGAGATCTACGACCGCCTGGTGGCGGCCGGGGTGCTGCCTCCCGGTCTCGGAGGCGCCCGTGCTTCCGATTGATCCGCACGCCGACAGGGCGCGGCGCGCCTGGCTGCCCTGCCCGCACTGCCGTGACCAGGACGGCTGCGAGGCCTGCGGTGCGGGCCGCACCTGCCATGTCCACTGGCGGTACCTGCTGTCCAGCGCGGGCCACGTGGTCCATCTGCAGTGCCCCACCTGCGCCCACATTTGGGACCAGGACACCTCCCGCTGACCCCGCCCGGCGGTGGGGTCAGCGGTCCTCGAGCCGGAAGGTGTGCAGTTCGGCGACGACCTCGTCGAAGTCCGTGTCCAGGTGCCGGGCGAACTGCTCGTCCAGATCCGCGATCCGCCCCTGCGTCCGCTGCCGATGGGCGATGCTGACCAGCGCGATCCGCTGGCAGGTGTCCACGAAGGGGCGCATCCGGCGCTCGTACGCCGTGAACGCGCCGCGGTGGTCGCCCGCGGCGGCCCTGAGTTCGTCCGCCAGCACGTAGGCGGCGGCCATCGCCATGGTGGTGCCCATGCCGGAGGCCGGGGAGGCGCAGTACCCCGCGTCGCCGAGGAGCGCGACGCGGCCGCGGGACCAGGAGTCCATGCGGATGTGCGCCACGGAGTCGAGATGGAAGTCGGTGGCGTTCCACATCTCCTTGAGCAGCCGCGGCATCTCCCACCGCGCGTGCGCGTAGGCGTCCGCCACCAGGCGCTTCTGCTCGACGACGTCGCCGGGCAGGAAGCGGGAGGGCGGCTCGGGCGAGTCGATGCCGATGAAGACGCGGGCCTCCTTGTTGTCCCGTGCGGTCATCACCAGCGCGCCCAGCAGGCCGCTGCCCGGTATCTCGTACGCCACCTCCCAGCGGTCCAGGCCGAGATGGTTGGGTGCCGACCACACGCCGAGATAGCCGCCGAGGTGGTGCAGATGGTCCTCCTCCGGCCCGAACACCAGCCGCCGGGTGGTGGAGTGCACCCCGTCGGCGCCGACGACGAGGTCGAAGGCGCGTGCCGTGCCGCTGCGGAAGACGACCCGGACCTCCCTGTCGTCCTGCTCCAGGACGTCGATGGAGTCGTCGAAGAGGTACTCGATGCCGCTGCCGCCCGCGTCGACCAGGATCCGGGCGAGGTCGTCGCGCAGGATCTCGATGTCGGGGCTGTCGATCTGGCCGCCGCTCGCGGTGTACTCGGTGGTGCGGGACAGCTCGTTGCCCTCGTCGTCGACGGTGGACATGCCCCGCAGGTCGGTGCACCGGGCGCGGACGGCGTCCAGCACCCCCATGCGCGCGGCCACCTCGAGGCCCGGGCCCCGCACGTCGATCGCCTGGCCGCCCATCCGCAGGCCGTCGGCCCGCTCCACCACGGTGACGTCGAACCCGTACCGGTGCAGCCAGTAGGCGAGGGTGGGGCCGGCGATGCTGGCGCCGGAGATCAGGACACTCGGCCGCTTCGGGCTCCGGGCTGTCGACTGCTCGCTCATGGTGGGCTCCTCATCGGCCGTCAGGTCTTGGTGCACCCAGCCTGGGCGATGCCACCGACAGATCGCCGACGGACCCGCACGGGAACCGACACGCCGCCGACACGACTGCCGGCGGCGCCCGTCGGCTACTCGGTGCCGAGACCTGCGTCGCCCGGGGTGTCCTCGCCCTCGGACCTGAGGATCCTGTCGAGCGGCCTGAGGTCGTAGATGCCCTTCAGGTTCGGCTTGTCCAGCAGGCCGGCCTTCACCGCGTGGTCGGCCTCGGTGGTCAGCGTCGAGGCCAGCGGGTCGTCCAGGAAGGTGATGGACCTCCAGGCCGGGTCGATGACGTCGGCGGGCAGCGCCTTGCCCGACAGCCCCTTGAGCGCGGCGTTCGCGGACGCCTTCGCCGCCTCGGGGTTGGCGTTGATCCACTTGTTGGTCCTGACGGAGCCGCGCAGCACGGCTTCGACGACGTCGGGGTGGG